>NZ_JAKDLO010000018.1 GCF_030452765.1 Intrasporangium sp.
GGGCGGCGGGCGGTCCCGACCCTTCTGCCAGCCCCCCCCCCCCGGGGGGGGCGGCGCCCCCCACGTCCCCCCCGCACAACGCGGAGTTCGCTCCGCTCACTCTGACCCCCGTTCGGCACGACCAGGCTCATTCGTCGCGGTCGTCCCACGTAGGAGCCCCCTCATGAGCGTCTTCCTCTGGGTGATCTTCCCCTACCTGTGCCTCGCGATCTTCATCGTCGGACACTTCTGGCGCTACCGCTACGACAAGTTCGGCTGGACGACCCGCAGCTCGCAGCTCTACGAGACGCGCCTGCTCCGGTGGGGCAGCCCGCTGTTCCACTTCGGCATGCTCGGGGTCGTCGGCGGCCACATCATCGGCCTGCTCATCCCGAAGTCGTGGACCGACGCCGTCGGCATCAGCGAGAGTGCCTACCACTGGCTCGCCCTCACCGGCGGCCTGCTCGCCGGCGCCGCGGCCCTGGCGGGCATGACCATCCTGATCTACCGCCGCCGCACCGTCGGACCGGTCTTCTCCGCGACGACCCCGATGGACAAGACGATGTACTTCTTCCTCGGCCTGGTGATCCTGCTCGGTATGTGGAACACGGTGGCGTCGAGCCTCTTCGGGCTCGGCTCGTCCGGCGGCGAGCACTTCAACTACCGCGAGAACGTCTCGCTGTGGTACCGCGGGTTCTTCTCGGCCAACCCCGACCCCACCTACATGGCCGGCGTCCCGCTCGGCTTCCAGCTGCACGCCGTCTTCGCCTGCATCCTGTTCGCGCTATGGCCGTTCACCCGGCTGGTGCACGTCTTCTCCGCCCCGGTCGGCTACCTCACCCGGCCGTACATCGTCTACCGGAGCAAGGACAAGCGGGCCGGTGCCGGCGTCGGCAGCCGCGCCCCGAAGCGTGGCTGGGAGAAGGTGCAGTGACCGAAGGGCAGGCCCCTTCGCAGGTGCACAGCCTCGGCGACCTCGTCCCCGTCTCGTCGCGTCACCACGACGCGGCGAGCGCGGGAATCGTCGACCTGGCCGAGGCTGCTCGCGAGGCGATCGAGGCGGCCCGCGCCTCGAAGCACGGCAAGGGCACCCGCGTCCTGTGGACCGGTCCGCACCAGCGCCTCGTCGTCGTCGGGCTGACCGCGGGCGCGAAGCTCGCCGAGCACGCCTCCCCGCCGGCTGCGAGCCTGCAGGTCCTCGCCGGCACGGTCCGGCTGTGCGCCGGGGACGAGGCCGAGTGGGTCGTCCGCTCGGGTGAGGTCGTGGCGATCCCGCCCGAGCGCCACGCCGTCGATGCGGTGACCGAGTCGGCCTTCGTGCTGACCGTGTCGCTCGACCCGCACGGCGCCCTCTGACCGGCCCCCTCCCTTGCTGGACTTCACCCTCGACGAGTGGGTCGAGCGCTCGCCCATGGCGCGGCTGACCGAGGACGCGCCCGCTGCCCCGTGGCCGATGAAGGTGGCTCGACTCACCAGCGGGCCCTCGAACAGGCCGGGCACACAGCTGATCGGCCGTCCTTCCGACGAGCTCACCCGAAGACGCTGAAGCTGCTCTTGTCGGGATCGACGTGACGGCGCCGGCTGTAGTCCCCGAGATCGATCGTCAGGCCCGTCAGAGGCAGGGTCATAGAGACCGGGTCGGCGTCGTGGTCCTTGCCCGCTTCGGCGGCCTCGACCAGCGCGTTGATCAGCTGGCCGACGACCGGGGCGTTCTTGAACTGGTTGCCGCTGGTCCCGATGGCGACGTAGTAGCCGTCCAGACTGGTCCGGTCGTAGATCGGCACCCAGTCGTCGGACACGTCGTAGACGCCGACGACCCCGCTGGGCCGGTTGGGCACTGATAGGTCGGGCAGCCGCCGGGCCGCTCGATAGGCCTGCGCCTCGTAGACAGCCTTGCTCACCGTCGGAGCGTAGGTGTCCGCGTCGTCCAGCCACTGGAGCTCGTCGCACTCGGGCTCGGCCCCGCCCACGACGAGACCGCCGGCCGGCGCGCCTCGGAAGTACGTGCCGAGGTCGAGGTCGGCCACCATGGGGCCGGGGACCTCGTGGTTCCAGCCATCGGGGGCCGTCAGGTGGTGCACCTCCTGACGCATGGGCCGGGTCGTGATCGCGAACTCGTCGAGCACGCCAGCCATCCCGTTGACGACTCCGGAGTGCGGTCCCGAGACATTGACGACGAGTGGCGCCAGAATCCTGGTGCCGTCGGCGATCGCGACGCCGAGCACCCGCTGGTCGTCCCGTAGCACCGAGGTCACCGCCGACCTGAAGCGGAACCGGGCCCCCTTGCGCACCGCTGCCGTCATGAGGTTGTGGGCGGCGAAGACGGGGTCGTCCACGAAGCCGCCGTCCGGTGTCCAGTAGGCCGTGAGGGACCCGCCCGCGTCGTCCCAGAACGCGTCGTCGGTCACCCGCTTGGGCGGCCAGAAGCGGCCCGGGTCGATGGCAGGCAGCCGCGCGGCGAGCGTCTCGGCATCCCACTCCTCGTACGGCACCCCGGCGCGGTCGAAGAAGCCGAGCACCTTGGAACGCTGCTGCCCGGGCGATTCGAGGCAGAGCGCCCCGGTCTGGACGAAGCGGGCCAGCTGGCCGTCGTCGGTGCCCTCGAGGTACTCCTCCCAGCCGATCCAGCGCTGCTTGGCCTCCCACGAGACGGCGACCGCCGTGAAGGTCGAGTAGTTGAACCGGATGCAGGCCGAGGAGGCACTGGTCGAGCCGTGGCCGGCGCCGGGACCACGGTCGACGACAATGACGCTGCGGCCGTGCCGCGCCAGCTCATAGGCGACGTCACAGCCGATGACTCCGGCTCCGATGACGATCGCATCGGCGGTGATGGGCGTGTCTTGCATGGGAGACTCTCTTCGGGGTCGACTGGTTCCAGGGAACGGTGGATGGATCAGGTCAGAGCAGGACGACGGTCCGGTTTCCGTGCAGGACCACGCGGCCCTCGCAGTGCCACTTGACAGCGTTGGACAGGGCCCGGCACTCGGTGTCGCGGCCGGCGGCGACGAGGTCCTCGGGCCCGAACGAGTGGTCCACCTCCCGCACCTGCTGGGAGATGATCGGGCCCTCGTCGAGCTCGCTGTTGACGTAGTGCGCCGTCGCGCCGACCGTCTTGACGCCGCGCTCCCAGGCCTGGTGGTAGGGCTTGGCACCCTTGAAGCTCGGCAGGAACGAGTGGTGGATGTTGATGGCCCTCCCGGTCAGCTCACGGGTGAGGTCGTCGCTGAGGATCTGCATGTAGCGGGCCAGGACGACCAGCTCGATCTCGAAGCGGTCGACGAGCTCAAGCAGCCGAGTCTCGGCCTCGGGTTTCGTCCCGGGCGTCACCGGCACGTGGAAGAACGGGATGCCGTGCCACTCGACGAGCGCCCGGTGGTCGGGGTGGTTCGACACGACGGCCACGATCTCCATGGGGAGCTCGCCGATCCGGGAGCGGAAGAGCAGGTCGTTGAGGCAGTGCGCGAACTTCGACACCATGACCAGCACGCGCCGCTTCGCCGCGGCCTCGCGCAGCTCGAAACGCATCGTATGGCGCTCGCCGAGGGGCGCGAACGCGTCGCGCAGGGCAGCGAGACCCGGGTCACCGTGCTCGTCACCGAGCGTGAAGTGCGCCCGGAGGAAGAAGTGACCTCCCCGGATGTCGTCGAAAACCTTGAGCTCGTGTATGTCCCCGTGATGTTCGAGCAGGAACCCGGTCACGGCATGCACGAGTCCCGGAGCCTCGGGGCAGTCAAGCGTGAGGACGTAACCCTCCGCGTTCGCGCTGGCGGTGCTCATGCTGGTCTCCTCTCGGCCGCCCCTGAACGGGTCGGCACTCGACGACGTTGACGGCGAGCCCGCCACGCGACGTCTCTTCGTACTTGATCTTCGTGTCCGCGCCAGTCTCGCGCATCGTCTTGATCGCCTGGTCGAGGGTGACCTTGTGCTCACCGGATGCCGTCGAGGAGCTGGGCAAACGTTGCAGCCACGCGGCCGACCAGGTCTCCGCACGGCTCGGCGGTCCGCTGAGCCCGACCCAGCGGCGCTGAGTTCGCACGGTCCGGCTCCATGCCGTCCCACCTCGAGTGATCACTCGACGAGGAGGGGCCACAGGTTCAGGGACGGAGGGCGCGCAGGAGCAGGTCGAGCTCGCGCTCGACATAGGCGTCGAGGTCGAGCCAGCCTGACAGTCGCCATCGCTTGAGCGCCCACCCGTGCGCGACGAGGAGCAGGTTGTGCACGACGAGGTCGGCATCGACCGCACGGAAGTCATCCGAGGAGATCCCGTCCTCGATCGCCTGCCGGAACGGCTCCGCGGTCTCCACCTCGAGCCGCTTCAGCTCGTCGCGGCCCTCACGCGCCAGCGTCATGCTCTCCCGGTAGGACAGCACGGTCGCCTCGGGCTTGCCGTCGATGACCTCGACCAAGGTTCGGAAGCCGCGGCGGATCCGAGCCTCCGGGTCGTCGCCGGCCTGGCTCATCGCGGCGGGGATGCGGTCACGGAACTCGCCGAGGATATCGACGATGGCGGCGCGGAGCAGGTCCTCCTTGTTACCGAAGTACTGGTAGATGAGCCCGACGCTGATGCCGGCCCGCTCGGCGACGGCATGCGTGGTGGTGGCGTGGTACCCGTCCTCCTGGAAGAGCTGGACGGCGGCGCGCAGGATCTCGGCCCGGCGACGGGCGACCCTGTCGGCCTTGGCGCTGCCCTGGTGCTGAGCCACTGCCCAACCCTTCTGCGCGGTGAACGGTTGACGACGAGAGCCGTCCTGCCTACTATATTGAATGAACGTCCATTCAACAAGCACCGGCGACCTGTCGCCGACCGTCCGACCGAAGGGCCACGCGCCATGCACTATGCGTTCGACGAGGACCAGGATGCCTATCGTGACGCGGTCCGCCGGTTTGCCGTCAAGGTGCTCGCCCCGCACTACCAGCCCGACGACAAGGCGGCCCAGTTCCGCCGCCGGCTCGCCTTCGACATGGCCGGTATGGGGCTGACCGGCCTGCGCATCCCGGAGGAGTACGGCGGCCAGGCAGCGACCGCGGTCATCGCGGGCATCGCCGCCGAGGAGGTCGGTCGCGAGGACTTCAACGCGACCTACCTGATCATCAACACAGCGCTGATCAGCGATATCCTCGTGCGCAACGCGACCGAGGCGCAGCAGCGGGCCTGGTTGCCCGGCATCGCCTCGGGCGAGACGGTCCCGTGCATCTGCATCACCGAGCCCGGCCACGGCACCGACGCGGCCAACCTCGAGGTCAAGGCCACCCACACCTCCGGCGGCGGCTGGACCCTGCACGGCGAGAAGACCTCGATCACCCTCGGCATGGCGGCCGACCGGGCCGTCGTCCTCGCCCGCACCGGCGGGCCCGGGGCTCGTGGGGTCAGCGCCTTCTGGGTCGACCTGCACCACCCGAGCGTGACCCGCTCGGGCTTCGACGACCTCGGCGGCCGCGCCATCGGCCGCGCCAGCCTGCACTTCGACGGGACGCCCGTCACAGCAGGCGATCTCATCGGCCGGGAGGGCGACGGGTTCGTCTCGGTCATGCAGGGCTTCGACTACTCCCGCGCGATCATCGGCCTCGCCTGCCTCGGCGCCGCCCAGGCCTCGCTCGACGATGCCCTTCAGTGGGCGCGAGACCGGGTCGCCTTCGACCAGCCGATCGGCCGGTTCCAGGGCGTCTCCTTCCCGCTCGCCGAGGCCGCCACCTACCTGCGCGGCGCCCGGCACGTGTGCTTCGAGGCACTGTGGCGCAAGGACAACGGCCTGGAGCACAGCGCCGAGGCGGCCATGGCGAAGTTCTGGGCCCCGAAGCTTGCCGCTGACGTGATCCACCAGTGTCTGCTCACCATCGGGCACGTCGGCTACTCCTCCGAGTCCAAGGTCGGCCAACGCCTCCGCGACGTCATCGGCCTCGAGATCGGTGACGGCACCGCCCAGGTCTCCAAGCTCGTCATCGCCCGCCACCTCCTCGGCCGCGAGTACGCCCCATGACCCTTCCTGCGTACTCGACGTATCTGGCCGGCACTTCTTGCGCACTCGACGAGGTGCGAACTCAACCACACCGCAAGGAAACCCACGGACCGCAACCCAGCTGAGCGGCATACCGGATCATCGAAGGGAACATCATGAGCAGGCTCACCGACAGGGTCGCCATCGTCACCGGAGCGGCGCGCGGCCTCGGCCGCGGCATCGCCGAGCGGCTCGCCTCCGAAGGGGCAGTCGTCGTCGTCACGGACGTCAACGCCGACGGCGCCGAGCAGGCGGCAACAGAGCTCGGCGGCAGCGCGATCGGCCTCGGTTGCGACGTCTCCGACTTCGACTCGGTCGAGGCGATGGTCGCGCAGGTCACTGAGCAGCTCGGGCGGGTCGACGTCCTCGTCAACAACGCCGGATGGGACAAGGCGGCGCCGTTCCTCGAGCTGGAGCGCGATCTCTGGCCGAGGATCATCGGCATCAACCTCTATGGCGTGCTCAACACGAGCCGCACCGTCCTGCCGATCATGGCCGAGCAGGGCTCCGGATCCGTCGTCAACATCAGCTCCGACGCCGGCCGGGTCGGCTCCTCCGGCGAGGCGGTCTACTCCGCGGCGAAGGGCGGCGTGATCGCGTTCACCAAGTCGACCGCGCGCGAGCTTGCCCGCAGCCAGGTCCGCGTCAACTGTGTCTGCCCCGGCCCGTCCGACACCCAGCTGTTCGCCGAGTTCGCCGGCGACAACGACAAGCTCCGCGACGCGCTGACCAGGGCGATCCCGCTGCGCCGCCTCGGCCAGCCGGCCGACGTGGCAGGCGCCGTCGCGTACTTCGCCTCGGATGACGCCGCCTACGTCACCGGCCAGACCGTCAGCATCAGCGGCGGCCTGACGATGTCCTGACCACCCACCGAACGCACCCAGCCCACACCACCGAGAGACGAGGCGCACCGATGCCCTTCGAGACCATCCTCACCCCCGAGCTCATCGAGAAGTACACGTCCGGCGGCTACTGGGTCGGTCGGACCCTCACCGACGACCTCGACATGGCTGCCGAGCGCACGCCCGACAAGGTCGCCTTCGTCGACCCACGACGCGAGATCACCTATGCCGTTCTGCGGGCCGAGGTGGACCGGTGCGCTCTCGGCCTGCTCGAGCTGGGCATCGGGTCTGGCGACGTCGTCTCGTTCCAGCTGCCCAACTGGATCGAGTGGGTCGTCCTGCACCTCGCCTGCACCCGGATCGGGGCGGTGAGCAACCCGCTGATCCCGATCTACCGGCAGCGCGAGGTCGGCTTCATGGTGGGCCTCGCGGGCTCCAAGCTCGTCGTCGTGCCGCGGGAGTTCCGTGGCTACGACCACGTGTCGCTCATCGAGTCGCTCCAGGCCGACTGGCCCACCTTCGAGCACCTGCTCGTGGTCGGCGGTCCGCAGTCACCCGGCTCGTGGGAGACGTTCATGGCGACGCCGTGGGAGGAGCGACGCGACCCGGCCGGGCTCGCTGCGCTGCGCCCCGACCCCAACGACGTCACGCTGCTCATCTTCACCTCGGGCACGACCGGGGAGCCCAAAGGGGTCATGCACACCCACAACACCCTCATCGCCGCGGACAACCCGCTGCCGGACCGGCTCGGGGTCTCCTCCGAGAGCGTCGTCCACATGGCCTCGACGCTGGCGCACCTGACCGGATGCCTCTACGGGGCCCGGCTCGTCGTGCAGTTCGGCGCCACCGGGATCTTCCAGGACGTCTGGGACCCGGCCGTTTTCGTCGACCTCGTCGAGCACCACGGCATCACCCAGGCCGCGGGCGCGACCCCGTTCCTGCACGACACCCTGTCCGTCGAGGGGCTCGCCGACCGCAAGCTGGACACCCTGGTCAGGTTCGGCTGCTTCGGCGCCCCGATCCCCCGGACCCTTGTCCGCCGTGCCAAGGAGGTCCTGCCTGGCCTCGCCGTCCTCGGCGGCTGGGGCCAGACCGAGAACTCCCTCGTCACGCTCGGCATCCCGGGCGACCCCGAGGAGAAGGTCGTCGAGACCGACGGATACCCGTGGCCGGGCATGCAGATCCGGACGGTCGACGCCGTCGGCGCCGCGGTCCCCGCCGGTGAGGAGGGCCGCATCCAGGTGCAGGGACCGTTCCTCTTCGTCGGCTACGCCCATCGGATGAAGCTGACCCAGGACTCCTTCGACGGCGACTGGTTCGACACCGGCGACCTCGGCATCATCGACGACGACGGCTACCTCAGGCTCTCCGGCCGCACCAAGGACATCATCGTCCGGGGCGGCGAGAACATTCCGGTCGCCTACCTCGAGGACGCGCTCTACGAGGACCCTCGTATCGTGGCCGTGGCCGTTGTCGGGATGCCCGACGAGCGGCTCCAGGAGCGGGCCGCCGCCTGCGTCGTCCTGGCACCCGGGGCGTCCCTGACCTTCCAGGAGCTGCAGGACCTGCTCCGGGAGAAGGGCGTCGCCAAGCAGTACTGGCCCGAGCGGCTCGGCATCCTCGACGAGCTGCCGCGCACCCCGAGCGGCAAGATCCAGAAGTACCGCCTGCGCGACCGCTACCGCCAGGAGACCTGACCCCGCCGCGGCCCGAGCCGGCCCCTGCCGCCGTCTCTGCCCAGGTCCCCGCGACCACCCCCTAGCGCCAGTTGTCCCTGGCCATGAGAAGGCCTCCATTGGTGCGCGAGGGCGGCCCGGCGGGCGAGTCGGTCGCTGTCTCGCACGGCACGACCGAGCTCGTCGAAAACCTTCCAGTCCAGGCCGGCACGGACGAGATGGGTCAGCCGAACGACCGTACCCGGGGCCGGCTCGTGACCTTGTCCGTATGCCGCTCAGGCCCTTCGGCTCCGAGCGGACCACTCACAATCCAGCCGCGGCCGGAAAGTTGGAGCCGTTCGGCTCCGAGCGGACCACTCACAATCCAGCCGCGGCGGGAAAGTTGGAGCCCTTCGGCACGAACCCCCACTCACAATCCAGCCGCGGCGGGAAAGTTGGAGCCCGGGTCACAGCGGTATACCGAATATCGATGCGGCGGGTCAGTCGCGCGCCGAGTAGTTGGGGGCCTCGACGATGGCCTGGATGTCGTGTGGGTGGCTCTCCTCGAGCCCGGCGCAGAAGAAGGGGAGAGGAAGGGTTCACATCTGCTCGGGCGCCTCGATACCGAGCAGGTCGAGGCCGGTCACCATGGTCCGCAGCACGAGGGCGCTCAGGGTCAGGCGCGACTGTCTGACCTGCTCGGTCTCGGCCTTGAGCACCGGGCAGCTCTCGTAGAACGCCGAGAAGGCCTGGGCCAGCTCGAACAGGTAGCCGGTGAGGCGGTGCGGCTCGTACTCGGAGCCGACCGCGACGAGGACGTCGGGGAAGTCGAGCAGCCGCTTGGCGAGGTCGCGCCCCGCGGGCTGCGCAACCGCGACGGGTGCGCGCTGGGCCAGCGGGTCGAGGCCGGCCTGCCGGAAGATCGAACGCACCCGGGCGACTACGTACTGCAGGTACGGCCCGGTGTTGCCGGTGAGCGAGACCATCCGCTCGAGGTCGAAGACGTACTCGCTGTCGTGGGCCACGGACAGGTCGGCGTACTTGACCGCGCCGATGCCGACCTGCCGGGCGATCCTCGCCCGCGTCTGCTCGTCGAGGTCGGGGCGGGCCGCGTCGATGACGCCCTGCGCCACCTCGACCGCCTCGTCCAGCAGCATCATGAGTCGCAGCGGCTTGCCCGACCTGGTCTTGAGGATCTTGCGGTCCGGACCGAGGACGTTGCCGATCTGGACGTGCACGGGGGTGATCTCGTCGGGCAGCCACCCCGCCTTGCGGGCGGTGTCCCAGACCATGTTCAGGTGCAGGGCCTGCGGCGCCCCGATGACGTAGAGCACCCGGTGCGCTTCCAGCTCCGCGACACGGTACTTGATCGTCGCGAGATCCGTTGTGGCATAGCCGTATCCGCCATCGGACTTGCGGATGATCAGCGGCACCGGCCTGCCCTCGCGGCCGGTGTAGCCGTCGAGGAAGACGCACAGGGCGCCGTCGGAGACCGTGGCGATGCCGGCGGCCTCGAGCTCGTCGCAGACCGCGCCGAGCATGTCGTTGTACATCGACTCGCCGGCGAGGTCCGCATCGGTCAAGGTGACGCCGAGCGTCCGGTAGACCTTGTTGAAGTAGGCCTTGGACAGGTCGACGAGCCTCTGCCAGTGCACCAGCGTCGCCTCGTCGCCGGCCTGGAGGCTGACCACCCGGGCCCGCGCCCGCACGTCGAAATCGCCTGCGCTGCCGGGCGGTTCGGCCTTCTCGGCCGAGTCGAACTTGGCCCGGGCGGCCTGGTAGAAGGCGTTCGGGTCGGTGACGAGCAGACCCGCCTCGTCGGAGTCCTCGCCGACCTCGAGGAGGTGCTCGATGAGCATGCCGAACGGGGTGCCCCAGTCGCCGACGTGGTTCTGCCGGATGACGTGGTGGCCGAGGTGTTCCAGGGTCCGCGCGAGCGAGTCGCCCACGATCGTCGTGCGCAGGTGCCCGACGTGCATCTCCTTGGCGACGTTGGGCGCCGAGTAGTCGATCGGGATGTTCTCGGGTGTCTGCGCCGGCACCCCGAGCCGCTCGTCGACCGTGACCGCGCCGAGCAGGGAGTCGATCCACCGGTCGCTGAGGGTGAGGTTTACGAACCCCGGGCCGCTCACCTCGACCGTGTCGCACACGCCGTCGAGGTCGAGTGCCTCGACGATCTTGGCCGCGAGGTCTCGTGGCGGCATCCCGACCCGCTTGGCGAGCGCGAGGGCCGCGTTGACCTGCACGTCCGCGAACTGCGACGGCCGCAGCACCGGGTCCGCGTCTCGGTAGCCGTCGCCGAGGACCGCGGCGATCGCGGTCTGGACCTTCGGGGCGAGCGCGACGCGCGGGGAGACCATGCGCGCCAGTCTAGGAGCGTGCCCGAGGCTCCCGCTCAGCCGCCCGATGTGGGGCGGTAGCCGAAGTGGTACGCGGCGCGCTCGTCGTAGAACCACACGTCCGGCTCCACGTCCTCGTAGCCCGGGGAGCCGGGTACGAGGTAGGTTCCCGTCCCGCGGACCGCCTTGACCCCGTGGCCCAACGGCTGGGCGCCGTCGCGGATGGGAGCCGCGGAGCCGACACCGTAACCGCCGTCACGAACCTCTGCCAGGCTCGAGATGCGCCGCGCAGGCGGGGGCAGGGCCACATCCAGCTCCCCGGCCTCAGCGCCTGCCGGCTCTCCGGCCGAGGCCACGGCACACACCACCTCCACAGCGGGTTCGGCCAACGTGCGGGTCGCGGTTCCGTGGTCGGTGGACGCCGGAGCGCCGACCGGCTCCAACACCGAGGCCCGGTCCATCACCGGGGTCCGGTCCACCACCCGAGGCACTGCGACGGGCGGCAGGGCGGCATGGGCGGGCAGCGACCTCGCCGCGCGCCGGCGCTCCTCCTGGCGGCGGCGCGACGAGGCGACGAACAGGCTCGCGATGACGGCGGCAGCAAGCGCGATCCACAGGATCAGCGTGGTGAAGTCAGACATGTGGTTGTCCTCGTGGTCGGGTTCCCTTCACGGGCAACCTACTGCCCCAGGCCCTCCGTCCGCGGCAGCCCCTGAACGCCACGCCGGGGAACGTGGCGCGGCGCGGACTCAGGGGTATGCCGCTCAGCCGGCTGGGCGGCATACCTTCGGTCCGGCGGGTGGCGCGGGTGTCGGCAGACGGCAGCAGGCGGTCAGCCGAGGCCGAGCCTCTTGCTGGTCGTCTCGCGCATCTCGACCTTGCGGATCTTGCCGGTGACAGTCATCGGGAACTCGTCGACGATCTCGACGTAGCGCGGGATCTTGTAGTGCGCGAGCTTGCCCGTGCAGAACGCCCGCAACGACTCCGCGGTGATCGGCTCGGCGCCGGGCCGCATCCGGATCCACGCGCACAGCTCCTCGCCGTACTTCTCGTCGGGCACCCCGATGACCTGGGCGTCGACGATGTCGGGGTGGGTGTAGAGGAACTCCTCGATCTCGCGCGGGTAGACGTTCTCACCGCCACGGATGACCATGTCCTTGATCCGGCCGGTGATCTCGACGTACCCGTCCTCGTGCATGACGCCGAGGTCGCCGGTGCGCATCCAGCCGTCGATGATCGCCTCGGCGGTCTTGTCCGGCTGCTCCCAGTAGCCGAGCATCACCGAGTAGCCCTTGGTCTGGAACTCCCCGGCCACCCCGCGCGGCACCACCTCTGCGGTGGCCGGGTCGACGATACGGATCTGCAGGTGCGGGCCGACCCGCCCGACCGTGGCCGTCTTGCGCTCGAAGGTGTCGTCGGTGCGGGTCTGCGTCGACACCGGCGAGGTCTCGGTCATGCCGTAGCAGATCGTCAGCTCCCCGATGCCCGAGGCGATGACCCTCTTCATCAGCTCGGCCGGACACGTCGAGCCGGCCATGATCCCGGTGCGCACCGAGCCGATGTCGTAGTCGGCGAAGTTGGGCAGGTTCCACTCGGCGATGAACATCGTCGGCACCCCGTAGAGGGAGGTGATCTTCTCGTCCTGCACCGTCTGCAAGGTGATGGCCGGGTCGAACCCGGGGCCCGGGATGACCATGCACGCGCCGATGGACGTGCAGGCGAGGTTGCCCATGACCATGCCGAAGCAGTGGTAGAAGGGCACCGGGATGCAGACCCGGTCGACCTCGGTGTAGTCGCAGAGCCGGCCGACGAAGAAGCCGTTGTTGAGGATGTTGCGGTGCGAGAGGGTGGCGCCCTTGGGGAAGCCCGTCGTGCCCGAGGTGTACTGGATGTTGATCGCGTCGTTGTTCCCTAGGGTCGACTGGACCTGGCCCAGCTCCTCTGCCGAGACCTCGTCGGCGTGCGAGAGCAGCTCGTCCCAGTCGGGCGTGCCGATGAGGACGACGCGCTCGAGCCCGGGAACGTCGGGGCGCACCTGCTCGATCATCGTGGCGTAGTCGCTCGTCTTGAACTCCTTGGCCGAGATGAGCGTCGAGATGCCGGCCTGCCGCAGGACGTAGTCGAGCTCGTGGGCGCGGTAGGACGGGTTGATGTTGACCAGGATCGCGCCCATCTTCGCGGTTGCGTACTGGGTCAGCGTCCACTCGGAGCAGTTCGGTGCCCAGATCCCGACCCGGTCACCCTTGCCGACGCCGACCGCAAGCAGCGCCCGCGCCAGCCGCTCGACGTCGGCCTGCAGCTCGGTGTAGGTCCAGCGCTTGCCCTGCGCGACGTCGACGAGCGCCTCCCGGTCGGGGAAGCGGGCCACCGTCGCGTCGAAGTTGTCCCCGATGGTCTGCTCGATGAGCGGCGGCTCGGTCTCGCCGACGGTATGGGACAGTGTCTCGGACGCGGTACGGGCAGGAGCGGACATCGGTGGCCTCCGTGGCATCGATCGGGTGTGCTTCGTACCAGCCAACCGCGCGTTCGGCATCCGAGGCAAGCAGTCGGCGCGTCCGGATCAGCCCGGTGGGGCGCCCGGGTGATACCGCAGCGGACCGGTCAGGCCGGGCTGTGCTCTCCGCGCAGCCGGTCTGCCCCGTCGCCGGCCAGCTCGTCCAGACGGGCCGTGCGGCCGGTGACGAGCAACAGGAGCGCACCGATCGAGCCGGCGACCTCGGGGCCGTCACCCCTCGTCCATTCGGTGTCCGTGGCACGAAGGGTGTACCCGTCGAGCGGGAGCTTGTGGAACACCCTGCCGAGCCAGGAGTCGCGCGTCTCCCATAGGCGGGTCGCGGCCAGTACCGTCGCAGGCACGGGCATCTCGAGGTCGGCACCGAGCGGCACGGCGATGTCCTGGCCGTGCACGAGGATGTCGCTCAGGGTCTCCAGTCGCGTCACGAACACGTTGTGGCGTCGCGACCCGATCATCGCCCGGACCCGGCCGATGATCTGCTCGGTTGGCAGGCGGGCCTGGATCACGGCCGAGACGTGGATGGTCTGGTTGAGGGACCTGGCTCGCAGCAGCTCGGGGTGACGAGCCATGAAAGCGACGACGTCGCGGACCCCCTGCTGCTGCAGGGTCAGGTGCGCCGCGACGTGCCGCACGGTCCAGCCATCACACAGCGAGGGGTGCTGCCACTCCTTCGAGGTCAGACGCTCGAGCAGGTCGGCGGTCCGGCGGTACTGGTCATCGATGGCGGCCCAGATCTCGTCGTCGTCCATTGCAGCCTCCTTCGGCAGGTCCCCCGGGCCTCATGCGACCATTTCGGTAGAGTAGTCCTATCGACGAACCAAATATAGTTCGATAGTAGGACTACTGCAAGGATGCTGCCGATGAACCGCGAACTGCCCACCAGCCTGCTGATGCTGATCGCGGGGCGACACGCTCAGCAGCGCATCTTCGATGCCGTCCAGGCGGGCGGCTTCACTGACGTGACCCTCGCGCAGGGCCGGCTCATGGCAGGGATGGACCCCGAGGGGACCCGTCTGTCCGTCCTGGCCGATCGGGCCCAGGTCGCCAAGCAGACCGCCACCGCACTCGTCGACCGGCTCGAGAAGGGCGGCTACGTCGAACGGGTTCCCGACCCTGCGGACGGGAGGGCACGGCTCGTGCGGATGACGGCTCGGGCGCGGGCCGCGATCCCGGTGGCGCGCGACGAGGAGCAGCGCATCGAGGCCGAGTGGGCGGCATACCTCGGCCCGCGCCGGATGCGGCAGCTGCGGGAGGCCCTGACGGCGCTGCGGGAGGTCACCGACCCCTACGTCGAGCGTCGTGCCTGATCGGCGAAACCCTGCGATATTGCCCGACGGATTCGACCAAACCGTGCGAATCTTGGGTAGGGGAAGGGTGAGGAGGTCGCCATGGATCCTCAACACGACGTCAACGTCGAAGTCGCGCCGATCTACGCGCGCGGATCATTGCAGGGGTTCATCCTGGTCGGGCGCTGGCCCGTCGATACGGTCGAATGGACGCAGTTCCTGTGGCTCGCCGTCCGGGTGGCCGCCGTGCCGACGATGCTGCCGCACGGCAGCACGGTCTTCCGCGTCGTCGAGTCCGTCCCGGAGGACTCGCCGTTGCGGTCCGTCGGGGTCGTGCTGGCGGAGGGACAGCTCGTCGGCGACCACGCGCTGCAGCCCGGCCGGTTCGCGGACGAGCAACCTGCCGGGCTGGCAGTGCTGCATCCGCCGACCAATACCATCGCGTCGGTCCGCGAGTACGAGACCGCCTCGGGGTGCCTGCTCCTGCCGGGCCTGCCCTATCTCGGCCTCGCGCATCGAGCGGCCTGGATCGAGGCGGACGCGAGCGGCACCGTCACGAGACTGTCTGCGAAGGACGATATCGACCCGGGCGACGACCCGGACACGGCTGCCCTCTCGCTGCTGCTCGCGTCCTGATCGAGAGTGCAGTCGTCCTGATCGAGAGTGCAGTCGTCCTGATCGAGAGTGCAGTCGTCCTGATCGAGAGTGCAGTCGTCCCGATCGAGAGTGCGCAGGGCGCCGCTGTGCGTCACGACGACGGCCGGCCATGGAGTCGCCATGGAGGGGGTGGTTGGGGCGGCCGGAGACTCAACGACATACGGCGATTTCGTGCCGTGGGCACAGACGCGCTAAGGTAACTGATCGTCCCGGACGCGGCAGTGGGCGGGACCTGCACCCGTAGCTCAACGGATAGAGCATCTGACTACGGATCAGAAGGTTGGGGTTTCGAATACCTCCGGGTGCGCACTGTGTAGAGACAGCAACCAGCGGCCTGCCCGGCGGGAACGTCGGTCGGGCCGCGACGTTGTTCGCTCCTTGCATGGCCACGGACGGCAGCGCTGACAGCAACGGCGCGGTTCGAGGCCACCTGACCAGGCGTTGAACAACTCATCGATCGTGTCGGCGGGCTGCCCGCAACGAGGACGGCATGACGTGGCCGTAGAGGTCGGTCGTCATGCTGGGCTGCGTATCGCCGAGAACCTTGGGCGGGCTAGAGCGAGGGGTGGTGCGCCTCAGTGCACTCTCGATCAGGACAATCGCACTCTCGATCAGGACAAGTGCACTGTCGATCGGGAGGGGTGCACTCTCGATCAGGACAATCGCACTGTCGATCAGGACAAGTGCACTGTCGATCAGGACAAGTGCACTGTCGATGGGGAGGGGTGCACTGTCGATGGGGGGTGCGCCCTCGATGCGGAGGGAGTTGAACGGCATACGGGACTGAAAACTCTGCAAGAAGACGGCATCTCGCTGCCGAAATCCTTGCGGGCAGCACTGCTTGTGATCGGATTCACCAGCAGGCCTTCACGCGAGTCCCGAAGGGTAGAAACGCGTGGCGTACCGTGAAGCCATCACGTCATATGTTCACCATGTGGACACCCATCCGCCGTCCACAGCTCGAACAGAAGAGCTCGAACAGAAGCCGGCACAAGGTGGTGCGGTGCGCACCCCAGCAAGGGACGAGGTTCACAAGTTGACTACGACGACGACCAGCCAGACCACGCACGCGCGTCTCGGGGAGTGGGTGAACGAGGTCGCTGCGCTGACCCAGCCGCGCGCGATCCGCTGGATCACCGGCAGCGACGAGGAGTGGACCGAGCTGACCGATGAGCTGGTCAGGGTCGGCACGTTCGTGCGGCTCGACGACAACAAGAAGCCGAACTCGTTCTGGTGCGCCTCGGACCCGAACGATGTGGCCCGCGTCGAGGGACGCACCTACATCTGTTCGCAGGATGAGAAGGATGCCGGGCCGACCAACAACTGGATGGACCCCGACGAGATGAAGGGCATCCTGACCGACCTCTACCGCGGCTCGATGAAGGGCCGCACCATGTACGTCATCCCGTTCGTCATGGGTCACCTCGATGCCACCATCCCGATGTTCGGCGTCGAGATCACCGATTCCCCCTATGTCGTCGTGTCGATGCGGATCATGGCCCGGATCGGCTCCGACGTGCTGCAGAAGATGGAGGAGACGCAGGCCGACTTCGTCCCTGCGCTGCACTCCGTCGGCGTTCCCCTCGAGGAGGGCCAGCAGGACGTGGCCTGGCCGTGCAACGAGACGAAGTACATCGTCCACTTCCCCGAGGAGCGCACGATCTGGAGCTACGGATCCGGCTACGGCGGCAACGCCCTGCTCGGCAAGAAGTGCTACGCGCTGCGCATCGCCTCCGCCATCGCCCGTGACGAGGGCTGGATGGCCGAGCACATGCTCATCCTCAAGCTCACCTCACCCGAGGGGAAGGTCCACTACATCGCGGCGGCGTTCCCCTCCGCGTGCGGCAAGACGAACCTGGCCATGATCACCCCCACCATCGAGGGGTGGAAGGCCGAGATGGTCGGCGACGACATCGCCTGGATGCGCTTCGGTGAGGACGGCCGGCTGTATGCCGTCAACCCGGAGTTCGGGCTCTTCGGCGTCGCCCCGGGCACGGGTGACTCGACCAACCCGAACGCGATGACGACGGTGAACAGGGGCAACTCGATCTTCACCAACGTCGCTCTCACCGACGACGGCGACGTGTGGTGGGAGGGCATGACCGACGAGACGCCGGCCCACCTGACCGACTGGCACGGCAACGACTGGACCCCGGCCGACGGCGAGGCGGGCACCAAGGCGGCCCACCCGAACAGCCGCTTCTGCACCCCTGCGAAGCAGTGCCCGATGATCGCTCCCGAGTACGACAACCCCGACGGGGTGCCGATCTCGGCGATCCTCTTCGGTGGCCGCCGCAAGACGACGGTCCCGCTCGTCTACGAGTCGCGGGACTGGACGCACGGCACCTTCGTCGGCGCGACCCTCTCGTCCGAGACGACGGCCGCGGCCACCGGGGCGGTCGGCGTGGTGCGCCGCGACCCCATGGCGATGCTCCCGTTCATCGGCTACCACGCCGGCGACTACATGAACCACTGGCTCGAGATCGGCAAGCAGGCCGACGCGAGCAAGCTGCCGAGGATCTTCGGGGTCAACTGGTTCCGCCGTGCCGAGGACGGCTCGTTCCTGTGGCCCGGCTTCGGCGACAACAGCCGCGTCCTCAAGTGGGTCGTCGAGCGCATCGAGGGCACGGCCGACGGGGTCGAGACCCCGATCGGCCTCGTCCCCGCCCCCGGCTCGATCGACCTCGGCGGCCTGGGCGCCGCCGAGGAGACGATCGAGAAGGCGACCGAGGTCGACGCCGAGGACTGGCGCGCGGAGCTGCCGCTCATCAAGGAGTGGTTCGAAAAGTTCGGTGCGCAGCTCCCGGCCGAGCTGTGGGCCGAGTACGACGGCCTCAGGGCCCGTCTCGACGCGGCCCAGTGAGGTCTGCCCACCCCTTCCGGTGACGGGGTGGGCGACGTGATGCGGGCCCGGTGCCGCCAGGAGGCGGTGCCGGGCCCTGCGCGCGTGCCACCATGGGACATGGAAGACCCCGCACCATACGATCGCCACGAGTCGGAGGCCCAGCGCCTCGACCGCAACTTCAACGAGCAGCTTCAGGAAGTGCGGATCGCTCAGGCGGGGGTGCAGATCCTCTTCGCCTTCCTGCTGACCCTGCCGTTCCAGTCCCGGTTCACGGTCCTGAACGAGGTCCAGCTTCGGATCTACTTCGCCATCCTCGTCGCCTCGGCGCTCTCGGTCGTCCTCTTCACGGCCCCCGTCGCGATGCATCGGGTCCTGTTCCGGCAGGGCGTCAAGGACTTCGTCGTCAGGTACACCTCCGCACTCGTCTCCTGGGGGTTGTTCACCCTGGCCGTTGCCATCGTCGGCGGGGTCTTCCTGGTGCTCGACGTCCTCTTCAGCGCCACGCCGGCGCTGGCCGTCTGCACCGTACTCGGGCTGCTCACCGTGGCCCTGTGGCTCGTCTTGCCCGGGTGGCGCAAGCGGACCAACTCGCCCCGAGCGCAGCGGCTCGACTGAACGCGGGGCGAGCCCCTGCGGCATACGGCAGGAGCGGGTGCGGTGCGGCAGCCGACAACCGGCGTTCAGGGCGAGGCGCCGAAGGGGCCCACCCCCGCCGTGTTCCGGAGTGGGCCACTTCGACATCGGCGGAGGCGGCGGGATTTGAACCCGCGAGGGGTCTCAACCCCAACCCGCTTAGCAGGCGGGCGCACTAGGCCACTATGCGACGCCTCCATGCCCGGCCGAAGATGCGGGCGTGCACAGGCTACCGGCCCGAGGCCCACCGGCCAAAACCAGCGCGGCTGTACAAGGAGGCCGGCTCCGGCTCGTCTAGGCGTCTCACCGGCTGACAAGGCACAATGCATAGGTTGCACGACTGGTGAACGAGAGGATGATATGGTCGCCGCGCCACGCCGACGCGTCGCGGCACCCGAGAGCCGCGAGACCCTCCGTCGTGATCTCGCGCACCATTTCCGCCGCGCCCTCGGCCTGACTGCGCTCGGCACGGTCATCCCGGGTGCCGGCCTGACGCGGACCCGTAGCCGGGTCATCGGCTGGGTGCTCGTCGGGATCACGGTCCTCGCCGTCGCCACCGTGGCCTGGTTCCTGCTGACCCACGGCGTCATGAAGTCGGGGCTGGCCCTGATCGGGCGGCCCGAGCTGCTCCGCGTCGCGGCGATGGCCTTCGTCGTCGGCGGGCTCGTCTGGTGCGCCTCGATCATCCTGACCGCCATCCGCGCCCGGCCGGTCTCTCTCGATCGCACCCGGACCCGGCTCCTCGCCGCGTTCACGACGGTCATGGTGCTGCTGGTCGGCGGCACGTCATACAAGGCGGCCGAGTACGCGTCGATCACCCAGGACACGATCCAGTCCGTGTTCCAGGCCCCTCCGAACCGCCACGGGGCGGTCGATGGTCCCGAGCTCGTCGAGGGCCCCGACCCGTGGGCCAACACCCCCCGGGTCAACATCCTGCTGCTGGGCTCGGACGCGGGCGTGGGCCGGGTCGGCACGCGAACCGACTCGATGATCGTCGCGAGCATCAACACCCAGACCGGCAACACGGTGCTCATCTCGCTGCCCCGCAACCTCCAGTACGTGCCGATCCCGAAGGCGAGCCCGCTGCGCCGGCTCTACCCGTCGGGTGTCTACGGCAAGCCCTACTGCATCCGGCAGCAGGCCGACCCGTCCGACGGATGCCTCCTCAACGCCATCTGGACCGAGGCCGACCAGTTCGCCGCAGACCATCCGGGCAGCTTTCCCGGGGTTGCGAGCCCGGGCCGCGACACGATCCGCGACGTCATCTCCGAGGTCGTCGGACTCAAGATCGACCACACCGTCGTGATCGACCTCAAGGGCTTCGTCCAGCTCGTCGATGCGATGGGTGGGGTCGAGATCGACGTCAAGGAGGGCGCCTACGGCGGCAAGCTGCCGATCGGCGGGCACGTGACGGCGAGCGGACTGATCACCGGTGTCAAGGGCTACTTCGAGCCGGGGCGCCAACACCTCGACGGCTGGCACACCCTGTGGTACGCGCGCACCCGCGCAGCCGACGACGACTACAGCCGAATGGGTCGGCAGCGCTGTGTCATCAAGGCCGTCGTGGGCCAGGTCAACCCGGCCGCGATGCTCGCCAGGTACGCCGAGGTCGTCCGGATCGCCAAGGACAACATCTACACGGACATCCCGAGCGCGAACCTGAGCGCCTACGTCGACCTCATCGAGCGGGTCCAGCAGGCCAAGATCACGAGCGTGGCCCTCGACCCGAAGCACGGCGTCAACACCGCCGACCCCGACTTCGACGTCATCCACCGCGAGATCAAGAAGGCGCTCAACCCGCCCAAGCCGAAGGCGAAGCCGGTGCCCACCGGCACCTCGAGGCACGAGGCGGTGGCCCCGACCCCGACACGCACCCCGGCTCCGAAGACCACGACGTCCGCGACCGACGACGACGAGTGCTGACACGATCGCAGCCCCCGGCCGGAGCCGGGGGCTGCTGTCAGAGAACGCGGTGTCGCGCTGCCTGCGTCAGATCGCGTGAACCTTGTCGGCCTGCGGACCCTTGGGGCCCTGCGTGACCTCGAACTCGACGCGCTGTGCCTCATCCAGCGAACGGTAGCCGTTCGACTCGATGGCTGAGTAGTGGACGAAGACGTCGGGGCCGCCGCCGTCCTGAGCGATGAAACCAAAGCCCTTCTCGGCGTTGAACCACTTGACGGTGCCCTGTGCCATACGGGTAACTCTTCCTTCTGTTGAGCCAGTGGACCCCGCACCTCGCGAGGCCCCGTGGCTGCCGCTTGACTCCACTCGTCGGGCGGACCCGTCGACGCCGAAAGAAAACCCGTCACCATCTGGATGACGGGCACCTACTCGACTGCGAGGAACTGCAACTGCAACCGGCTCGACCGTAGCACGCTACTGGCGAGTTCGCGCGTTGAGGACTCGCCGCACCTGCACAACTCACCCCGGGTTCTCACCAGACGGACGGCGAACCCCGCGCAGCGCCAGCAGAGGCGCCCGTTCACCGCGAACGCTGGCCACCATGTCCAGGACCCGCCGGGTGGCCCGAACATCGTGCGCACGAAAGACCGTCGCACCGAGCCAGGCCGCCACGGCGGTCGCCGCGAGCGAGCCCTCGAGCCGCTCCTCCGCCGGCAGGTCGAGCGTCTCGCCGACGAAGTCCTTGCGCGACACCGCCTGCAGCACGGGGTAGCCGAGGGCGACGAGTTCGGCCGTATGGCGCAGCACCTCAAGGGAGTTCGCGGTCGTCTTGCCGAAGTCGAGGGTCGGGTCGACGAGGATTCGTTCCCTTGGTATGCCGCTCAGCTCGGCCACGCGCGCACCGCGCGCGAGCGTCGTGATGACGTCACGCACGACGTCAAGTGGGTCGCCGCCGTAGCTGACGTCGACCGGGTCGGTGCGCGGCGGCAGTCCTCCGGTGTGTGACACGACATACCCGGCGCCCAGGTCGGCCGCGACCCGGACGAGGTCGGGATCGGCCGCGGCCCAGGTGTCGTTGACCAGGTCGACACCGGCTGCACCGGCCTCCCGCGCGACCTCGGAGCGCCAGGTGTCCAGGCTGACGATGATGCCGGGATGCACCCCGCGCGCCCACTCGAGGAAGGGGACGACACGCCTGATCTCCTCGATCGGTCCGACGGCATCGCCCTCCTGTCCCGCCCGTACCCCGCCGATGTCGATGATGTCGGCCCCGGCCTCGAGGGCATCCTCGAGGGCACGCTTGGCGGTGTCGAGGTCCGCGAGCCGGTTGCCGCTGAAGAAGGAGTCCGGGGTGCGGTTGACGATGGCCATGACCGCCGGCCGGCTCGCATCGAAGCGCCGTCCGCGCAGCACTAGGGGAGCCGGCGAGGGGAGTGCGAGTGGGGCGAGCCGTCCGAGGACCTCGGCAGCGACGTGGTCGGCCGGCTCGTGATCGCGTTGGCTGGTCACACCCTCGTATCTCACGGACTCCCAGCCGGGTCAACCATGGTCAGGACACGGTTCCGGAACTGTTACACTTGACGGCGCAGCAGACCCGTCCCCATCGCTTGTCTTGGGCATCGCTTGTCGTGAGGCCGCATCCAGGCCGGCACGGTGGCGCTGCAGTTCAGAAGTCGGGCAACGCCGCTCGGCCACGTGGCCGACGAGGCCGTTTGCTATCTAAGGAAACTGAAAACAGAATGTCGTACATCGTCTCGTTCTTCGCGGTGCTCAACCGGCCGACCGTCGGCGGTCCGGCCCCGCAGATCAAGGCTCACACCACGGCAGAGGAGATGATGGGCCTGCTCTGAGGCCACTCCTCGAGGAAGCAGAGGGTTCCGGCACTGGCCGGGGCCCTTTTGTCTTGCCCCGCTCCCGATCCAACCATCGAGAGTGCACTTCTCCCGATCGAGAGTGCGCTTCTCCTGATCGAGAATGCCCTGCACTGTCGACCGGGCTTGCTGCACTGTCGATCCCAACCATCGAGAGTGCACCTCTGCCGATCGAGAGTGCACTTCTCCTGATCGAGAGTGCACCTCTGCCGATCGAGAGTGCAGCTGGCCCAGAGCCGGCCCAGAGCGGAGCTGGCTTGGCGGAGGGCGTGGGATTCGAACCCACGATGGGCTATGAACCCATAGCGGTTTTCAAGACCGCCGCACTAGGCCACTATGCGAGCCCTCCAAGTACCTGTCATTCTGCCCGATAGACGACGCGCGCTCCCACCGGACCGTCGGCGTCCGACCCGCCGGAGGTGCGGGCCGCCGGCGAGCACACCAGGTCCGGGCCGCGTGCCGACCGGTTGGGAGAGGGGAACACGGCGATGACCGGCACCACCAAGTGGGACCTCGACGAGACGACCAGACGGATCAGAACCTCCCTGCAGGACACCTCGCTCACGGAGGCGGCCGAAACCATCGCGGCCGTGCCGACCCCCGAGCTGATCACCACCCTGGAGCGGCTCGACCCGAAGAGCCGCGCGGTCGCCTACCGGCTCCTGCCGAAGGATCGGGCGGTCGCGGTGTTCGAGCGCCTCGACCCAGCCATGCAGGGCGACCTCGTGGCAGGGCTGCGCGACGAGGACGTCGCGCAGGTCTTCGCTGCTCTCGGGCCCGACGACCGGGTCCAGCTCCTCGACGAGCTGCCGGCCGAGGTGGCGAACCGGTTGCTGCAAGGGCTTGCTCCGGACGAGCGGGAGCTGACCTCGGTCGTCCTCGGCTACCGCCCCGGATCGATCGGTCGACGGATGAGCCCACAGTTCGTGTCGGCTCACCCGGACCTCACCGTTGCCGAGACCCTCGAGCACGTGCGAGCCGGACTCGATCAGGCCGAGACCATCTACACCATCCCGGTCCTCAACGACCACCAACGCCTCGTCGGAGTCGTGAGCCTGCGAGACCTGCTCAGAGTCGACGACCGGACGAGCCGGATCGGCGACCTCATGTCGCCGGCCTACTCCGCGGTCGCGAGCACCCGCGACGAGGTCGCGGCCCGCAGGTGCGCCGACCTCAAGCTGCTCGCCCTGCTCATCGTCGACGAGGACGACCGCCTCGTCGGCATCCTCACGGTCGACGACGCCTTGCGGATCCTCGAGGAGGCCGAGAGCGAGGACCAAGCCAGGATCGGTGGGTCCGAACCGCTCCGCAGCCCCTACCTGTCGATCCCCATCGGCCGAATCGTGCGGTCCCGCGTGGTCTGGCTGCTCGTCCTCGCGATCGGAGCGATCCTGACCGTCAAGGTTCTCGAGACCTTCGAGGCGACCTTGGCCGAGATGGTCGTCCTGTCGGTCTTCATCCCCCTGCTCATCGGCACGGGCGGCAACGCCGGCAACCAGGCCGCCACCACGGTGACCCGGGCACTCGCGCTGGGTGACCTCGACTCCCGGGACGTGTTCCCGGTCCTGAGCCGCGAGGCGCGCACCGGGTTCTGCCTGGGCCTGCTCCTCGGCACGATCGGCTTCCTGCTCACCACACTCTTCTACGGCCCGGCCGTCGGTGCGGTCGTCGGCCTGACACTGCTGTCAGTGTGCACCCTCGCCGCGTCCGTCGGCGGAGTGATGCCCTTGCTGGCCAATGCCGTTCGCGCCGATCCGGCCGTCTTCTCCAACCCGTTCATCACGACGTTCGTCGACGCGACCGGCCTGGTCGTCTACTTCCTCATCGCCAAGGCCCTGCTCGGCATCTGATGAACCGACCGACGACCGTCGGTCGCCACAGAGCATGCCCTCACGCACGACCGACCGGCCGGGCCGGACGGTTCGCGGACCAATGGTCGTCCGTGGGCACGCGCACTACTCACAGGCGCCGGGGCTGCCCGGTCAGGGGGTCAGATGTAGATCGCGGGATCGACCCACCTGTTGACCGTGCCCTTCTTCGGGAACCGCAGCTGCGCCGGGATGCCGGTCGCGACGGCTCCGGACGGAACGTCCTTGACGACAACCGAGTTCGCACCGATCTGCGCGTCGTCCCCAACGTCGATCGGTCCGAGCACTCGCGCCCCTGACCCGATCGTCACGCGGTTGCCGATCGTCGGGTGCCGCTTGACCCGCGCCAGCGACCGGCCGCCCAGGGTGACTCCGTGATAGAGCATGACGTCGTCGCCGACCTGCGCTGTCTCGCCGATGACGACGCCCATGCCGTGGTCGATGAAGAAGCGTCGCCCGATCCGCGCGCCCGGGTGGATCTCGACGCCGGTGACCGCTCGCGTCACC
Organism: Intrasporangium sp.; assembly: GCF_030452765.1. Lineage (GTDB taxonomy): Bacteria > Actinomycetota > Actinomycetes > Actinomycetales > Dermatophilaceae > Intrasporangium_A. The sequence goes on from NZ_JAKDLO010000018.1 coordinate 24,896, forward strand.
GTGGCGAGGACCCGCGCGGGCAGCCGGCCCCCAGGCAGCTTCCACAGCTCGTGCAACCCTCGGTGTGCCCAGATCGCGTGCAGGCCGGGCGAGGTGAGGACCACCTCGAGCCGCGACGTCGCCGCCGGGTCGCGCTCGATTGCGCCGTCGACGTCCTCCACCACGCGCTCGGCGAGCCCGCGCACGAAGCCGAGCCCAGCGGCATACGACCATGATGTATGCCGCTCAGCAGGCTCCTGCTCGGGGGCTGACAGGAGCGTCAGCCGGGTGCGGGACGGCGCCGAACCCCTGGCGTCTCGTAGGGCGCTCACAAAGGTCACTCTCCGTTCTCTCTGCCGGATGAGCCGAACCGGCGCTCCGGGCCTCGCTCGTTCCTCGCTCGTGTCCTCACGCCTTGGCTCATTCGGCCATGCTCTCTGCCGGATGAGCCGAACCGGCGCTCCGGGCCTCGCTCGTTCCTCGCTCGTGTCCTGACGCCTTGGCTCATTCGGCCAAACCCTCGAACAGGACTGTCGACACGTACCGCTCGCCGAACGACGGGACGATGACGACGATCGTCTTGCCGGTGTTCTCGGGCCGCTTCGCGACCTGGGCAGCCGCGGCGATCGCGGCGCCGGACGAGATGCCGACGAGCAGGCCCTCCTCGGTGGCGGCCCGGCGTGCATACCGTACGGCCGTGTCGCCGTCGACGTCGATGACCTCGTCGTAGATGGAGGTGTCGAGCACCTCGGGGACGAAGTTGGCCCCGAGCCCCTGGATCTTGTGCGGGCCCGGTCGGCCACCGGTGAGGATCGCTGACTCGGCGGGCTCGACGGCGACGATCTGAACCTCCGGCTTGCGGCCCTTGAGCACCTGACCGACTCCGGTGATCGTGCCGCCGGTGCCGATGCCGGCCACGACGATGTCGACCGCCCCGTCGGTGTCCTTCCAGATCTCCTCGGCGGTGGTACGCCGGTGGATCTCGGGGTTGGCCTCGTTGGAGAACTGCCTCGCAAGCACCCCGCCGCGCTCGGCCGCGATCTGCTCGGCCCGCTCGACCGCGGCCTTCATCCCGCCGGCCGGGTCGGTGAGCACGAGCTCGGCGCCGAAGGCGCGCAACAGCGCCTTCCGCTCGTTGGACATCGAGGAGGGCATCGTCAGGACGACCCGGTAGCCGCGAGCGGCGCCGACCATGGCGAGCGCGATGCCCGTGTTGCCGGACGTCGCCTCGATGATCGTGCCGCCAGGCTGCAGCTCGCCGCTGCGTTCCGCGGTGTCGACGATGGCGACCCCGATGCGGTCCTTGACCGAGCTCGCCGGGTTGTAGAACTCGAGCTTGGCGGCGACGGTGGCCTCGGCACCGTCGGTGACCTTGTTGAGCCGGACGAGCGGTGTGTTGCCGACGAGCTGGGTGACGTCGTCGTGGATCGGCATGATCGGGCCTCTCGGAACTGGGTGAGTCGGCTGTCCCGAAGGACAACCGACGAGACGTTATGGCTATTCCAACACATCGTTATCACCGCTCGCACCGCCCGTCCCACACCTCGAACGCCCGCCGGCGCGGCGACCCGGCGGGTGCCGGAACGTGACACCGCAAGATGCGAGTGTCGTCACGTTGCCGAGCCCCGGCCGGCCTCCTCAGTAGACTGCCCCGCATGTCCGTCGTACAGATCGTGGCCATCGTCGTCTGCCTGGCCGTGACCGTCGTCGCCATCGCGCTGTTCGCCAAGACGGTCAACCACTTCCTGGCGACCTTCCGACTCGGCCAACCGGAGGTGCGCACCGACGACAAGGGTGCCAGGACGGCGACGCTGTTCCGCGAGTTCCTCGGCCACACGCGGATGTCGCGGTTGCCTCTCGTCGCGGCCGCGCACTGGTTCACGATGATCAGCTTCGGGGTGCTCTTCCTGCAGCTGGTCAACGCCTTCGGGCAGATCTTCAGACCCGACTTCGCGCTTCCGCTGATCGGCCACTGGCTGCCGTACGAGTGGGTCACCGAGTTCTTCGCCTGGACCGGCTTCGTCGGGATCCTCGTGCTGATGGTCATCCGGCAGGTCAAGCACCCCCGGTCCGCACCCGGGAACCTGGGTCGCCGCAGCCGGTTCTTCGGATCGAGCTGGTGGCAGGCCTACTACGTCGAGTACACGATCCTCGGTGTGGTCATCTGCATCCTGCTGCTGCGCGGCCTCGAGTACGCGCTGATCTGGAACGGCGGGACGACCGGGTCCAGTGGGAGGGGCCCGGCGAGCCTGCTGCACTTCCCGATGACCGCCTGGCTCGGTGAGATCTTCAAGAGCTCGAGTGTCGATGCCCTGGCCACGGCAATCATCGTCATCGCCGCGATCAAGATCCTGATCAGCTTCGCCTGGATGATCACCATCGCACTCACGCCGACAATGGGCGTGGCCTGGCACCGCTTCCTCGCCTTCTTCAACATCTTCCTCAAGCGGCACGCCGACGGGCGCACCTCGCTGGGCCCGCTGCAGCCGATCAGGATCAAGGGTGAGGTGCTCGACTTCGAGAACATCGACGAGCTCGACGAGGACGCCGCGCTCGGGGTCGGCAAGGTCGAGGACTTCACGTGGAAGGGCCTGCTCGACTTCACGACGTGCACCGAGTGCGGCCGCTGCCAGAGCCAGTGCCCGGCCTGGAACACCGACAAGCCCCTCTCCCCCAAGCTCATGGTCATGGCGCTGCGCGACAACGCCCACGCGAAGGCACCGTGGCTGCGCGCGTCCGAAGAGGTCCGCGCCGCCGGGATCGAGCAGGCCGAGGGCCTCTCCGAGCACACGAAGGGCGCGGCCGTCCTCGAGCAGCTGGTCGGCTCGACCGGTTACGAGGAGACGGGCGACCCGCGAGGCGCGTACACCCCGTACGGGCCGGACGCGGTCATCGACGACGACGTGCTGTGGTCGTGCGTCGCGTGTGGCGCGTGCGTCGAGCAGTGCCCGGTCGACATCGAGCACGTCGACTACATCGTCGACATGCGCCGCTACAAGGTGCTCATCGAGTCGGCCTTCCCGTCCGAGCTCGGCGGCCTGTTCAAGAACCTCGAGAAGAACCAGAACCCGTGGGGCCTCGCACCGCGGCTGCGGATGGACTGGGCCAAGGACCTGCCCTTCGAGGTGCCGCAGGTCGGCGTCGATGTCGAGTCCTTGGACGACGTCGACTACCTGTTCTGGGTCGGCTGCGCCGGCGCCTACGAGGACCGCGCCAAGAAGACGACCCGCGCGGTCGCCGAGCTGCTGCACACGGCGGGCGTCAAGTACGCCTGCCTCGGCGACGGTGAGGCCTGTACCGGTGACGCGGCCCGGCGGGCCGGCAACGAGTTCCTCTTCCAGATGCTCGCCCAACAGAACGTCGAGACGTTGGGAGAGGTCGGCGCGAGCAAGATCGTGGTCCAGTGCGCGCACTGCTTCAACACGATCAAGAACGAGTACGCCCAGCTCGGCGGGCACTACGAGGTGCTGCACCACACGCAGCTGCTCAACCGGCTCGTCCGGGAGAAGCGGCTCACCCCGGTCACCCGCCCCGACGAGGCGTCCGGTGAGGGTGCGGCCTCGACCGGGCACAAGGTCACCTACCACGACCCGTGCTACCTCGGCAGGCACAACCACGTCTACGCGCCGCCGCGCGAGCTGCTGGGCGCGCTACCCGGCGTCGAGTACGCCGAGATGGAGCGCAGCCGCGAGAAGTCCTTCTGCTGCGGCGCCGGCGGTGCCCGGATGTGGATGGAGGAGCAGCTCGGCACCCGGATCAACAACAACCGCACCGAGGAGGCTCTCGCCACCGGCGCCGACCGGATCGCGATCGGCTGCCCGTTCTGCAAGGTCATGCTGAGCGACGGGCTGAATGCCGCCATCCAGGACGGCAAGGCGACCGAGGAGGTGCAGGTCGTCGACGTCGCGCAGATGCTCCTCGCCGCGGTCCGCCGCGACGGTGCGAGTGGCGGGCTCGTCGGCGACACCTCCGAGCCGGAGCCTGAGCCCACCGCCTGAGCCGGGCGGCCGGGCTCCCCACCGCGGCTCCGCCACATCAGCTCGCGTTGGGCTCGACCTCGGCCGCCCGTTGGGCTCGACCTCGGCCCGCGCGGCTCCCCATCGCGACCGCCCACCCCGGAGGCCCGCTGGGCTCAACCTTCGCGCTCTGTCAGCGGCCCGAGACGCCCTGTTGCACCCCCGAATCCACGCGACCTCTGGCCAAGTGGGGTGGGCGTGGCGCATGCTGGAAGTGGGCCCTCAAGGTCCCGACCACTGCAGGAGGCGTGATGTCACGACGAGCCGTGCCGATCCCCGACGGAGTCCCGGTCCTGTCCCAGGGCCGCCACTGGAACCCGAGATCGGGCGCTTGCTTCATGGAGATGGCCTCGTTCCTCGCCGGCGAGCGCTGGAGCGACCACCCCAAGTGCACCCATCCGGTCCTCGCCGCCGCCGCCAGATGCGTCAACGACGCGGTGGAGGACACGACCCGACAACGCCTGGTGCTGATGATCCCCGAGGTCGTCGGCCTCAGCCCGGACGACCCACGCGTCGACGCCACCCTCGCCGCGCGGTGCGCCACGGAGGCGCTGCCCATCGCGTCGGAGCGAGCGCAGCACGCGCTGGCCGTCGGGCTGATCGCTGCGGAACGCACGCTGACCCAGCTCGAGGGCGCGCCGGAGGGGGCCGGGGCCCGGATGTGCCGCGATGCGCTGGCGGACGCACCCGAGGCGGAGACATGGGCACGTGACTTCGTTGCCCGGGCCGGCGCCTTGCGCCGCCCGTTGCGGTCGCACGCGGCACGACGCCTCGTGGCCCTGTCGATCGACGCGATCGCCGAGGCCTGCGTTTCTGACGCCCAGGATCGGCTGGTGCACCTGTTGCGATCCTGCGTCGACGACACGAAGGCGTTCATGCCGCCGGCTCCGAAGCCGGCGCCCGCCCCTGCCGTCCCGTGGGAGGCGGAGCTGAAGAAGCGGCGCCCCGAGCTGACCGAGCACTGAGGCTCGGTCAGCCTTCCTCACCCGTCGAGGAGCCGCACCCCGACGAGGTCGGTGACACCGGGCCGGCCGCTCAGTCCTCCGTGCGCTCCGGGGGCGCAAGTCGGTTGATCAGCGGCCCGATGATGTCCATCGGCAGTGGGAAGACGACCGTCGAGTTCTGGTCTGCGCCGAGCTCGAGGAGAGTCTGCAGGTAGCGCAGCTGGAGCGAGGCGGGGCTCTGCGAGAGAGTGTCGGCCGCTTGTTTCAGCTCGGTCGAGGCCTGCAGCTCGCCTCGTGCGTTGATGACCTTGGCTCGCCGCTCTCGTTCGGCCTCGGCCTCCTTGGCCATGGCCCGCTGCATCTGCTCCGGGATCTCGACGTCCTTGATCTCGACGACGGAGACATCGACCCCCCACGGCTTCGTCTGGATCTCCATGATCTCTCGCAGGTCGTTGTTGAGGTCCTCGCGGTGGGCCAGCAAGGTGTCCAGGTCGGCCCGGCCCAGCACGGAGCGCAGCGTGGTCTGGGCGATCTGCGAGGTCGCGACGGCATAGTTCTCGACCTGCATGATCGCCGCCTCGGGGTCGACGATGTTGAACAGCACGACCGCGTTGACCCGGGCCGGCACGTTGTCACGGGTGATGACCTCCTGGGGCGGGATGGTCAGCGTGACGACCCGCAGGTCGACCCGTTCGAGCTTGTCGACCACGGGAATGACGACCCGCAGGCCCGGTCCGTAGATCGGACGGAGCTTGCCGAACCGGAAGAGGACGCCGCGTTCGTACTGCTGGATGACCCGCAGGCAGGCGACGGCGAGAGCGACGGCCACGATGATGATGGCGAGCACGGGGGCGATCCAGCCAGGCACGGACTCACTCCTTGGTAGTGGGATCGGACGGGGCGACCCGACGTCGGTCACTGCGCCAGCGCGTGGCGTAACGATCGACGACCTGGTCCAGCTCGACACCGCCGACCACCGCGGGTCTGGCGCCGGCAGTGCTGCCTACCGGCTCGTCCGGGGCCGGCGAGGTGTCGTGAGGGACGGACATGGGGAAGTTGGTCGGAGTATGCCGCAGCACCCACCCGAAGTGGAAGGCGACGACGAACGCCACGACGGCGGCGCTGAGCAGGACGACGACCTCGCTCGGCCGGTGGAAGCCGATCAGCATCGCAGCAGGCATGAAGACCGCGATGACCGCGATACACAGGCTGATCCCCCGGTGGAAGCGCCCGGAGTCCGAGTGGGGCCAAGGATCGACGGCCCGGGTGATCTCTCTCGGCCCGGGTGACGGCGAGCACTCGTCCTTGATGGGGCAGCGGCCGCAGATCTCATGTTGGCCGACATAGCGGATGACCCGTTTCTCGGGGTCGAACGCTGCCGGGTAGAGCCACTGGTCCTCGTGGCACTGCCAGGCGTCCTTGCCCTCGTGGTAGACGAAGTTGCCGGTCCGCCACTGTGCCGACTTCTCGGCCGACCGTTGGCCCATCCGGTCGACCCCCCACGCGAAGAGGAGCAGCACGGAGGCGTAGCCGCTCACGAGCAGGACTGTGGCGGAAGGAGGCTGCATCAGTGGGTCACTTCCTCTGGCGCCCGGCCGGCTCGAGCTCGACGAACAGGACGTCCTGCGGCATCTCCTCGACCGTCTTCCCGTGCCGGAAGTACCGGACCCCGAGCCAGGTGATGTAGAGGAAGGGCAGGACGCCGCCGGCGATGAAGATGATGTCGCCGGGCAGGCGGCCCCATTCGAGGAGCGCGTTGTTCGGGTTGGTGATGTAGCCGAGGGTGCGCGCCTCGTAGTAGCCGGCGCCGACCGAGTGGTAGAGCTGCAGGACGCCCAGCGGCAGCAGGGTCGCGAAGACCATCCAGGCCAGGCCGATGTTGAGGCTCCAGAACGAGACCTTGGCCCACTTCTCCGGCCACTTGTCCTGCGGGATGAGGTATCGGAGCGCAAACATGGCCAGACCGACCGCGAGCATGCCGTAGACGCCCATCATCGCGGCATGGGCGTGGTTGGCCGTCAGAGCCGTGCCGATCTCGTAGTAGCTGACGATCGGCAGGTTGACGAGGAACCCGAAGACCCCGGCGCCGACGAAGTTCCAGAAGCCGACGGCGACGAGGAACATGACCGCCCACCGGTGCGGGAACGGCTTGGACGACTTCGACTCCTGGCGAGCACCGAGCTGCATGAACGCCCATGCCTCGACGGTCAGGAAGGTCAACGGGATGACCTCGGCCGCCGAGAAGAAGGCTCCGAGGGCCATGTGCTCGACCGGCGTCCCCGAGAAGTAGAGGTGGTGCATGGTGCCGATGACGCCGCCCATCGAGTAGAGGATGACGTCCATGAAGATGATCCCGATCGCGATCCGCTCGCGGACGACCCCGAGCATGACGAAGATGTAGGCGACCATCACCGTGGTGAACAGCTCGAGGAAGTCCTCGACCCACAGGTGCACCACCCAGAAGCGCCAGAACTCCGCGACGGACAGGTGCGACTCGCTCGTGGCGAGCAGCCCGACCGCGTAGAAGGCGGGGATCGTCAGCGCGGAGAAGAAGAAGAGCCACGGCATGTTGCCCTTGGACTCATGGCGCAGCCGAGCGCGGATCCCTCGGTAGATGATGAAGATCCAGATGAACAGACCGAGCGTCAGGAGGACCTGGAAGACCCGGGGCAGGTCGAGGTACTCCCACTGCTGCTCGAAGATCGGGCCCTTGGCCCACGAGACGCCGTGGATCGAGAGAGCTTCGGCCGTGAGAGAGCCGAAGACGACCACGGCGAGCGCGCCGAGCAGGGCGTACGCGAGCTTGCTCTGCCCCTTCGGTTCACGCCCGGAGATCATCGGGGTCAGGAAGATGCCCGCGGCCAGGAACGCGGCTGCGGTCCAGAAGAGGGAGAGCTGCAGGTGCCAGGTCCGGGCCAGGTTGTACGGCAACAGCTGGGCAAGATCGAAGCCGAAGAACGAGAGGATGTCGGCCCGGTAGTGCTCGGCAGCCGCGCCGACGAGCGTCTGGACGAGGAAGAGCAGCGCGATGACCAGGAAGAACCACGCCGTGGCCCGTTGGGCCAGGGTCAGCCCGACCTCACCGGGCTGCCGGAACGAGATGGTGGGCGCCTCCTCGGAGTGCCAGCCGATCCGACGGCTCCACCGGCCGTAGATCGCGAACATGATCCCTGTCCCGCCGATGAGCACGATGAGCGACAGGCCGGACCAGACCAGCATGTCGGCGGTCGGCCCGTTGTCGACGCGTGGCTCCATCGGCCAGTTGTTCGTGTAGGAGTAGTCGAAGCCGGGCCGCTCGGCCGCCGCCGCCCAGGCCGTCCACGCGAAGAACGACGTTAGGGCCTTGACCTCGGCCGGGTCGGACACGACGTTCGGTATCAGCCCGTGCTTCGTCGACTCCTCGCCGAAGAAGTTCGCGTAGTAGGCGATCTGGGCCCGGTACGCGTCGGCCTGCACGTTCGTGAAGGTCAGGGTGCCCGTCGCGGCGTCGTAGCGGTTGGTCCGCCACTCCTGCACCGTCTTGTCCCGCGGGTCCTGCTCCCCCGCGTCGGTGAAGGCCTGCCTGGTGAAGTCCGTCGCATGCCGCAGGTACTCTGCGGTGAAGTCCTGGCCGAGGTAGGCGCCGTGACCCACGATCGAGCCGTACTGCATCAGACCGCGCGCCTGGAAGAGCCGCTGCCCCTCGGTGATCTCAGCGCCGGTGAAGAGGACCTGCCCGCCTTGCGCGACGACCTTGTCGGGCTGCGGCATCGACGCGGTGTACGTGCGGAACGTCAGGAACCCCATGACGAAGAAGCTGAAGATCATCACGAGGGCGACGCCCTGGGCCCACCCCTTGGACACGAGCATCTGACGGGGCGGGCCGGATTGACGCGGGAGGGTCTGGTTGGCCATCAAGACTCCTGTAGCACTGAAGAGGAAATGGAGGAAAACCCAATAGCTACGGCGGCGACAAGCCTTATTCCTGCACCAGACGGTAGCAGCGGCTTCATGACTTGGCGCGCTGGAATCACCGGCGGCCGCTCCGGGCGAGATCCCTTCACCCGCAGGGGTGTTCCTGACTCATCCCGTCCCTGGCACTGGTACCGTTCACGGGTCCTGTGAGGTCGGGCGCCTTTGCACGGGGAAGTGGCCTGGCGTCCAAATGGCCCTTCGTCAGGAACGTGGCTCAGCGCCATACCGTGTCGTCGTCGAGCAGCGCATGCGCAGTGGCCAGGTCATCGCTCGTGTCGTGGTCAGCTCGCGTGCTGCCGAGCCCGGCTACGCGCGGCCAGACGACCGCGAGCGGCCCATCCAGCGGCATACCCCGGGCGTGCAGGGCTGTGGTGGCAGCGAGCAGCTCGCATGCGAGCACATGCCGATAGGCGGTGACCGCCTCGTCGAGGCGAGTCGCGGCGTGCGAGGCCTGGCTCGCGTCGTCCTCGATCCCCGCGGACAGGTGGGCGGTCCCGAGCAGCGCCGGGGACGCCGCGATCGTGCGCAGCCGCTCGACGGCCGAGGCCGCGGAGTACTCGAGGATGAGCAGCCCGTTCGCCCCCGGTCGGTCCCCGAGGAACCGCGGCAGCTCGTAGCCCGCGTCGGTGAGCAGGTGGGAGAGCCGCGAGAGGGAGCTGCGGGCAGAGGCCGTCAGCGCGATGGCAGTCGCGTCGAGCCGCAGCGCCAGCGGCGCGAGGTGGAAACCGCCGTGGTGCGCCACCGTGGGTGGGTCCGTCGAGATGACGGCAGGGTTCTCCGATCCCGCGTTGACCAAGGACTCGAGGCCGGTTCGGAGTCGGTCGAGCTCGGCCAGCAAGGGCCCGTGCACCTGCGGGTAGCAGCGCAGCCCGAAGAAGTCCTGCACCGGCGCGTCGGCTGCCGGCACGACAGCAAGCAGGCCGCGCACCGTCGCGGCGACCCGGCGGACCTCCGGGAAGGGGCTCACCATGTCGACCACCGGCCCGACGGCCTCGCGGTTGCCCCCGAGGGCGACGTGGGTCAAGGCGTAGACGACCATGGCGTGTTGTGAGAGTCGTTGCAGGACAACGGTCCCCAAGGCTGCCAGGGCGAGCGTGAGCGCGCTGCTTGAGATCAGCGGCAAGGCGTCCCCGTCGTGCCACCCGGTCATGCCCGAGACCCTGCCATCGCGCCGTGGACGCTCGCCGAGCAGGGTCAGCCCGACCGTGGCGAGCGCGGAGAGGTCTGCGGTGCCCACCGACCCGTACGCGTGCACGACCGGCAGGTTGCCGTCGGCGCCGTTGGCCAGCTGGACCAGAGCGGCAGCAAGTGCCGGTCCGGCACCGGACGCACCGACGAGCAGCTGGTTGGCCCGTATGGCGCTGAGCGCGCGGACCGCGCCGGGGGCGACCTCCGGCCCCCATCCGCCGGCATGGCTGCGCAGCAAGGCGGTTCCCGGGCGATCGGTCAGCGACGGGTCCTGGTCCCGGTTTGCGCCGACGCCGGTGGTGCGCCCATAGACCCGGCCGGCCCGCGCGGCCGTGGCCATGGCTGCCGCTGCGGCCGTCATTCTCGCCACGGCTGCGGGCTCCATCCGGCACCGGGCACCGGACGCGACGGCCTCCACCCGGTCGAGGGTCAACGACCGGCCGTCGAGGTCGATCACGCCTGCCTCCTCACGTCCTGCCCGGCCGCCGTGACGGCCCGGCCGGGTAGACCCACTGTTGTCATGGGTACATCCATCGTGCAAGGCTCGAAGCCGAGATTCCCCAAGCTGGGCACAACGGAGGTGTGGTCGCTGATACATCCTGGTGACTCTCGAGCACCGCTGGCCCGGGCTCCGCATCCCAAGTCCGGCCAGCGTGAGGTGACGATCCCATGATCCGGTTCGAGTCGGTCAGCAAGTCCTATCCGGACGGCACCATCGCCGTCGGCGACCTGAGCCTGGAGGTTCCGGACGGCCAGACCACCGTCTTCGTCGGGCCGTCCGGCTGCGGCAAGACGACGTCGCTGCGGATGATCAACCGGATGATCGAGCCGACGGGTGGGAGGATCACCGTCGACGACCGCGACACCGCGTCGATGGACGCCGCGACCCTGCGCCGCTCGATGGGCTATGTCATCCAGCACGCCGGGCTGTTCCCGCACCGCACGATCAAGGCCAACATCACCACCGTGCCGTTGCTGCTCGGCTGGGACCGGCGCCGCGCCGAGCGACGTGCGCTCGAGCTCATGGAGCAGGTCGGGCTACCCGAGCACCTGGCCGGGCGGTATCCGGCGCAGCTGTCCGGTGGGCAGCAGCAGCGGGTGGGGGTCGCCCGCGCCCTCGCCGCAGACCCGCCCATCATGCTCATGGACGAGCCGTTCAGCGCCGTCGACCCCATCGTCCGAGAGCAGCTGCAGGACGCGTTCCTGATGTTGCAGGCGGATCTCGGCAAGACGATCGTCTTCGTCACCCACGACATCGACGAGGCGATCAAGCTCGGGGACCAGGTCGCCGTCCTGCGAGTGCGGGGGGAGCTCGCGCAGCTCGCATCGCCGGCGGACCTGCTTGCCGAGCCGACCGACGAGTTCGTCGCGGACTTCGTCGGCAAGGACCGGGGCTACCGGACGCTCGGCTTCCGCTCCGCCTCCTACCCCATCGCGACCGAGCCGACCGTGCCCGTCGGGGCGACCGCGGACCTGGCCCGTGTCACCGCGGCCGGCCGCTGGGTCCTCGTCATCGACGACGAGCGAAGGCCGCTCGGCTGGGTCGACCCGGACAAGGTGGACCAGGCGGTCTCCATCGGCTCGCTGCACCGCGGCGGGACTGTCGCCTCGGTGACGGGCACGCTGCGCGAAGCCCTCGACGCAGCACTGTCCTCACCCACCGGCCGCGGCGTCATCGTCGACGAGTCAGGGGCGCTGCTCGGCACCGTACGGGCTCACGAGGTGGTCGACGCCATCGCGGCCGACGCGCAACGGGCTCCCTGATGGACTGGTTCACCGCGCACGTCGACGAAGTGTGGAAGCTCTTCGTCGAGCATCTCTACCTCTCCGCGGTTCCCCTCGTCATCGGGCTGGCCATCGCGCTGCCGCTCGGGTGGCTCGCGAAGCGCTACCGGATCATCGGCCCACCACTGATCATGGGCACCGGGCTGCTCTACACGCTGCCCTCGCTCGCGGTGTTCATCCTGCTGCCAGGCATCCTGCACACCCAGATCCTCGACCCCGTCAACGTCATCGTCGCGATGACCATCTACACGATCGCACTGCTCGTGCGCACCGTCGCCGACGGGCTGCGCGCGGTCCCCGAGGACGTCCTGCTGTCCGCGACCGCGATGGGCTACCGCCCGTTCTCCCGGCTGGTCAAGGTCGAGCTGCCGCTGGCCGTTCCCGTCATCTCGGCCGGGCTTCGGGTCGCGGCGGTGAGCAACGTCAGCATCGTCAGCGTGGCCGCGATCATCGGGGTCCAGCAGCTCGGCTCGTTGTTCACCGACGGGTTCAACCGCGCCTTCTTCGCGCCCATCATCACCGGCATCGTCGCGTGCGTCGTCCTGTCGCTGGTGCTCGACCTGCTCATCATGGGCGTGACCCACGTGCTCACACCCTGGTCCCGCACCAGGAGGCCGGGATGATCAACGACATCATCGCCTGGCTCTCGGACCCGGCCCACTTCCCCGAGATCGCCGAGCGCACCCAGGAGCACATCGTCTACTCGGTCATCTCGGTGGCCATCGCCGCGGCCATCGCGATCCCGGCCGGCCTGTGGGTGGGGCACACGGGGCGAGGCCGGTTCGTCGTCGTCAACCTGGCCGGTGCCGCACGCGCCATACCCTCCCTGGGTCTGCTCTACTTCATCGTGCTGTGGCTCAGCCCGAAGATCGGCGGGGACCTGGCGTTCCTGGTGCCCAACCTCGTGGTGCTGATCGTGCTGGCCATCCCACCCCTGCTGTCCGGGGCCTACGCCGGGGTCGAGGAGGTCGACCCGGCCGCCAGGGACGCGGCCCGTGGGATGGGGATGCGGGGCTGGCAGGTGCTGCTCAAGGTCGAGGTCCCGTGCGCGCTGCCGCTGCTCTTCTCCGGGCTGCGCTCGGCGTTCCTGCAGGTGATCGCCACGGCGACGATCGCCGCCACGGCCGCGCTCGGCGGGCTGGGACGCTTCCTCATCGACGGGCTGTCCGTGCGTGACTACCCGCAGATGGCCTCGGGCGCCGTCCTCGTCGCGGCCCTCGCCATCGTCGTCGATCTCCTGCTGGCCCTGACCCAACGACTCGTCACCTCCCCCGGGGTGTCGGGCCGGTTCGGCCGCACCCGACGCAGGGGTCGCGCCCCGGCCCCACCAGGCTCTGAAGCCGTTGTCAGACCCGACCCGGAGAATGT
>NZ_JAKDLO010000114.1 GCF_030452765.1 Intrasporangium sp.
GACCGCAGGGGTGTGGCTTCGCCGATGCAGAGCAGGATGTCAGCCGAGCATGAGCCGCGCGTGGTCACCATCCACGTGCGGCGTCGCCGTGCATCCCTGCTCGGCCTTCTCGTCGTGCTCGGCATGGTGCTGGCCCTCGTGGGCAGTGCGCGCTCGCCGCGTGCGTCGGTGGTCCTCGCGGCCGACGCTCCGCACCCGGCATCGACGCCGGCTCATCTGACGGTGCCGGCTGACGGCACCTCGGCCCCCGTGGGTGGCGGCCCGGCCGTGGTGGGCCCATCCGCGGCCCGGACGTTCGCCGGGACCACGAGCGCGCTGCAGGAGATCGCCGCTGGTGCGGACCTGTTCCGCTTCCCGTCGCTCGACCTCGCCACCCAGGCGGCAAGCGCCTACTCGTCCAGCCCCAGCCGGGCGGGGCTCAGCTGGCCGCTGCACGCGCCGGTGGCGAGCGGCTTCGGGCCGCGCATCCACCCGGTCCTCGGCCGGGAGATGTTCCACACCGGCCTCGACCTGATGGCCGCCTGCGGCACGCCGATCCGCGCCGCCGCCGACGGGCAGGTCGTGTATGCCGCCATCTCCGCATCGTGGGGACGCCGCGTCATCCTGCGGCACAGCACGAGCCTGGAGACCGGCTACGCGCACATGTCGCGATTCCTGGTCCGGCAGGGCGACGTCGTCAAGCGCGGCCAGATCCTCGGCCTCGTCGGCACGACAGGCTGGTCCACCGGGTGCCACCTGCACTTCGACGTGATCGTGCGCGGCAACTACGTCGACCCGGCCCCCTACCTCGGTCTGCCGGGCAGCTCGAGCGCTCAGGTCCCCTACCACGCCGCGCCGCACGTCGAGAGCAGCGCTCCCGGCAGGGCATCGCACACGGTCGAGGACGGCGACGTGCCGGTCACGTCGGTGACCCGGCCCAGCTCGTCCAAGCCGTCGGCGCCGAGAACGACGACCAAGCCGAGCACGACACCCGCGACGAGCAAGCCGCCGACGAGCCAGACAACCACCGCACCGTCGACCACGACGAGCAAGCCCCCCACGACGACGACCGGTGAGACGAACACAGGCGGCACGACGACGAGCACGCCACCCACCACGACGACTCAACCCCCCAAGACGACCGGGGAGACGACCACCACCGGCACGCAGACGACCACTGGGAGCGAGTCTCAGGGCCCGACGACCTCAAGCACCACCGAGGCACCATCCACCACGAGCAGCACGACGACCCAGGCCCCGTCGAGCACAACGAAGGGGACGGACACCAAGGAGCCGGCTACCAGCAGCTCGACGCCGGACCAGTCGAGCACCTCCGAGCAGACCAAGACCGGCTCGGGTACGCCGGCGCGATCGAGCGACACGTCAACCCAGCCCACCGACGACTCAGTCAGCACGAGCCCAGCCAGCAAGAGCCCAACCAGCGACACGGCCGGCTCGTCATCGAGCAGCACGTCAGCCGAGGCACCCACACGCACCACCGAGAGCACGGCCAGTCGCGAGCCGACCACCGCGGCAAGCACCGAGGGCTGACCTCACGATTTGGGCACAGCCCGGGGTGGCTCTCGCCCGATGGGGCAGGTACCCGATAGGTTGCGCCAATGGACGATTCCACTCCGGCCATGACGCCTGCCTCTTCGCCGGATGCCGCTGCCAGCGGACGCCAGCCGATTGTGGTCGTCGACCAGGTCAACAAACACTTCGGCGACCTGCACGTTCTCAAGGACATCGACCTGACCGTCGGCAAGGGCGACGTCGTCGTCGTGCTCGGCCCGTCGGGCTCCGGCAAGTCGACCCTGTGCCGCACGATCAACCGCCTCGAGACCTTCGAGTCCGGCAAGATCCTCATCGACGGCCAGCCCCTGCCCGAGGAGGGCAAGGCCCTGGCTCAACTGCGCGCTGACGTCGGGATGGTCTTCCAGTCCTTCAACCTGTTCGCCCACAAGACGATCCTGCAGAACGTCACGCTCGGCCCGATCAAGGTGCGGGGGGTGGGCAAGGCCGCCGCCGAGAAGCACGCCCTCGAACTGCTCGACCGCGTCGGCGTCGGCCAGCAGAAGGACAAGTACCCCGCCCAGCTCTCCGGTGGCCAGCAACAGCGCGTCGCCATCGCCCGGTCGCTCGCCATGGACCCGAAGGTCATGCTCTTCGACGAGCCGACCTCCGCTCTCGACCCCGAGATGATCAACGAGGTCCTCGACGTCATGACGGGCCTGGCCAAGTCGGGCATGACGATGATCGTGGTGACCCACGAGATGGGCTTCGCCCGACGGGCCGCCGACCGCGTCGTCTTCATGGCCGACGGTGAGATCGTCGAGCAGAACACGCCGGAGGAGTTCTTCACCAACGCCCAGTCCAACCGGGCCAAGGACTTCCTCAGCAAGATCCTGAGCCACTGACCACACGGACCACACTGTCGGCGCCACGGTGACCACCGGCCGGCTCCCAACCAGGAGGGAACAACCCACATGAAGCTCACCCGCATTGCCGTCGCGACCATCGCCTCGGCTGCTGCCCTCGGCCTCGCTGCCTGTGGTGGTGGAGGCGGCGGTGGCGGCGCCGGCAGCACCGGTGGCGGAGGGGGCGAGTCGGTCAAGGTCGGCATCAAGTTCGACCAGCCGGGCCTCGGCCTCAAGGAGGGCTCGACCTACTCCGGCTTCGACGTCGACGTCGCCAACTTCGTCGCCAAGGAGCTCAAGGTGACGCCGGACTTCGTCGAGGCCGTCTCGTCGCAGCGCGAGTCGCTCATCGCCTCGGGACAGGTCAAGTACATCGTCGGCACCTACTCGATCACCGACACCCGCAAGGAGAAGGTCTCCTTCGCCGGTCCCTACTTCATCGCCGGCCAAGACCTGCTGGTGCGCGCCGACGACACGTCGATCACGGGCCCCGACAGCCTCAAGGACAAGAAGCTCTGCTCGGTCAAGGGCTCGACCTCGGCGGTCAACCTGCAGAAGAAGGTGCCCGGCGTCAACCTGCAGGAGTACAACACCTACAGCCTGTGCGTCGCCGCGCTCAAGGCCGGCAACGTCGACGCCCTCACCACCGACGACACGATCCTCGCCGGCTACGCGGCCCAGCAGCAGAACCAGGGCAAGCTCAAGCTCGTCGGCAACACGTTCTCCACCGAGAACTACGGCGTCGGCCTGAAGAAGGGCGACCAGGCGTTCTGCGACAAGGTGACAGCGGCCCTGAAGAAGTTCATCGACTCCGGCGAATGGGAGAAGTCGGTCAAGAAGAACCTCGGCCCGGCCAACTACACGCCGGGCCCGGGCAACCCGCCGACCCCGACCTGCCAGCTCTGATCGAGCCACGCCGTGACGGTATGCCGCTCCGCTCGGTGAGCTGAGCGGCATACCGTCCGCTCCGGCCGAGGCTCGAGCCAGCCCACACCCCGCACCTGAGGAGGACCGCCCATGGGTCAGCTGTTCGCGCAGTACCCCATCTTCGCGGCGTTCGGCCTGACGATCGTGCTGGCGATCTTCGGCGCGATCGGCGCGCTCGTCATCGGCACGATCGTCGCCATCCTGCGGGTCTCGCCTGTCGGGGTGTTCCAGCGCGCCGGCACGTTCTACGTCGACATCGTGCGCAACACCCCGCTGACGCTCATCATGATCGCCGCGAACATCGTCATGATCGTCAACCTCGGGTTCAGCTTCAGCGAGGACATCGCGCGCGACAACATCATCTGGGCCATCATCGCCCTCTCGGTCTACCACGCGGCCTTCGTCTGCGAGTCCCTGCGCAGCGGAGTCAACACCGTGCCGGTCGGGCAGGCCGAGGCGGCCCGGTCGATCGGCCTGACCTTCGGGCAGAGCCTGCGCGAGGTGATCCTGCCCCAGGCCTTCCGCGGCGCGATCACGCCGCTGGGCAACACGCTCATCGCACTGATCAAGAACACGACCGTCGCCACCGCCATCGGCGTGGCCGAGATCGCCGGCCTGATGAAGCAGATGCAGGAGTTCAACAACAACCTCATCCTGCCGATCTTCCTGATCGTCGCGATCGGCTTCGTCATCCTCACCCTGCCGGTCGGCCTGCTGACGACCTACCTGTCCAACCGGCTGGCGGTGAAGCGATGAGCACCTCGGTCCTGTTCGACGCACCGGGTCCCAGGGCCCGTGCCCGGCATCGCACGCTCACCCTTGTCGGCGGCGTCGTCATCCTCGCCTTCCTCGCCTTCATGTTGTGGAAGCTCGGCGAGAAGGGCAACCTCGCCGCGGACATGTGGACCCCGTTCCTCACCAGCGAGATCTGGGTCTACTACCTGATCCCCGGGCTGATCAAGACCCTCGAGGCGGCCGCGCTCTCGATCGTGCTGGCCGGGATCTTCGGGCTCGTCTTCGGGATGGGCCGGCTCTCGCAGAACGGCGCCATCCGCTGGGTCTCGACCGTCGTCGTCGAGTTCTTCCGCTCCGTCCCGGTCCTCGTCATGATGATCGCGGCGTTCTCGCTCTATGCCTTCAACAACGTCTTCACCAGCGAGCTCAACCCCTTCTTCGCCGTCGTGACCGGCCTGACCCTCTACAACGGGTCGGTCGTGGCCGAGCTCATCCGCTCCGGCGTCGGCAGCCTGCCGAAGGGCCAAGCCGAGGCGGGCCTGTCGATCGGCCTGACCCGAGGGCAGACGCTGCGGGCCATCCAGCTGCCCCAGGCGGTCACGGCGATGCTGCCGGCCCTGGTCAGCCAGCTCGTCGTCATCCTCAAGGACACCGCCCTCGGACAGATCATCACCTATCCGGAGCTGCTGACGACGTACTCCCAGATCGGGTCGTACAAGGGCAACATCGTGCCGTCGATGATCGTCATCGCGATCATCTTCATCGTCATCAACTACGCCCTGACCCGGTTGGCGGCCTTCGTCGAGCGGCGTCTACGGTCCCGCGGTCGGACGACGATCGCCGGGGTCGGGGCCGGCGAGGACACCCTCGCCGTCGCCGAGACGACAGCGCCGGACGACACCGAGGCGCCGACCCGCTGACGGACCCGGCCCATCCGAAGCCCACCGACCGACCGGGGGCTGTTCGACGCAACACACCGACCACGAGCAAACCTCGATGGTTGTAACCGTCAAGGTTTGCCCGTGGTCGGTGTCGTGCTGGGCTCCCCCGGTTGGACTCGAACCAACAACCTGCCGGTTAACAGCCGGCTGCTCTGCCAGTTGAGCTACAGGGGACTGCTGCCGGGCAACCATAGCAAAGGACTCGGCGCGGGCAGCAAACCGCTGACCCGGCCTACCCAGTCGGGTGCTGCGTCAGCGGTGGAAGATCCGGTTCATCGTGCTACGACCCATCCAGAAGCCGACCCCACAGACCACCGCCGAGACGACGACGAGGACGATGACCCACGGCCACTTGCCCGGATCCTCGGACGTCACTCCCCCGGCGAACAACGCGTACGTGATGCCGTTCAGCAGTGCAGCCATGCTTCCAGCGTACGACCGGGGGACGCGGAGCCCAGGGGCTGCCGCGGTGGCCCGTCGCCGGCCGGCTCGGTCAGAACCCGATCTCCGAACGCAGCACCCGCAGCCGCTTCTCCGCCTCGGCGCGCACGTCCCCGTGGCGCAGGTCCACCCCCGGCCCGGCGATGATCTGCTCGAGCATCCGACCGGTCG
This sequence comes from Intrasporangium sp., assembly GCF_030452765.1. Taxonomy (GTDB): domain Bacteria; phylum Actinomycetota; class Actinomycetes; order Actinomycetales; family Dermatophilaceae; genus Intrasporangium_A. The sequence goes on from NZ_JAKDLO010000114.1 coordinate 5,612, forward strand.
CCAGGTCCTGTCGGATGACGACGCGGATCCTGCGCCGGTCCTCGGTGCGGAACTCGTCGGCGAGCACGACGCTGGCCTGCACTCGCTCGCGCAGCGCCTGTTTGAGCAGGGCCGACTCGTGGACGACCCACCGCGCGGGATCCGTGCCGTCGACCCAGGTCACGGTGAGCCGGTCGGAGTCGGGGTGCCACGTGGCACTGTCGACCTCGTGCCACCCGCGGCGCCACGCCAGGTGCCATGCCGCGTCGACGAACACGAGGTGGTGGGTCGTCACGACCACATGGCCACGGCTCTGGTCCTCCTGGGCCCACGCGAGCAGCTGCTCACCATGACCGAGCGGCACGACGTCCCGCAGGGCCCTGGCCGGGCTGTCACCACGGCGACGGAACAGCGGCATCAGCTCATCCCCTCCTTGATCCCGGCGAGCTCCCGCTGCAGCTCCTGCAGCTGCACGCCGAGCCGCCGGGAGCGGTCGTGGTCGGGGGTCTCGGCGTGCTCGAGGCGTCTCAGCTCGCTCATCGCGTCACCGATCCGGCCCGTCAGGCCGATGGTTCGCACGCGGGCGAACAGCTCCGCGACGTAGCGTGACGTCGGCAGCCCGGTCAGCGGGTCCATCCGAGTGGGCAGCGTGGCGACCGCCAGCTCGCTGATCAGGCCCGCGACGACCGTCGGGGCCGCCTCGGTGACCGCTGAGGTCCACGCCCGACCCGACGGGGACCCGTCGACGGCATGCGCGGCATGGACACCCTCCAGCACGGCCCGGTGCGCCGGCGCCGAGAACGATTCCGGGGTCAGCAGGTCGATCGCGTCGGCGCGCAGGACGGTCGGGAACTGCAGGACCACCTGCAGCAGCTGCCGCTCTGCGGCGACGACCGGGTCGCGTGGATCGGGCATGGCAAGGTGCGTCTCCCCCGGCGCCGGTTCGGCGACGTCCTCCGACGAGGGGGTATGCCGCTGGGCCCGGTCGTCGCGGACGGTGACCCTTCCCGTCCGGCCCACCTCCGTGGCGACCTGTTCGACCTCGACGCCGAGCATCCCGGCGACCTCGCGGGTGTACTCGGGCCGCAGGGACCGGTCGCGGATCGAGGCGACGATCGGGGCGGCCGCGCGCAGGGCCTGCACCCGCCCCTCCGCGGTCGTCAGGTCGAAGCGGTCGATCGTCGTGCGGACCGCGAACTCGAACATCGGCACGGCGTCCTCGATGAGGGCGGCGACGGCCGGGTCACCTTCGAACTGGCGCAGCTCGCACGGGTCCTTGCCGGACTTCTCGACGGCGACGAAGGACTGGGACGCCCACTTCTGGTCGTCGGCGAAGGCGCGCATCGCCGCCTTCCGGCCGGCCGCGTCGCCGTCGAAGGTGAACACGACCCTGGCCGGCGCGAGGCCCGCCTCGTCGCGGATGAGGCGGCGCAGGATCTTGATGTGCTCGGCGCCGAAGGCGGTGCCACACGTGGCGACCGCCGTCTCGACACCGGCCAGGTGGCAGGCCATGACGTCGGTGTACCCCTCGACGACGACGGCCCGCCGCTCAGCGGAGATCTTCTTGCGGGCCAGGTCGAGCCCGTAGAGCACGGACGACTTCTTGTAGATCGGGGTCTCGGCGGTGTTGAGGTACTTCGCCTCGATCCGGTCGTCGTCGAAGATCCGCCGGGCCCCGAAGCCGATCGTGTCGCCGGTGATGTCGCGGATCGGCCAGACCAGTCGGCCCCGGAACCGGTCGTAGAGACCCCGGCTGCCCCGGCCGGCCAGGCCGCCGATGACCAGCTCGTCGTCGGTGAACCCCTTGGCCCGCAGGTGACGGACGAGCTCCTCACCGCCGCGCGGGGCGAAGCCGATGCCGAACTGCCCCACGTGCGCGCTGTTGAAGTCGCGGGCTCGCAGGAAGTCCCGCCCCGCTCGCGCGGCCTGCTGGTGCAGGAGCAGGTCGGTGTAGAGCTCCTCGGCCACCCGGTGCGCCTCGACGAGACGGGACCGCCGGCCGGGCGCTTCTCCCGAGGGCCGCCCCGACCCACCCTCGTAGCGCAGCTGCACGCCGAGCCGCTCGGCGAGCCGCTCGATCGTCTCGGTGAAGGAGAGGTTCTCGACCTTCTGGACGAAGGAGATGACGTCGCCGCCCTCGCCGCAGCCGAAGCAGTGGTAGAAGCCGTTGGTCGGGTTGACCCCGAAGGAGGGGCTCTTCTCGTCGTGGAACGGGCACAGGCCGACCAGGCGCGACCCGGACCGGCGCAGCGTGACGTGCTCGCGGACGACGTCCTCGAGCGAGGAGCGCTCCTTGACGGTCGCGATGTCGTCGCTGTTGATCAGGCCGGCCATGCCCCTCCTCTCTCTGCTCGTGAGTCTAGGTCGCCGCGGCGCGCGTGGACCGGGACGACGCACAGGTCACCGGGGGACGTGCCGGTCAGCCGGCCCACTCACGATGCAGCGCCAACGCCCGGATGTCGGTCAGGGCCGCGACCTGGTCGACGAGAACCCGGCGCCGCTCGGCGTCGCTGCCGGCGGAACGGAAGTCCTCGCGGAGGTCACCGTCGAGGCGCGACTCCGGCTGGGCGGCATACCCGTCGAACAGCCCGTGGATCACCTGGCGCTGCATGGACAGCACCGCGACCCGCTCGTCGGCGGTCATGACGAAGTGGTAGGCGACGGCCTTGAGCACGGCACACTCCGCACGCGCGTCGTCCGGGACGACGAGGTCGGCGCCGAACCGGGTCAACGCGCCCTCGTCGTACCGGGCGCGGGTCGCGTCCTCGGCGACCCGCACGAAGCGACCGATGAGGCGGCTCGTCATGTCCTTGAGGGCTGCGAGGGCCCGGCGCGACCCGTCGTAGGCGCCCGGGATGGCGCCCGAGGCCAGCAGTCGTTCGAGGGCGCCGCCGAGCGCCTCGGGCGTGAGGTCGGGAGCGTAGGTGTGCGCCGCCGCGTCGAGGACCGCCGCCATGTCGGTGCCCGACCGCAGGACGCGCGGGTCGACCCAGCCCGAGGCGATCGCGTCCTCGACGTCGTGGACCGAGTAGGCCACGTCGTCCGACCAGTCCATCACCTGCGCCTCGAGACATCGGGCGCGGGGCGGGGCACCGGTCCGGAACCAGTCGAAGACCGTGCGGTCCGACGTGTAGACGCCGAACTTCCTTGTGCCGCTGGGCGCGTCGCCTCGCGCCCACGGATATTTCGTCGCCGCGTCGAGGCTTGCACGGGTCAGGTTGAGGCCGGCGGGCCGGCCGTCGGGGTGGCTGCGCTTGGCCTCGAGCCGGGTCAGGATGCGCAGCGTCTGGGCGTTGCCCTCGAAGCCGCCGATGTCCGCGGCGATCTCCTCGAGCGCCGCCTCGCCGTTGTGCCCGAACGGTGGATGGCCGAGGTCGTGCGCCAGGCAGGCCGTATCGGACAGGTCTGCGTCGCAGCCGAGGGCGGCGCCGAACTCACGCCCGATCTGGGCCACCTCGAGCGAGTGGGTCAGGCGGTTGCGGACGAAGTCGTCGTGGCCGGGCGCGAGGACCTGGGTCTTCGCGGCGAGCCGGCGCAGAGCGGCCGAGTGGAGCACCCGGGCGCGGTCACGGGCGAAGTCGTCGCGGTCGGCCCGCTTCTGCGCGGGGTCCTCCGCGACCCATCGCTCACGGTCTCGCGCGTCGTAGGCCACGCTCGGACTCTAGCCATCTGGTGCCCAGCACAGCAGCGACCGGGACGGCCCGGCCGGGCGACGGGCCCGGCTGATCGGCATCCGGCCCCCGGCGAGCGCATACTGGCGGCAGGACGTCAGGGGCCTGACAGCCGAGGAGCACCGATGCCCGACAAGTCCCCCCGGTCGCACATGTCGCAGAAGGGCAAGTCGATCAAGCAGAAGCGCGCCGCGAAGCAGTCCAAGGCGGACGACAAGGCGCACCATGAGATCATCCCGCCGCGCGGCAAGCGTTAGGGGTATGCCGCTCAGCCGAGCACGTCGCGGACCCGAGCCACCCAGCCGGGCTCCTTGCCGTAGCGCTGCGACGGGATGAGCCGCAGGTGGGCGCAGTCGTCGACGAGCTGGGCCATCCGTTTGTCGCGAGTGACCTCCTGCTTGGCCGAGACGACCCAGTTGGTTGCGAGCTTGCGGTAGGACGCGGTCGCGCCGTCCCAGAAGGTCGACGCGGTCGGGTTGTTGCGCAGCAGCGTCTCGTAGCGGTCCGGCCAGGTGCGGTGCTCGTTCTCGTAGGAGTAGATCCCCGACCGGTCCGCGCGCCTGCGCTCGAACGCGGCCAGGCCCGCCGGGTGCATCCGGCCCTCGGCGGTCAGCTGTGCGACCGCCTCGATGTTGATGTTGCTCCAGTTGCTGCCGGGCTTGCGCGGCGTGAAGCGCTGCCGACGTGAGTCGTCGTCGATGCCTTGGGCCTGCGAGTCGATCCAGCCGTAGCAGAGCGCCTCGCGGACGGCCTCCTGATAGATGAGTCCCCGGTCGGGGACGTGCTTCTTGTGCAGGCCCATCCACAGCTCGGAGGCGGTGTCGTGGTTGGCCTCGAGCCAGGCCCGGAACTCGGCCGCATCGTCGAAGAAGACCGCCGGTCGCTCGGCACTGCCACCGTGTCGCATGGAGGCATCCTGTCAGTCCCTGCCGACACCACCGGCGGTCGGCTGCTCGGACGCCCTGCCGCGCGCGTCAGCCGCCGGAGATCGACAGCTCGGCCTCGGCGATGGTGTGCCGGTGCTGCTCGGACAGCTCCCGCGAGTCGAGCCAGTGCTCCGGCAGGGCCACCCGGCGAGGCGACCCGGCGCGCCCGCGTTGACCCTCCGCGGGCTCCCCCGGCCACGGCGCGTCGCGGTCGAGCCCGGCGAGGAGCGTATCGAGGGCAGCGATCGAGTCGACGAGGGCGAGAGAGCTGCGCACCGTCGAGCCGGCCGGGAAACCCTTGAGGTACCACGCGATGTGCTTGCGGATGTCACGGCAGGCCCGGTGTTCGTCACCGTAGAAGTCGACGAGGTATTCGGTGTGCTGGCGCAGCGTGTCGGCGACCTCGCCGAGCGTCGGGGTGACGCGCGCAGTAGTGCCGACGAAGGCCGCGGCAAGATCGGTGAACAGCCACGGCCGGCCGAGACACCCGCGGCCGACGACGACCCCGTCGACCCCGGTCTCGGCCACCATCCGCAGCGCGTCCTCGGCCGACCAGATGTCACCGTTGCCGAGCACGGGCACGCTCGTGACCGTCTGCTTGAGCAGCCGGATGGCCGACCAGTCGGCGGTGCCCGAGTAGGCCTGGGCGGCGGTCCGGGCGTGCAGGGCGAGCGCCGCGACGCCCTCCTGCTCGGCGGCGAGTCCGGCGTCGAGGTAGGTCAGGTGGTCCTCGTCGATCCCCGTGCGCATCTTGACCGTGACCGGGATCTCGCGTCGGGCGGCCTCCTGCACGACGGCGCCGACGATCGCGCGAAAGAGGTCACGCTTCCACGGCAGGGCCGAGCCGCCGCCCTTGCGGGTGACCTTGGGGACGGGACAGCCGAAGTTGAGGTCGATGTGGTCGGCCCGGTCCTCCTGGGCGATGATCCGCGCCGCAGCGCGCGCCGTGGCCGGGTCGACGCTGTAGAGCTGGACCGAGCGTGGGGACTCGTCGGGGTCGTGCTCGATCAGGCGCATCGTCTCGGGGTTCCGCTCGACGAGGGCCCGGGTCGTGATCATCTCGCTGACGTAGAGGCTCGTCGCACCCGAGGCGCCACCGAGTGCGGTGCCCTCCCGGCCGTATTCGCGGCACAGGCGCCGGAACGCCCGGTTCGTGATCCCGGCCATCGGCGCGAGGACGACCGGCGACTCGATGACGTGCCGACCGATCCGCAGGGGTGGCAGGACCGAGGCCGGGCGGGCGGGCGAAGTCAGCACATCGGTCACAGCGCTCGATTCTCCCAAATCATGGCGCGTCGACCGAATCGGCGAAGCGCAGCAGGGCGGCGGCGAAGGCCTCGGGCGCATCGAGGTTCGACAGGTGAGCCGCCCTCGGGACGACCTCGACCCGCACATCCCGAAGGCCGCCCTCTCGCAGCCTGCGGACGAACGGCCTTGCCCCGAGGCGGAACTGGTCGTACTGACCGTTGAGGATGAGCACCGGGCAGGCCAGCCCGGCGAGCATCGACGGTCGGCACCGCGCCATCACCTCGGCCCAGGCGCCGGCCGTCGGCGCGAAGTAGTAGCCCCCGGCGATGACCGGGTCGACCCGATCCGCCGGGTAGAGCCGGTGCAGCACCCGGTCGTTGAGCCGCGTCATCCGGTCCGGGCCGAGCCGGTCGGTGAGCCACCCGACCCCGCGGTAGATCGCAGCGCCCGGCCCGCGCGGGGTGGTGCTGCACCCCGCGAGGACCAAGCCGGCGAGGCGCGAGCCCCGCGCAGCGGCATACGTCATCGCGGCGTAGCCGCCGAGCGAGTGGCCGACCAGGACGACCGATGCGCCTACGGGTGCGGCACCGACCACCTCGTCGATGACCTCGACGCACCGGTCGAGGGTGAACGTCTCGGCGGCGCGGGCGCCGTGGCCGGGCAGGTCGACCAGCCCCACCGTCACGTGCCCGGCCAGCAGCGGCAGCTGCGGGGACCACTGGGCGCTCGACAGGCGCGACCCGTGGACGAGGACGAAATGCGTGAACATCTGTCTGAGCCAGCCGTTCTCGGCCAGTGTGCAAGCCGTGCGGACCTAGGACCGGCCGGCGCCGGCCGGACGAGCTCAGTGCACCGGCGACAGCAGCTGGAGGCGCAGTGCCCTCAGCTCGGGAGAGAGCTCGCCCGAGGGTGCGGGCGAACGCAGCGACGCCGCCGACGGGCTGGGCTGGGGCACCGGATCGCACTGCAGGTCCGAACGGTTCCCGGGTTTCCTGGTGGGCAGGTCACCGGTCGCAAAGTAGACCGCGATCGTGTCATCGACACAGGCGACCCCCGAGAGCGAGCCCGCATGGGTGGTGCCACCGACCCCCTCGACGAGGATTGACTTCGGGAAGAGCTTGCGCACCTCGAGGCTGCCGGTATATGGCGTCGCCGCATCATTCGTCTCGTCGATCAGCAGCACGGGGGGCACTTTCGTGCCGTCGACCTGCACGGGGGTGCCCGTCCCGCCGGACCAGCTCCGGCACGGAGCGTTGTACCAGGCATTGGCCCACGTCTCGAACGGGGCCTTCACGTAGGTCCTCCAGTTGTCCCGCTGCCACACCCACCACGGCCGGGGCCACCGGACGTCGGTGCACTCCACCGCCAGGTACACGGCATAGGTGTTGTCCGCCCCCGGACCCTGTCCGTTCGAGGCGTCATAGAGGTCCTTGATCCCGGCGAAGTCACCCTTGTTGACTGCCGCGTCGAACGCCCGCGCGATGTCCTCCCAACCGAAGACGTAGTAGCCGGCGCCAAGGAAGGCGTCCGTCCACTCGTCCGGCCCGACCAGCCCACCGGCCCGCGGCCGGGATCGCAGTTGGCGCAGAATGCGGTAGTACGTCCGCTCGACCGCTGCACCGTCGTTGCCGAGGTGGTAGACGCTGTCGTGCTTGGCGACCCAGTCGAAGTAGATGCCCATGTTCTTGTCGAAGGCAACGTCCTGGTCGAGGTCGGCCTGGTACCAGACCCGGCGCGGGTCGACGTTGCTGTCGAGGACGAACCGCCGCACCCGGTCGGGGTGCAGGGTGGCGTACACCTGACCGAGGTACGTCCCGTAGGAGAAGCCGTAGTAGTTGATCTGCTTCTGGCCCAAGGCAATCCGGAGGCTCTCCATGTCAGCGACCCAGTCAGTGGTCTTCATGTGGTCGAGCAGCCGTCCCCCGGCAGCATCACAGGCCCGCGCGTAGTTCGCGGTCTTCGTCAGCCACGTCGCCTGCAGCTGCCGGGTGATCGGTACGTAGTACGGGCGGTTGTAGCCGAAGTAGTTGCCGTCACAGGTCAGTGACGGCACGCTCGCACCCACGCCGCGCGGGTCGAAGCCGATCCAGTCATACGACAGCCCGGCGCCGCTGGGGATGAACTGCTGCAGGACCGAGTAGATCTGGCCGGAGCCACCCGGCCCGCCAGGGTTGACCAGGGTGACCCCCTGGTATTGCGAGTCGGGTGTCGTGTGTCTCATCCGCGACACGGCGAGCTGGATCTTCTCGCCACTCGGCCTGGCGTAGTCGAGCGGCACCGTGAGCATGCCGCACTCGGCACCGAAGCTCACCAGGGTCGGGTTGGTGCAGGGGCCCCACGCGATGGGGGGTGGTTGGTACTCGGTGGGTGGCCGATGACGGTCGAAGGTAGCCGGTGCCGCGTGCGCAGCGGGGGCGATGGCGAGCCCGCTGACGATCAAACTCACAGCAGCGACGATGCCGGTCAGTCTCTTCATCGTTGCCTCTTCGGGTGGGTTGGGGCTGGCGCCTGGCGACGCCCACACCACCTTGGTCCTGTGTCCGTGCTTTGGGAAGGCTTCGACGGCCAGCGTCTCGTAACGACCGGCCCGATGACACGATGGGCGGGTGACCCATCTGATCAGCGCCGCGCAGCTCGCCCACGAGATCGAGGACCTCGTCGTCATCGACGTCCGCTGGACCCTGACCACCGGCGGGGCCCGCAACCCCGGGATCGACGAGTACGCGGCGGGCCACGTGCCCGGTGCCTTCTTCGTCGACCTCGAGTCGACGCTGGCTGCGCCGCCGGGCCCCGGGGGGCGTCACCCGCTGCCCGAGCCGGCCGTCGTCGAAGCCGCCTTGCGACGCTGCGGCGTCAGTGACCGCAGCCGGGTCATCGTCTACGACGCGCGCGAGTCGTATGCCGCTGGGCGGGCCTGGTGGGTGCTGCGCTGGGTCGGTCTCGACGACGTCCGAGTCCTCGACGGCGGGTTCGGCGCATGGGTGGAGGCCAGGCTCCCGGTGAGCACCGGCACTCCGGACGAGCGGGCCGGCACGGTCGTTGCCCGGCCGGGGTCGATGCCGACGATCGACGCCGACGCGGCCGCGGACTGGGCTCGGACCGGCCTGCTCCTGGACGCCCGGGCTCATGAGCGCTACACCGGGCAGGTCGAGCCGATCGACCCGGTCGCCGGACACATCCCCGGAGCTGTCAACGCTCCGACGAGCGCATGGCTCGCGGCTGACGGAACCTTCCGGCCCGACCTCGCCGAGCACTGGGCGCAGGTGGGCGACGGCCGGGAGGGCCAGCCCGTCGCGGTCTACTGCGGCTCCGGGGTCACGGCTGCGCACGAGGTGCTCGCGCTCGCCGAGCTCGGCATCGACGCCACGCTCTACCCCGGGTCGTGGAGCGAGTGGGTGTGCGACCCCTCGCGACCGGTGGCGACAGGACCCTCCCCGGGCTGACCCGGCACGCGTCGCGGGCGCGGCCCTGCGCTGGGTGGGCGGGCCCGCGCCGGCTGGTCATGTCGCGACGTCAGGTCGCGCCTCAGGTCGCCTGGTCATGTCGCAGGTCATCCCTGTAGGAGCGGGGCCGTGTCAAGAGCGTTCGGGGGGTGTTTT
>NZ_JAKDLO010000309.1 GCF_030452765.1 Intrasporangium sp.
ACCCGGCACCGCGCGACACGCCCGAACCAGACTAGACTAATTCATCACAGGCACTAAGTGCGAAAAGGCGCGGGGCCGTGCGGTCGACCACGCGCGTGAGTTCGTCCGCCACCTCCGGGCCTATAGCCTGTTGACCGTCGTTCTGGGTGACGACGTGCGGGGCGTGGTCTGTCATTGAGCTTGCCGTCTCCTTCGTGGGCGGGCTTACTCTTTGCCGTGGCAGTACCCCTTCGCGGCCAGCAGCGAAGTGCTCCAGCCCAGTCATCCCGAGCCGCCATCGGGAACCGTGTCGGCAGGGAAGGAGCGGGATGGCAGGTGCGCGCTGAGCGGCATACCCCACGAAGCGCGCCACCCTAGGATCGGGGGCTATGAGCAAAGTCCTGTCTGCCGTCGCCTGGCCGTACACCAACGGCCCGCGCCACATCGGCCACGTGGCCGGGTTCGGCGTGCCCTCCGACGTCTTCAGCCGGTACATGCGGATGGCCGGACACGACGTGCTCATGGTCTCGGGCACGGACGAGCACGGCACGCCGATCCTTGTCCTGGCCGAGAAGGAAGGTCTGACCCCGCAGGAGATCACCGACAAGTACAACCGCGTCATCGCGACCGACCTGACCGACCTCGGCCTGTCCTACGACCTGTTCACCCGCACCACGACGGCCAACCACTACGCCGTCGCGCAGGAGCTGTTCACCGGCGACTGGCGCAACGGCTACATGATCGAGCAGACCACCCGCGGCGCGATCAGCCCGTCGACCGGGCGCACCCTGCCCGACCGCTACATCGAGGGCACCTGCCCGATCTGCGGCTACGGCGAAGCACGCGGCGACCAGTGCGACAACTGCGGCAACCAGCTCGACGCGACCGACCTGATCGACCCGCGCAGCAAGATCAACGGCGAGAGGCCCGAGTTCGTCGAGACGCAGCACTTCTTCCTCGACCTGCCGGCGCTCGCCGACGCCCTGCGCGAGTGGCTCGACGAGCGGGAGGCGACCGGGCTGTGGCGGCCCAACGTCATCAAGTTCGCCAAGAACCTGCTCGAGGACGTCCGGCCGCGGGCCATGACGCGCGACCTCGACTGGGGCATCCCGGTGCCGATCGAGGGGTGGCGCGACCAGCCGCACAAGCGCTTCTACGTGTGGTTCGACGCGGTCGTGGGCTACCTGTCGGCCTCGATCGAGTGGGCCCGGCGGATCGGCGAGCCGGAGCGGTGGCGCGACTTCTGGGACGCGACACAGGACCAGCCGCCGCGCAGCTACTACTTCCAGGGCAAGGACAACATCACCTTCCACGCCCAGATCTGGCCCGCCGAGCTGCTCGCCTATGCCGGGCGGGGCGCCCACGGCGGCGAGCCGGGGGAGTACGGCGTGCTGGCCCTGCCGACCGAGGTTGTCGCGTCGGAGTTCATGACGATGGAGGGCAAGCAGTTCTCGACGTCGCGTGGGCATGTCATCTACGTCCGTGACGTGCTCGACCGGTATGGCGCCGACCCCCTCCGTTACTTCATCTGCGCGGCCGGACCGGAGCACCAGGACAGCGACTTCACGTGGGCCGAGTTCATTCAGCGCAACAACTCCGAGCTCGTCGCCGGCTGGGGCAACCTCGTCAACCGGACGGCCTCGATGATCGCGAAGAGCTTCGGGCAGATCCCAGTGGCCGGGCCGCTCGAGCCGGTCGACGAAGCGCTGCTCGCCGCGGTGCGCGGTGGCTTCGAGACGGTCGGGCGGCTCATCGAGCGGCAGCGCTTCAAGCAGGGCATCGCCGAGGTGATGCGGATCGTCGGCGAGGCGAATCGCTATGTGGCAGAGACGGAGCCGTTCAAGCTCAAGGGCGAGGACGAGCGTGAACGCCTCGGGACGGTGCTGCACGTGCTCGCCCAGGCGGTCAGCGACCTCAACACGATGACGGCTCCGTTCCTGCCGCACGGCGCCAACCGGGTGCACGTCGTCATGGGCGGCCAGGGCGAGCTCATGCCGATGCCCCGGCTCGAGGAGGTCACCGACCTCGACAACGGCAGGCCCTACCCGATCATCACCGGCGACTACTCGGCGACCCCGAGGTGGGAGCCGCGCCCCGTCGTGGTCGGTACGCCGATCGCCAAGCCCACGCCGGTCTTCACGAAGTTCGACCCGTCGGTGGTCGACGAGGAGATCGAGCGGATGCGCCAGGACCACACGCAGCCCGAGGGTCCGCCCCATCCGGCTGTGGTTGCCGGGGCTGTTGTGGCATCCGAAGCGGCTGTAACAGCCGAGGTGGCTGTGACTTCCGAGGCATCCGAGGCATGAGCGCACACTCGTCCTCGGCGCATCGAGGCCTGCCGCCTGCCCCCGACCCGCTGCCGATCGAGGTCGTCGACAACCACGCGCACCTCGACATCACCCGGGAGGGCGGCGAGCCACTCCCGGTCGCCGAGGCCGTGTCTCGGGCGAGGTCGGTCGGGGTCACCCGGTTGGTCCAGGTCGGCTGCGACCTTGACGGCATCGAGTTCACGATGGACGTCATCGACCGGTTCCCCGTCATCGTCGGCGCCATCGCCCTGCCCCCCACCGAGGT
>NZ_JAKDLO010000310.1 GCF_030452765.1 Intrasporangium sp.
CCCTGGACGCCGGGCACGTACGGCAGGGTCCGCGGGCCGAAGTACGAGCTCCCGGTCGCGCACAGCACGTCGAGCGGCGTGATCGGAACCGCCGTCGTCGCGATCACGCTCGTGCCCGAGCGGGCGGACGGACGCTCCTCCGCGCCGACCACCGGCGGCCGGCCGAACTCGGGGATCCGTGCGGCGCGCATCAGGTCGTGATGTCGGGGCAGGGCAGCGAGAAGCGTGACATCGTGCGGGCATACTCGAGCTGGAACCCGAGCGGCTCGTCGTAGTCGCGCTCGAACATCGCGATGAACAACGTCAGGGTGAGGAACGGGTGCGCACCGAGCTCGAAGAGCCTGGGGTAGTCATGCGTCGCCAGCGCCTGCCGCTCCTCGCCGCTGAACGCCTGCCAGGTGCTGGACTCCGCGGTGACGATGTTGAGCACCCGGTTGGCCTGGGTCTCCTCCCACCACCTGACCAGCTCGGCGGGCTCGGTGCGGTAGCGCTCCACCCACTCCGGGGTCGCGGTCGACGGTGTAGAGGAACTTGTCCAACAGGTATCGGCTCATGACGCCACCGCCTTGGGATACCAGGTGAAATAGGCCTCCATGGTGTGGAACAGGTCGAGGCTGTCGACGTAGTCTGCGGGGACGTGCTCACCGGCGACGCCCATCATCAGCATGAAGTCCATGAAGCCGTGCGTCGCGTTGCCGGGCAGATGCAGGCTCTCCAGGGTCACCTCGTCGAGGCAGTGCTCGATGTCGCCGGTGGCGATCCACTCGACCGCCTTGGCGTCGAACTCCGGGTCCGGGCCGTGCGGGCCGAACTGGCGCGGGCCGCCCAGCTCGAGGGAGAGGTGCCCGGTGCCGATGATCGCCACCTTGAGGTTCGAGGGCCAGCTCTCGACGATGCGGCGCACCGCCTGGCTCGACGAACCGGCTCGGCAGCGGCATCGGCGGGGCGAAGATGTTCGTGTAGATCGGCACGATCGGCAGGTCCGCCTCGGGCCGCAGCGTGATGATCGGGCAGGTGGGCGAGCGCGACGAGCACGGCCTCGAAGACCCGCAGCTGTCCCGGCGTCGGACGGCGGCCCGCGACGAGCCAGTAGGCGAGCTCGCCGAAGCTGGCCTTGCCCATCAGGTCGCTCGCGAGGTCCTGGCCCATGAGGGTGATGGTGTCGCGGGTGGAGATGCCCAGCTACGTCGGGAAGTCGAGCCGGGTGGCGTCCTCAGGCATGATGGGTGTCCTTTCTGCGACCGACCTGCCGGCCTGTTGGTCGGCGAACAGCCAGGCGCGGATCTCCGCGCCGTGCTCGTCCAGCTCGGGCGGCGGGAGCTCGTGGCGGACAGGCGTGCGCGAGAAGGTCGGTGGGTCGCGCACGGTGGGGACGGCGTGGTCGCCGTCGCCCACCACGACGAACGGGTCGAGCCTGAGCTTCGTCGCGAGCTCGATACCCTCGCCGACGCTGTTGATGGGTCCGCAGGCGATGCCGGCCGCAGACATCTGCTCGAACCGCTGTGCCCGGCCCTTGGTCGCGAGGCGCTCGACGAGCAACGGCCGGAGCTCATCCCGGTGCGCGGTGCGGTCCTGGTTCCGGGGCGACGACGGCCGGCCGGCCACGAGCCCCCGGTCAGGCGGGACAACAAACCGGAACGACGAGCGCAGGGGTGGCGGCCTCGTGCTCAGACAGAGCCCCGCGCCGAGTTCGTTCCGGCCAGTTGACCCGGTGGAGCAGGTCGCCGTCGCGCAGGAAGATCTAGCCCCGGCGCCCCCTTGAGCAGAGGCCCCTGTTGGGCAAACCATGGAGACATGGTCGATGCCGAGCCCGAGCGTTACGTCACCCCCACAGCGGCCCGCCCCTACTGGGCCAAGCACGCCTACGAGATCCTCGTCGAGACGGCCGGGCGCTACAACGCGGTCATCACCTACTCCGAGTTCGGTGAGCAGATCCAGCGACGCTCGGGCCTGTGGACGAAGGCGACGGCCGGTAGCTGGATCGGGACACTGCTCGTCGACCTGGCCAAGGTCAGCCATGTTCGCGGCGAGCCTGCGCTGTCGTCTCTCGTCGTGCACAAGCAGGATGGGCAGGTCGGTACCGGCTACAACGAGGTGCTGCGGGTCGCCGGGACCAGGCCGATCGACGATCCCGTGGCGCGGGAGATGCACGCCGCCACCACCCGGCTCGAGTGCTACCGGCACTGGGGCGCCGACGTGCCCGCGGACGCCACCCCGAGCTTCAGCCCGCGGTTTCGCGAGTCGCGAAGCCGGCGCGTTCGCGAGCCGCGAAGCCGGCGCGAGAGCACTCCCCACAGGCGGGCACCGTCCCGCGCCAGCACCGAACGCCACGGGCCGGTGTGCCCGACGTGCTTCCTGGAGATGCCGCTGTCCGGGCCGTGCCCCAACTGCACCGACTGAGCGACGTGCTCGACATCCGGCCCCGCCGTGCCGCCTTCCGGCCCCGCTGACTCCACCATCCGGCGGGGTGCGCGGCTGCGCCACCGACAATCGGACCCCGGCGGGAAAGTGAGAGGCGGCCCGCCCAAAGCGCCACCCACA
>NZ_JAKDLO010000311.1 GCF_030452765.1 Intrasporangium sp.
GGGGGCCGCCCCCGGGGCCGGGGGCGGTGGGCCTGGGACCGCCGTAGTGCTCGTCGAGGATGGAGGCCTCCCCGGGCGCCTTCAGCGGGTGCTGCGCGTGGACCTGCCCGGTGGCGGGGTCGGTGATCAGCACCCGCGGGCCCTGGGCCACGACCGCGACCCGGGCCCCGGTCAACCGGTTCGGGACGGAGTAGCGAGCCGAGCCGAGGCGGATCGTGGACAGCTTGTCAACCTTGCGCGTCACCGGGGCCGGGCCGATGCTCGGGCGCAGCGACGGCAACACGCCCAGCAGCTCCCGCTCCTGCTCAAGCCGGACGCTCGGGACCACGAGTGTCTCGGCGTGGACCTTAGCGTTGACCTGCCCGCACCATACCGCCGCGCGCTCGTTCGCCACCGGCAGGTCAGCCAGGACCATTGCTGTTGAACGGTCTTGGTCACCACCGCCTCCCTCACCCAACGCGAACTCGAGCAGCAACGGGCGCAGCAGGTCATCCTTGCTGTACCCGACCAGCCGCTCCACGATGCCCTTGGACTGCGGGTCGAGCGCCTCGCAGAAGTCCGGCCGGAACCGGTAATGCGTCGCGAACCGCACGTACTCCGGGGTCGGGACCACCCGGTTGGCGACCACCCCACCCTTCAGTCAGCCCATCCGGTCCGCGAGCACGACCCCCGGCACGCCGCCCAGCTGCTCGAAACACTCCGCGAGCATCGCGAACGTCGTCGCAGCCTTCTCATCCGCAGCGAACCGCACGAACCGCACCCGTGACCAGGCCAGCACCGCGCAGAAGACATGCACCCCCGCCACGACGCCCCAGTCGATCACCAGATGCTCACCCGGGGACCACACCGCCGGACGACGGCCCCGGCCCCGCTCCCCGCGGAAGCGGTTCTTCTCCTGCGCGACCAGCCGCCGGAAGTTCCGGTCCGAGCCGGCATAACCCGCGGCCCGCGCCCGCGGCAGCAGCCGCATCGCGCTGACCCGGCCCCGGCCCACCTCCACGGCCTGACCGACAAGATCACGCACACCCTCATAGTTCGCCGGCCGCGGCGCCCGCCCCGGCCGTCCCTGCCCTGCATCAACGCGCTCGATCACACGCTTGACCGTCTTGTGCGTGGTGCCACAAATATCGGCGGCGCCACGGTAGGTACCCACCAACTCGTAGGCGGCAACAATGTTCATCTCATCCCTCATGCTCTTCAATGGAGCTCCCTGAGCGGTGGCAGTGACTGGCTAGACACCGCCACCGTCACCGCTCAGGCTTCACGCTCCGGCTCGACACGACGAGCAAGTGGGGACTTCTACTTGGCCACCAGCGGGGACCTCACCCGGCCACCACCGGGAACTTTTCCATGGCCAGGGACATGCGGCCCTTGCCGTCGGCCAATGAAACTGAGTTGCTGAAAGAGCAGCGAGCGAGTCGGGGCGGCGATCATCGCGGCTCCTTCGGCGCGGGCGTACCTGCATGACGATTCATCAACGTTCCGGTCTCCCGACTTCCGCTTCTGCCGCGGAGAGCGCGTTGGCGGGGAGGGCCAAGGGGGGGCTAGATCCGGGCACCCACCGCCAAAATTGCGGCGGGCACTCAGTGCGGGCTCAATGGGGGTTATCCCCTGGAACACGCACTTCTGCCCGGCTACTCCGGTGAGAAAAGGTCAAGGTCCTCGCCCCACGAGTCAATAGTGTCGCCGCAGACTGTCGTGTCGTGAGCGGCGTCCCAGGCCCGCACCTCGCGATCAACAACCGCGAACGTGCGGCGGCCCGCGCCGGCGTCACCGGCCAGCAAGCGTTCGAGCTCCGGCAGAAACACACCAGCCGACCATTCAGGCACGTCCAGCGGGTGCTCACGCAGCTCCCACGGGAGGTACTTGTTGTACGGCCGGACCCGCCCGGCCAGCGTGAACACCACGTCCAGCAGCCACGGCACCGACTCGGCCGCATCGAGCCGCGACTCAAGCTGGCGGCCATCGCGGTCGCTCTGAGACAGCGGTAGGCGAAGTTGACCCACCCGTCGAGCCGGTCGTGATCAATCAGGATGTTGCGCTGCTCCGCGGCGTCGAGCCTCGGAAGTCGGTGAACAGCGCTGGTGATCCGACCGCCGGTGTCGTCGCGGAGCACCTGCGCGTAGGCATAGGCCCAGCGACCCCACCAGCCGGCACTCCCGTAGGGCGGGACATCTTCGAGTTCGACCAGGCTGTCGGGGATCTCGTCGATGAAGGTACTGCGCATCGTCTCGCGCCCCGCCTCGTCTGCCCGCACGACGAAGACGTCGACGTCGGAGCGCTCGGTCTCCATCCCCCGGGCCGCCGACCCGCTCAGCACCAACCCGAGGATCGATGGATCGTCCCGGGACAAGAGCTCATCCAAGGCAGCACGTGCTGCAGTCGACACCACCGCGGCGACGCTAGCGTGACCCACCCTCGCAACACCAGTCGATTCGAAGCCACGAGGCATTCACCGCAGGGGGCGTCTATAGCTCATGGCTCCCCTCTGTGTCAAGAGGCCCGTCGAAGCGGGGTCGTAGGCTTGGTCGGG
>NZ_JAKDLO010000115.1 GCF_030452765.1 Intrasporangium sp.
CCCGTACGGCCCCCGACCGCAAACCGCCTTCCCCCGGCGCACATGACGTCACGGTATGCCGCTCAGCGGAGTGAGCGGCATACCCTCGGCCTCGTCTGTGGCTCAGTGGGATTCGTGGTTGGGACCCGCAGTCACGGGGTTGTGCGTGGTCGTGGTCGCCCCAACGACACCGACCGCACACAGCCCGTCACCAGAATGGACCCGGCCGATGCGCATCACCGTCCCGGCTCTCCTCCGCCTGTCGAGCCTCTCGGGCAGCGCGCCGGGCTTGACGGAGCGGCTCCGGCGTGCGGTGGCGCGTGCTGGTCCCCAGCACGACAGCGATGGCCGTCTCGAGGTCGACCCGCCAGCCGGGGTGGACGACGAGAGGGCGGGCCCCCGGCCCGGTGCGCATCCGGCACGCGACCACCTCGTTGCCGATCCGTAGCGCGCTGGTGGCCCCGCGCGGTTCGTCCGGCCACGTGCCCCGGGCCACCAGGGGGCGACGCGTGATGCCGATGGTGGGCAGTCCGAGCTGCGCGCCCAGGTGCAGCGCGAGACCGGCCCTACGCGGATGGTCTCTGGCGGTGGCGTCGATCAGCAGCACGTCCGGCGCGCGATCGAGGGAGCGCACCGCGTCCTCCATGAGGCGACCGATCCGCAGAGCGAGCAGGCCGGGGAGGTAGGCCGCTGCGGCCACGCTCCGGAATGTCCGCAGGTCCAGGACCTCGTCGTCGTGCATGACGACGGAGGCGACCCAAGCCGGGTCCCCGGCCGCCCCGGGACCGGTCAGCCCGCGCCGGAAGCAGACCCGGCACGCACCAACCCTGACGTCCCTGAGCTGGACCCGGCCCGGCGAGACTGTCGCTGGCTGGGCGGTCAACGACCGGGCGCCGCCGTTCCGGTCGCTGCCGTTCCGGTCGCCGCTGACTGGCAGCGGCCACAGCTCAGGGGTCCGCGCCGCGAGCTGCTCCTGTACGAGGCTCAGCGCTTCCGGGTCCGTCGGCCACATCTCACCATCGTGACGGACCGGGCCGGGCGCGTGGGTTCTCGCCGAGGAACAGATCCGCAGCACGGCTCCTCGCCAGCGGCGCACCGCGTGCGCGAGCGCGGGCTGAGAGCGCTGGCCGCGGCACGTGCGGCGGCGCGTCGAGCATCGGTTGAGCCGCAGTGCCCCTGCCAGGCGCGAGGCAGCCTCGCCCGAACTGTTGCTGGGCGTGGCCGGCCAGCAACCCGACGGGCTGGCCGGTTTGGCTGGGAGCGGGGACGGGTAGGCCCGGGTGTGGGTGCGATGGTGTCAGGATGTTGCGTCGGCAGCGCTGACCTCGTCGGCAACGTTGTGTTGCAGGCGAGCCAGCAGCCGGTACAGGGTGGCGATGTCTCGGTCGGAGATCCCGGCCCGCAGCTGGTGGTCGAAGTCGGCGGCGGCGCGGCGCAGACGGCTGAAGGCCTCCTGGCCCTCGGCCGTGAGCTCGACAAGGTGCACGCGCCGGTTCGTCGGGTCACGCCGACGGGTGAGCAGGCCATGGGTCTGCATCGCGTCGAGGTGAACGGTCAGCGTGGCTCCCTGGATGCCGACGGCTTCGGCGAGCTCGCGTTGGCTGGCCAGCTGCCGGGTCTTCAGCGAGATCAGGATCAGCCACTGGGGCAGGGACCCCCCGGCTGCGGCCAGTTCGTCGTCGAAGGCCCGGGCGACGCTCTTCGCGACGCGGGCCAGTTCGCGACCGATCGGGGTAGGTACGGGAGCGGGCATGCCAGTCAGGTTACTCTATAGATGACTAATCATTTGGACACTAAAGGTTCGTGTGCTAAGCAGGAGAGATGAACCGACACCACGACCACCAACCGACCGTCGTCAACTCGAACCCGAAATACCCCATGCCCGTGTTCATGGACCCGCCGACAGCCGGCTACCTGCACGTGGCGCCATCCGTTGACCCGCCCGGCACCGGCCCGCCGTTCGTGCGCCCGAGCCGACGCCGCGCGGCGACGCTGGAACAGCTGAGACCCTACGACCAGATCGACAAGCCGGTCAGCACTCGTCTCGACCCGGGCGAGAACCCGGACAGCTTCCTCCGGCGTTGCACCGAGCTGGCCGCGCACGGCATCCAGCATGCCATCGTCATCACCGCGGGCCCGTGGACCCGCAACACCATCACGACCCTGGCGGCCGTCATCCCCGCCCTGGAGCAGATCTCACCGCCGGCCCCCGGCAGCCACTCGAGGTCGGCGTGACCGGCCCGCCCCGCCGCGGCGCGAAGCGAACCGGGACCGGACGAGCCCGACTTCGGACCGGGGAAGCCTGACCCGTCCGACTAGCACTAGCCAGAAAGGAGGCTCCGATGTACGGCTGGCTTCTGTTCGTGCACATTCTCGCAGCGATGGTATGGGTCGGAGGGGCCCTCACGCTCAGCGCGCTCGCGACGCACGTCCTGCACGAGGGTCGCAGCGACGCAGTGCACAGGTTCGTCACCAGCCTGCGGGTGATCGGACCCCTCGTGTTCGCGCCGGCCCCGGTCCTCGTCATCGGCTTCGGCGTGTGGATCGTGTTGATCGGTGACACCTGGACGTTCGCTCAGGCGTGGCTTTCGGCGTCGTTCGCCTTGTTCGGGGCGGCCTTCCTGGTCGGGGTCGCGTTCCAGAGCCGAGCCGCGATCGCGGCGGAGCGGGCCGCGGCAGACGACCGGCAAGACGAGGCGATCCGTCAGCTGCGCCGGTGGTCGTGGGGCAGCCGGGTGGTTGTCGTGCTCCTGGCCGCGGCGACCTGGGTGATGGTGTTCAAGCCCGGTATGTGACGAGGGCTGTATATTCCTTCATGCGGTGCTGAGGCGCGGTGTTGCGTGGGCGTGGGCGCCCCAGCTACACCAACCGCGCAAAACCTCGCCCGAAGAGACCCCGGCCCTTGTGGGCGTCCGTGGATGGGACTCAGCTGTCGACACCGAGGACGAGGGCGCTGGTGGGCACGCCCGTCCCGGCGGTGACCAGGACGTGCTCGGCCCGCTTGGCCTGGTTGACGGCGGTACCGCGGATCTGGCGGACGCCTTCGGCGATGCCGTTCATCCCGTGGATGTAGGCCTCACCGAGCTGACCGCCGTGGGTGTTGATCGGCAGGGCCGAGTCGAGGGTCCCGTTGCCCTCGGCGAGGAAGTCCTTGGCCTCGCCGCGTCCGCAGAAGCCGAACTCCTCGAGCTGGGCGAGCACGAACGGGCTGAAGTGGTCGTAGAGCACGGCCGCGTCGATGTCGGCGGCGCGCAGACCGGACTTGTCCCAGAGCTGCTCGGCGACCAGACCCATCTCGGGCAGGGGCCGGTCGGCGTCGCCGCGGTAGAAGCTGGTCATCGAGTGCTGGTCGTATGCCGCCCCCTGCGCCGAGGCGCGGATGACCGCCGAGGTGCCCTGCAGGTCACGGGCCCGCTCCAGCGAGGTGATCACGAAGGCCTGCCCGCCGTCGGACTCCTGGCAGCAGTCCAGCAGGTGCAGCGGCTTGGCGATCCACCGGGAGGCCTGGTGGTCCTCGAGGGTGATCGGCTTCTCGTAGAACCACGCCTTCGGGTTCGTCGAGGCATGCTGGCGGTCGAGCACGGCCACCCGGCCGAAGTCCTCGCTGGTGGCGCCATACAGGTGCATGTAGCGCCGGGCGAACATCGCGATCCACGAGGCGGGCGTCATCAGGCCGTGCGGCAGGTACCACGCGTAGTTCGCCGCCCGGGCGTCCACGCCCCAGCCCTCGACGTTGAGCGCGGTGCCGAACCGGGCCCCGGAGCGCTCGTTGAAGGCTCGGTAGGCGACCACGGTCTGCGCCGCTCCGGTCGCCACGGCCATCGCCGCGTGCATGATCGTCCCGCACGCCGCACCGCCGCCGTAGTCGACCATCCCGAAGTAGGTCAGCGCCTGCGCGCCGAGGCCCCGGGCGACGTCGATCGACGGGGACGTGTCCATCCCGTAGGAGACGAAGCCGTCAACCTGCGACGGGGAGACGCCCGCGTCGTCCAGGGCGGACTTCGACGCCTCGATCGCGAGCTGGAGCTCGGACCGGCCGGACTCCTTGGAGAACTCTGTCGCACCGATCCCCGCGATCGCGGTGGTGCCGTGCATGCCTGTCATCGTGATTCTTCCTTGTCGTGCGTCGTCGGGGCCGGTGCGTCCTGGATGTCCTCGGGCAGGACGGCGACGACGGCGCCGGAGGCGTGCTGACCGCCGTCGGTGTCCGCGGTCACCGTGATGGTGGCCTGGCGGGTGGCCTCGTCGTATTCGGTGACCTCGCCCGCGAAGGTGAGGGTGTCGCCGGGGTGGACTGGGTGGCCGAGCCGAATGCTCACGCTGGACAGGCGGACTCGCGGTCCTCCCCAGTCGGTGACGTACCTGCCGACCAGGCCGGTCGTGGTGAGGATGTTCATGAAGATGTCGCGCGTGCCGGCTGCGAGGGCCGCCTGCCGGTCGTGGTGCACGAGGGAGTAGTCGTGCGTCGCGAGGGCTCCGCCGGCGACCAGTGTCGCGGTGACGGGGATGCTGAGCGGGGGAAGCGTGGTCGTCATGAGAGGCTCCCCTCGGCCGCCAGAGCCTCGGTCGAGGACACGACGACGTGCGGCGCGCCGGGCAGGTAGCCGGCCGGCAGCACGAGGTCGTCGCCGTAGCGCTGCGGCACGACCTCGACGGGCATCCCGATCTGCGCCTCGTCCTCGGCGCACTCGAGGTTGACGACGAGCCGCACGCCGTCCTGCAGCTCGACCAGACCGACGAGGTAGCCGGGCACGAAGGGCGGCAGGACGGGGTGGTAGAGCGCCGTGAAGGTCACGAGCGTCCCCATACCGGACACCTCGTCGGCCTGCCAGGACAGGGAGTGGCATCGCGGGCACATCGGCACCGGCGGGTGCCGGTGCGCGTGGCACCGGGTGCACTGCTGGATCGTGAGCCGGCCCTGGGCGAGGCTCTCGAAGAAGAACGCGTTGTCGCGGTTGACAGCGGGCTGCTGCCGGGTCGGGGTCGCCATGTCAGGCCTCCGTGATCGTGTCGGGCTGGGTGCGGGGTGCGTACCAGAGCGTGCGGAAGCGCATCGTGCCGACCTGCTCGTCCGCCTCGTCCAAGAAGGTGATGAGGGTCGTGATGAACAGGCCCTCGCCGAGGCCGGTGTGCTTGAGCTCGGAGATCGACTCGACCCGCTCCTCGCTGTGCAGCCGGTCCTCCGGGCGCAGGTAGCGGTCGTAGGTCTGGTCGCCGTTGACCGCGACGACGCTCGTGAAGCCGTTGGCCTGCAGGATCTGGTAGGCGCGGTCGACCGGGCTCGGGGGCAGCTGCTCGTCGAGCCGGTTCATCGCCCACACCTGCAGCGAGGTGGCCGGGGCGACGATGCCGGGGTGCCCCGCAGCGCGGGCGGCCACATCGTCGGTGTAGATCGGGTTGGCGTCGCCGAGGACATCCGTCAGGGCACCGATCGCCCGGTCGGTGATCGCGTACCTCGACTGGTAGTGGCGGACCTCGCCACGCTCGATGATCTGCGTGATCTGCGATCGCGCGGAGTCTGCGTCAGGCAGCGTGCAGGTCCTGGGCTTCGTGTCTGCCGTCGTCATCGTGTCCGTGTCTGGCATCGTGGTCTCCTTCATCGCTTGAGGAGCGGCTCGCGACCGCTCTCGACGTATGTGGCCCGGATCTCGTTTCGGCGTTCGTCGCCCAACCGGGTGTAGGTGAACTGTCGGTCGCTTCGCTCCCACACCTCGTCCGAGGTGTCCCAGTACTCGCGGCGCAGCGCCGGTTTGTTGATCTTGTTCGTCGCGGTGACCGGCAGGGCCGAGACGATCCGCACGTAGCGGGGTATCCACTTCGTGCCGAGGTCGGGCTGCGCCTCGAGGAAGCGCCCGAAGTCGCGCGGGTCGAAGGGAGCGTCACCGTCGAGCTGGAGGGCGAGCATCACCTGGTCGCCGCTCACCTCGTCGGGGACGGGGTAGACGGCGGCGAGCAGGGTGCGGCCGTAGCGGCCGATGATGCGCTCGATGGGTGCAGCCGTGAAGTTCTCGCCGTCGACGCGGAACCGGTCGCCGCCGCGCCCGGCGAAGTAGAAGAACCCGGCCTCGTCCCGATAGCCGAGGTCGCCGGTCCAGAAGTGGCCCTCACGGGTGCGCTCGGCCGTGGCGGCGGGGTCCTGGTAGTAACCCTCGAAGGTGCTGGCGTTGCCGAGGGCGACGAGCTCGCCGATCGCCTCCTCGGGGTTGAGGATGGTGTGGTTGTCGCCGAAGCGGGCGCGCGGCTTCTCCGCGAGGGTGAACGGGTCGAGGACCGCGGCCTCGTAGGTGACGACGGTCGGCGGCAGGCCGAGCGCGTCCTCCGGGGTGTCCGGGGTGCGCACGAGGTTGAGGCCACCCTCGGACGAGCCGTAGCTCTCGAACGGCTCGACGCCGAAACGGCGCGCGAACTCGCTCCGGTCACGGGTGGTCGCCTCGGTGCCCCACACCGCCCTCAGGGCGGTCTGCTTCTCCTCGGGCCGCTCGGGCTGGGCCAGCAGGTAGGAGAGCACTCGTCCCACGTAGTTGAAGTACGTCGCCCGGAACTTCAGCAGGTCATCGAGGAAGCCGGAGGCGGAGAAGCGCCGGGCGAGGGCGAAGCCGGAGCCGAGGTAGAGCGGGCTGGCCCAGCAGGCGAGCAGCGCGTTGGAGTGGAAGAGCGGCATCGCGTTGTAGGCGACACCGTCGCGGGTCAGCCCGCCGAGTCCGTAGCCGGCCGCGAAGGCGAACCGCCCCGTCGAGCACAGCGCGGCCTTGGGCCGCCCGGTCGAGCCGGAGGTGAACTGCATCATCAGGATCGTCGCGGGGTCGTATGCCGCCGGCGCCTCCGGAGGCGTGTGGTCGTCCTGCGCGGCGACCTCGTCGCGGTAGTCCGCCGAGTCGACGTCGAGCACCGGCACCTTGGCCTGAACCCCGCCGTCACCGCCGTCATCGCCGACCTCGCCGCCGCCGCCGAGGGCCGCGAGCGAGTCTCGTTCATCGGCGCCGACGAGGACGAGCTGGCAGTCCGTGGCGACGACGTCGTCGGCCAGCTCCTGCCCGCGGCGGGTCGCGTTGAGGCTGACCAGGGTGAGCCCGGCGAGCGCGGCTGCACCCCAGACGAAGAGGTACTCCGGGCGGTTGCCCATGAGGATGCCGACGTGCGGCGGGCGGGACGGGTCGATCCGGTCGAGCAGCAGGTGCGAGCGCCGGATCGACTCTCGTACGTAGGTGTCCCACGTGTAGGTCTCGTCCTCGAAGAGGATGCCGACCTTGTGATCACCGAGTCGGGTCAGGATGAGCTCGGCCGTGGTCACCGGGTCCGGTCGGGTGGCCGCGGCCTCGGTCGAGGCGGCCAGTTTTGTGATCGACGTGGTGGGGCTCATCGGACGGTTCCCTTCTCGGCGACGACGGCGTCACCGATCTCGGCGAGCAGGGCGTCCGCGGCGCCCAGGGCGATGGCGATGTCGCGGACGAGGACGAAGTAGCGGTGGATGTGGTTGTCGACGTCGGCGCCCATGCCACCGTGCAGGTGTTGCACCGCGTGGACGGCCCTCACCCCGGCGGTGGTGACCCACCAGGCCGCCTCCGTCGCGGCCTGCGCCGCGTCGGGCTGCTCCTCGTCGATGGCCACCGCAGCGCGCATGGTCGCCAGCCGCATCGACTCGGTGTCGATGTGGGCGTCGGCGGCCCGGATGGCGACGCCCTGCTTGGTCGAGAGGGGCTGGCCGAACTGGACCCGGTGCGAGACGTATTCGGCCGTGCGCCGGACCGCCTCGGTGGCAGCTCCGGTCGCGAAGGCCGCGAGCGCGGTGCGCAGCCGCGGGAGCACGTCGGCCGGGGTGACGCCCTCGACGACGTCGAGGTCGGCGAGCGGCACAGACACCCGACCGGTCGCGCCGTCGACGCCGAGGCCTGCCGGTCGCAGCTCGACTCCGTCGTGGTCGGCCGGCACGAGGTGGAGCGCGCCACCCTCGTCAGCGAGCAGCAGGTGCGAGACGTGCTGAGCGGCATACACGATCCCGAGAGCCCCCTCGAGACGGTCACCGTCGACGCGCAGGGTGTGCAGCGGGTCTCCGGTGCTGATCGCGACGGTGATCTCACCGGCGGCGATGCGCTCGGCGGCCGGGTGGCCGGCCCGGGCCAGGACGAGGCCGGCGACGGCGTTCGGGGCGAAGGGAATACGCGCCGGTGCGCGTCCCGCCTCGAGCAGCGCGAGGAAGAGGCCGGCCATGCCGAGGCCTGGCTCGTCGCCGTCGCCGATCACGG
Organism: Intrasporangium sp.; assembly: GCF_030452765.1. GTDB lineage: Bacteria > Actinomycetota > Actinomycetes > Actinomycetales > Dermatophilaceae > Intrasporangium_A. The sequence goes on from NZ_JAKDLO010000115.1 coordinate 8,223, forward strand.
CCTCGATCACCCCGGAGGTGGCGAGGGCGGCGTGCAAAGCTTCGTCCCAGGCGCCGGCCTCGGCGTCGATCGCCGCGATGGACTCGTCGCTCGTCTGCCCGTCGATGATCGAGGCGACGAGCTGCTGCAGGTCGCCTTGGTCCTCGGTGGGCCGGAAGGTCATCGTCATCGGGTCCCCCTCGTCATTCCGAGCGTCGTCCAGGCGACGATCTCGCGTTGGATCTCGGCGACGCCGCCGCCGAACGTGTTGATCTGTGCCGACAGGTTCATCAGCGCCAGGCGCCCGTCGGTGATGCAGGACGGTGCCTCGGAGACCTCGAGTCCGGCGGCGCCGACGACCTCGAGCGTGAGGCGGTAGATCTCCAGGGCCGCCTCGGTGGCGTAGACCTTCGCCGCGGACGCCTGGCCGGGGTCGGTCACGTCGTCGGCGGTCGCCTCGACGAGCCGCCAGTTCATCAGGGACATGACGTTGGCCAGGGCGCCGGCCCGGGCGAGCGCAGTGCGCACCCAAGTCAGGTCGGTGTACGGTCGACCGTCGGGCAGGCTCTGACGGGCCGCCCACTCCTTGGCCTCCTCGAACATGCCGATGCTGATGCCGGAGAAGGCCGCGAGGCCGACCCGCTCGTGGTTGAGCTGGGTGGTGATGAGCCGCCAGCCGTTGTCGAGGCCGCCGACGACGTTGCCGACCGGGACGCGGACGTTGTCGTAGTAGGTCGCGGTCGTGCTGACCCCGCCGACGGTCCGGATCGGTGTCGCGGAGAAGCCGGGGTCGCTGGTCGGCACGAGGATGAGCGAGATGCCCTTGTGCTTCGGGGCGTCCGGGTCGGTCCGGGCGGCGAGCCAGATCCAGTCGGCGCCGTCGGCACCGGAGGTGAAAACCTTGTTGCCGTTGATGAGCAGCTCGTCACCGTCGCGGCGCGCCGAGGTACGCAGCGACGCGAGGTCGGTGCCGGCCTCGGGCTCGGTGTAGCCGATGGCGAAGACGAGCTCGCCGGCCAGGATCCTGGGCAGGAAGTAGGCCTTCTGCTCCGGGGAGCCGTGGGCCATCAATGTGGGCGCCACGGTGGTCAAGGTGATCATCGGCAGCGGGGCGCCCGCCCGGTAGGCCTCGGAGAAGAGCACGAACTGGGCGGCGGGCCCGCGATCGGATCCGCCGAACTCGCTCGGCCAGCCGATGCCGAGCCAGCCGTCGGAGCCCATCGCCCGCATGATCCGGTCGCGGGCGGGGCCCCCGGTCTCGCCCTCGCGGTGGAGCTCGCGGCGGACCTCGGGGGTGAGCAGCCCGTCGAAGTACGCGCGCAGCTCCTTCTGCAGGGCGAGAGTCTCGTCGTCAAGTGTGAAGTGCACGGTGGTTGTCGCCTTCCCTCCGGACGCCTGCGTCCGGGCTCAGCTGCTGTGGTGCGGTATATGTAGAATGAATTCTAGAAACGGATCTGTCAAGGGGCTCGGCGGCACAGATGGGAGAATGCCTGTCAGTCAAGGCAGACACCAGTCGCCCGGGTCGCCCGCGCGGGAAGGGGAGGACATGCCACGGCTGTCGCAGCCACGGGAGCCGGCCGTGCCGAGCACGCCGGCCCAGGTCGAGCGGTATCGGCGCATCCTGCGGGTCGTACGCGAGCTGACGATGGCCAAGGGCGAGGACGCCGTGCAGATGCAGGACGTCGCGCAGGAGGCCGGGGTCGCGCTCAACACGCTCTACCGGTACTTCCCCTCGAAGTCACACCTGTATGCCGCCGTGCTGGCCAGCGAGCTCGAACAGCTACGCGACCACGCGCCGGCGCGCAAGGGCACCAAGGCGGCCCGCGACCCCGAGTCTGCCGTGCTCGCGGTCATCGAGTCCGCGACCGAGGCCCTGCTCTCCCGCCCGCTGCTCGCCTCGGCGATGCTCCACTCGGTGAACGCCCCGGCTGTCGGCGGAAGCAACGACGCCTCACGGGTCGACGACGCGATGCGCGCGGCCGTCCTCGACGCGGCCGGGATCGAGCAGCCGACCGAGGGCGACCAGCGGATGGTGTACGTCATCCTGCTCGGCTGGTCCGCAGCCCTGGCCGCCGTGCTCAACGGGCGGCTCGAGCGCGAGGAGGCGAACGCCCAGATGGAGCTGCTCGTCACCCAGCTGCTCCAGGTGCGCTCGACGCTGGCGGACCGTGCCAGCTGAGCCCCGAGCTTCGGCCCGGCTGACGGGCCCCGACGGGGACGCTCAGGCGCCGACGGGCTGCACCCCGGTCGTGTCGAGCTTGGCCAGGCCGTAGGCGGCGAACGTGGCGTACGGGTCGCGGTCGGCGAAGTAGCCGCCGAGCTTGCGGGCCAGCTCCTCCTCGGTGAACAGGTCGTCGTCGGCGGTGAAGACATGCTCAGCCTGGGCCGGCTCTAGCAGCGCGACGAAGTCGCCATAGGAGATGAACAGCTGGCCGCTGATCCCGGCCGAGGCGGGCGAGGCGAGGAAGGCGACGAGCCGCGCGACGCGTTCCGGGGACAGGATGTCGAGGCGCCCGCCATCCGCGTCGGCCGAGAAGACGTGCTCGGTCATCGCGGTGCGCGCCCGCGGGGCGATCGCGTTGACCTGCACGCCGTAGCGGGCCAGTCCCTGGGCGGTGGAGAGGGTCAGGGCGGTGATGCCCGCCTTGGCGGCCGAGTAGTTCGGCTGTCCGGCCGCGCCCATCAGGCCGGCCTCCGAGGTCGTGTTGATGATCCGGCCGTAGACCGGCCCGCCCGCGACCTTCGACTTGGCGCGGAAGTAGACCGCGGCGGCCCGGCTCAGCGAGGCGTGGCCCTTGAGGTGGACGTCGAGGACGAGGTCCCAGTCCTGCTCGGTGAGGTTGAAGATCATCGTGTCGCGGATGACCCCGGCGTTGTTGACGACGATGTCGAGGGCGCCGAAGGTGTCGACGGCGGCTTCGACGAGCTCGTCGCCGAGCGCCCACCGGCTGATGTCGCCGCGGACGGCGAGGGCCCTGCCGCCGGCCTCGGTGATCAGCCGCGCGGTCGTCTCGGCGCCCTCACCGAGGTCGTTGACGACGACGGCGGCGCCCTGCGCGGCCAGTCGCAGCGCCTCGGTCTGGCCGAGACCGGCGCCGGCGCCGGTGACGATCGCGGTGCGGCCGTGCAGATCCACGGCGGTCGATCCTGCTTGGGTAGCTGACATGGGGTGAACTCCTTCTCCAATGGGGCTTGCCTATAACCATAATTCATTCTAGTTTTGGAATGCAAGATCCCAGCCGACCAGGAGTCACCATGGATTCACACCTCCCGCTCGACGGCGACCTCGTCGACTTCGCCCTGTTGCTCGACCAGTTCGGCACCGCCCAGGTGGACCCGGACCTCATCCACCAGGTCGTCGACTCCACCGACGCAGAGGCCGCAGAGCTCGCCCAGCCCCTGACCAAGGCCCTCACGCAGCTGGGAGCGCTGGGTGTACACCTGCCCGAGGCGGTCGACGGTGGTGGCACCGGCGTCCTCGGGCTGGCCACCCTGGCCGAGGCGCTCGGCCGGCGCCTGGTCCCCGGCCCGGCCCTGCCCACCGCTCTGGCCGCGGCGGTGCTCCACGCGGCAGGGGCGCACGAGCTCGTGCCCGCCCTGGCCGACGGGTCGGTGCTGGGGGCGGTAGGCCTCGCCGAGGGTGACCTGCGAGTCGAGGGCGGACCAACCGGCCCGACGGTGAGCGGTACCAGCGGCATCGTCCTCGGAGGCGCAGCCGCCGAGCTCTTCGTCGTCCCCGCGACCGCAGACTCCGGTCGGGTCTGGCTGCTGCTCGAGCGCGGGTCGGCCAAGGTCGACCCGGTGCGCGGCTATGACCTGACCCGCCGGGGCGCACGAGTCACGACAGCGGCCGGGACCGCGGCACGTGTCCTGGAGGTCGACCCCGAGCTGCCCACCCAGCTGACCGCGGTGGCACTCGCCGCCGAGTCGGTCGGCATCGCGGCATGGTGCACCGCCACGGCCGCCGACTACGCGCGGGTCCGGGAGCAGTTCGGCCGCCCCATCGGTTCCTTCCAGGCGGTCAAGCACCGCATCTCGCGGATGCTCGTCACCACCGAGCAGGCCCGCGCCATCGTGTGGGATGCCGCTCGCGCCCTCGACGACGCACGGACCTCCGCGCCGGAGCGGGCTCTCGTCGCGGCTGCCGCCGCGGGGCTCGGCGTCGAGTCCGGGCTCAGCGCGGCGAAGGACCTGATCAACACGCTCGGTGGGATCGGCTTCACCTGGGAGCACCTGGCCGGCTTCTACCTGCGCCGCGCCCACCTCAGCCGCATCCTGCTCGGCAGTGCCGACCGCTGGGCGGCCGAGGTCGGCCGGCTGGCGCTTGCCGGGGCGCGCCGGAGTGCCTCGATCGAGCTGCCCGCCGGTCTCGAAGAGAGCCGTGCGCACATCCGCGACGAGCTCGAGGAGGCGGCCGCGCTGCCCGGTCCCGAGCGGGCCGGCTTCCTCGGCGACCACGGCTACACGATGCCGACCCTGCCCGTCCCGTGGGGCAAGGGCGCCGACGTCCCGACCCAGCTCGTCATCGCCGAGGAGCTCGCCCGCGCCGGTCTCGAACCACACGACATGGTCATCGGCAACTGGGTCGTTCCGGCCGTCGTCGCCTTCGGCACCGACGAGCAGAAGGAGCGCTTCGTGCGCCCATCGCTGCGCGGCGACATCACATGGTGCCAGCTGTTCAGCGAGCCCGGCGCCGGCTCGGACCTGGCCGCGCTGACGACCCGGGCCGAGAAGGTGGATGGCGGATGGAGGATCAACGGGCAGAAGGTGTGGACCTCCGGCGCCCGCGCCGCCGACTACGGCATCCTGCTGGCCCGAACCGACCCCACGGTCGCCAAGCACAAGGGTCTGGGCTACTTCCTGCTCGACACCGCTGCCCCCGGCGTCGACATCCGCCCGCTCCGGGAGATCACCGGGGACGAGCTGTTCAACGAGGTCTTCCTCGACGACGTCTTGATCCCCGACGACTGCCTCGTCGGCGGCCCCACCGACGGCTGGGCCGCGGCGCTCAACACCTTGGCGAGCGAGCGGGTCGCGATGACCGGCGGCTCGCACTTCTCCACCGGGGACGAGGCCCTGCTCGCCGCGGCTCCCGAGGCGGGCGCCGACGACCCCCTCGTCCTCGCGCGCCTGGGCGACCTGCTCACCCGGTCGCTGTCGTCCTCGCTGCTCGGGCTGCGCACCACGCTGCGCTCGCTCTCCGGAGCGGCGCCCGGCGCCGAGGCGTCGCTCGCCAAGCTCATCTCCACCGCGACCATCCAGGACTCGTGGGAGGCGGTCGTCGACTGGCGCGGCCAGGCCGGGCTCGCGTGGCCCGCGACGGAGCCGGCGACTGAGACCGCAACAGAGGCCCTGGGCGGAGGCCGGCAGGACGACCCGATCCACATGTTCCTCAACTCCCGCGCGCTGACCATCGCCGGCGGCACCACCGACGTGCAGCTCAACATCGTCGGAGAGCGCATCCTGCGCCTCCCCCGAGAATGACGGCACGCCACTCACGGTTCGTGACTGTCCGACCGCCCGACTGACGGCCCCGACCAACAGCCCGCCGAGCGAAACCCACACCCAGACAAGGAAACCCATGCCCATCGACCTCGACGCTGCGCTGTCTGCCGACCCCGTCGTGCGGGAGATCTCCTGGACGCCGGCCGACGTATTGCTCTACCACCTCAGCCTCGGGGCAGGATCGACGCCCGGCAGGCCCGAGCTCGGCCTGACCTATGAGCGCGGGCTGTCGGTGCTGCCCACCTTCGGCCTCGTCGCCGGCGGCGGCCCGTCGAGCGGCCGGCTCACCCTGCCGGGCATGCGCCTGCCCGGCATCGACATCGACCTGCGCAAGGTGCTGCACGGCGGCCAGCGGATCGAGGTCCACCGGCCGCTGCCGACCGAGGGCTCCGCGCGGACGAGCCAGCGCGTGGCCGACGTCATCGACCTCGGGCAGGGGCGCGCGGCAGTGGTCGAGCTCGAGACGAGCGCCGAGGACGGCGACGGCCCGCTGTGGACCCAGACGTCGCAGATCTGGGCTCGCGGCGAGGGCGGCTTCGATGGCAGCGCCCCCAGGTCGGACGGGGTACGGCTGCCCGAGCGCGCCGCCGACCTGCGCGTCACCGCGTCGACCGGCGCCAACCAGGCGATGCTCTACCGCCTCAACGGGGACTACAACCCACTGCACATCGACCCGGAGTTCGCCCGCGGGGCCGGTCTCGACGGACCGATCCTGCACGGACTCGCGACGTTAGGGATCGCCGCGAAGGCCATCGTCGACGCTGTCGCCGGGGGCGAGGTCACCCGCCTGACCGGCATCGAGGCCAGGTTCGCGGGGATGGTCCGCCCTGGCCAGCAGGTCGCGGTCGAGATCTGGACCGCGACCGAAGGCGAGGTCCTCTTCCGCGCCTCGGTGGACGGGACCACCGCGCTCGACCGCGGTCGCGCCACGGTGCGTTGAGCGCAGGACCAGCCGTCAGGTCCGCAGGATCCGCTCCATGGACCTGCCCTTCGCGAGCTCGTCGACCAGTTTGTCCAGGTAGCGGATCTGTTGCATCAACGGATCGGCGACCTGTTCGACGCGGACACCGCACACCACACCAGTGATCGATGCTGCCCCCGGATTGAGGCGTGCATCGGCAAAGAAGTCCTCGAACGTCGTGCCTGCGGCCAGGTGGCCACGCAGCGCCGACTCGTCGAACCCGGTCAGCCACTCGATCACCTGGTCCAGCTCGCCCTTCGTACGCCCCTTCTTCTCGACCTTCGTCA
>NZ_JAKDLO010000116.1 GCF_030452765.1 Intrasporangium sp.
GGCCGGGGTGGCGTTGTTGGGCGGGACGGCGGCCACGATGCGGGTCACCCGCCCGGCCGCGTCGTGCCCGTACGTGGTGGACCCGACCTGCCCGGGCTCGTTCACCGAGACCGGCACCCAGTCGGTGTCCGCGGACGCCGAGTACGTCACTGGCGCCCAGGTGGTCACGGTGCCGTCCTGTTCGGTCAGCGTCATGATCATCGAGGCGGAAGCGGCCGCGGTGGTGTTGGTGATGGCCAGGCCGGCCGCGGCCGCGGCGGTGTCGGTGGTGGCCGGCAGGTACGCGGCCTTGGCCGCGCCGTCGGCGGTGACCTTGTACGCCCGGTTCTTGGTCGGCGTCTGATAGACCAGCGGGTCGCCTTCCTCGTCGAGCAGCACGATGGTGCCATCGGTGCGGGTGTTGTCGATCACCTGCAACCCGGCCGCCCCGGCCTCGGGTCCCTGCAGGGAGGCGCTCCAGCCCGGACCGAACACCCCGGTGACCGGATCGGGCGGCCAGCCGGCGACGGTGCCGTCACCATCGAAGCTGGTGTGCAAGCGTGACATGGCCAGCTCGCCGGAGTAGCCGGGCACGGACACGTCGGTCGCGCTCGTGTTGAACTCGCCGGTGAACAACGCCACCTGTCCCGGGCCGGCGTCCGCGGTGGGGTAGCCGCCCCCGAAGGCGTGCGGGATCCGGGTGACCGAACGCTGGGTCTGCGACCAGGTGCACTGCGCGGTGGCCACGCCGGCGTAGGTGAAGCACACCTGCACGTCCAACAGCACCGGGACCCGGGAGTTCAGGTCCGCGCCGGCCCCGGCCTCACGCACCGCCGAGGACAACGCGAAGGACGAGGCGACCTTGACCGGGTCGGTCGCGGACGGGAGCGCACCGGCGTTGTTCGTGACGGTCAGCCCCGGGCCGTCGGTCCAGCCGGTCGCCTCGTTGCCGGACCCGGCGACACGCCACTGGACCTTGCCGGTCACCGACGCCGCGCTCCCGCGTGGTGGCCCGCCGGCGGCGATCGCGACCTTGCCCGAGGAGGCAGCCCCGGCGCCCGGCATGCTCAGCGAGGCGCCGCCCCACCCGAACGAGTACGTCGCCGCCGCGGCACCCTTGAGGGTGCGCGCGATCGCGGTCGCCTTGATCGTGTGCGCCCCGGCGGCGCTCTTGGGGATCGTCACCGTCGTGGCCACAACGGCCGGGTCGTTGGTCGGAGTGATCTTCACCCGCGGCTTGGCGACCCCGTCGACGATCAGGTCCACATACCCCGGCGTGGACCAGTCGCCGCTGATCCCGGTGGCCTTGACCGTGCACACCACATCCGCGGCCGGGGCGGTGTCGGTCCACGACCCGTTCGTGTACCCCGGGCACGAGATGCTCGCCGGCGGCGGGGTGTTGTACGCGGTGGCGAACCTGGTCCACGCCGACCAGGTGCCGTTCCACAGGCCCTGCTCGTCCTTGACCGCCGCCCGCACGTAGTAGGTCGTGTTGTTCGCCAGCGCGGTGCTCGGGGAGCAGGACACGCTCGCCCCGGCCGCCGCGTCCCCGGTCGCGCAGAACGACACCTTGGAGGCGCTCGTCCCGGCGGTCGAGCTGTACACCTCGAACGTCACCGACACCCGTGACCCGTCCGGGTCGGTGGCCTTGGAGTAGAACTGCGGCGTCGAGTCGGTCGTAAACAGGTACGTCGTGCTGTCTCGGGGGTCCAGATACGCGGGGGTATACGTGGGGTCCATGGTCGGCGCAGCGGCCGGGTTGGGTTTCCGGTTGTAGGTGAAGGTGATGTGCGGGTCCTGGGCGGTCTGCAGCGAGGAGAACTTCTTCCACCCGTACGAGTCGGTCTCGGAGGCGGACAGGCGCAGCCACCCGGTCGAGTAGGCGTTGCCCGACCAGTAGTCCACCAGCGAGGTGACCGGCACCTTGACCCAGTCGGCCGCGCACGCCGACGAGAAGCCCTTCGCGGTCGTCAGCGTCCCGTGCTGCGAGCCGATGCCGGGCTGGGTGTTCCAGGTCACCGACCCGTCGCTCGACCCGGAGGCGTGCACGTAGAACGGTTTGGCCGTGCACGAGTAGGACCACGTCTCGTACAGCGAGAGGGACGCCGAGACGATGTCCAGGTTCTTGTACTTGGAGAAGTCGAACTGCAGGAACGAGCGCTGCTTGTCCGCGCCGCCGTTGTAGGTGCCGACCCGCAACGTGGTCTCGCTGCGGTAGTTGGAGGTGGGGTAGGCGGACGAGACGTACGTGTCGCTGATCGTGGTCATCGACCCCGACGCGTAGCTCGGGTCGATGGTGACCGGGAACACCCGCCCAGGGTCGGAAAGCCAGTCCTGCTGCGGGGTCAAGGTCAGCACCGCCTTGCCCTGGCCCTGCCGGGTCACGCTCATCGTCACCGGTGACACGCTAGCCGGGTTGCCCGAGCGCGGGTCCACCTTGTCATCCCAGGCGAGCGGGGCCGGCACGAACGAGACCACCTGATCGTCGGCGTCGACGAACGAGACCGACCCGTCCTTCTCCGCACGCGGGCTCACCCCGTCGGTCTGCACCGGGACCTCCCACGAGACAGGTCCGGTGCCGGTCTTGCGCAGCGCGTTCAGCGAGGCCCGGCTCTTGACCACCAGGTGCGTCTCGTAGCCGGTGCGGCGGGCCTCCACCACCAGGTCCACGCCCGGCTTGACCTCCCAGTAGGTCGCGGCCGTCCCGGACAGCACCGGGGTGCCCAGCGTGCCGGCCCAGCCCAGCGTCACGGCGCGGTTCTGCCCGCGTTTGCCCTTGCCCTGCCTGGTCACCACCAGATCGGTGCCCCCGGTGCCCTTCGCGGTCCCGCCCGCGGCCCTCGACGCGCCGGCCAGCGAGAGCCCCAACGGGTGGCTCTTGGGCCCGACCGTGCCATCCGGGCCGGGGACCATCGTCAAATCCACATCCCGCCACGCCCCGGCCGGGTCACGGAACCGGATCGGGCCGCCGTGTGCCTCCGTGGTCAGGGTGCCATCCGGGTTGACCCACGTCGTGGAGGTCTCATCCCGCAACGCCGCGACCTGCACCCGTGAGCCCCGCGCGCGCGCCGTCACCCGCGCCGAGACCTCGTCCGGCGCCTCCGACACCCGCGCCGGCCCCCCCGCGGCCGCCGCGGCGGGCGCCGCCGCCGCCAAGCCCGCGGCGGCGGCGGTGAACGCGCCCGCATCCGCGGCCCCGGCATCAACCGCGAGCAGGCTCGCCACCCGCCAGCAGCACAACGCTCGCCCGCGCCCAGCACGACCGCATCTCATCCACCCCTTGACCGGGCCGAGTCACCCCGGCCGACACGAACACGCTCACCGCGGGTGAGCAACCACACCATCAACACGACGCCCGCACACGCGGGCTCCGCCGATCATCGGACACGAACCGGACCGTTCACAGCAGAATCACCAACTTCTTTAACAACCCTTTAAGGTTCACCCGCTACGGGCGCGGCCCAACGCAACACAAGACCAAAGCTGAGACGACCAGCCGATCCGGGCCGAGGACTGCCGACGTTGTCCAGGCCGGCGGCGTAGCCGGTCAGCCGCCTCGACGCCGGCTCGGCGCAAGCGGCAGCGGTCCGTAGCCGTACGCGCCCAGCAGCGGTATCGCCTGCCGTCGCGAGGTGTCGCGAGGTGTCGCTAGACGATAGGCCGGGGTGACGCCGGACCCGGCGGCGATTCGGCGCGACCATGTAGTGCGTTCGCCGGCCGACCCGCCCGGTACGCCTCCAACAGCTTCACCAAGCCCGACGTGGACTCCCGGACAACTGCTGCCGAGGCCCCCGCCATACGAGCACGATCCCGACTGAACGAACGCCACTTTGCGGCTCGGGACACGTTCGGGAGTTCCAGGCCAACACCGGCAGGTTCGCCCGCGAGTTCGCCGCCCAGAACGGGGGATGGACAAGGACGAGACCGCCCACTGGCGCAAGGTCCCGGACCTGGAGGCCGCCGCCACCTTCTACCCCACCTTCTGCCGCACCGTGAACCTCACCGGCTGACCAGCCCCCTGGAGGACACCGCCCAACCCCACGGGCTCCACCTTGCATACGAAGGCCAGCGACGATAAGACGGGCCAGCTGGGCTGTTACTGTAACGTCACTGTCCGTTCCGTTGCTGCTCAAGGGCCGCGACCAACGCTCGTCCTCCGGCAACGTCCCAGTGCTCGACAAGATCATCGACATCAAGCGGCACACGTCTCATGCCAGCCCGTCGTCGTACGCACTGACGGCAGAAACCAGACCCGTTTGGATCTGATGACAGCGTTCTTACCGACACCCCAAGGCGTGAGGATCGACCGAGCGCCAGCGAGGGAGGCCCGGAGCGCCGAGGAGACGAGACGACCAGCACGCGAGGGAGGCCCGGAGCGCCGGTTCGGCTCGGCCGCCCAGAGGTTCGGCGGCTGAGGTCGGGTCTCAGCGGGTCTGGCTGCCGCGTCCACCGTTGACGCGGTAGACGTCGAAGACACCGTCGATCTTGCGCACGGCCTTGATGACGTGCTCGAGGTGGGCGGGATCGCCCATCTCGAAGGTGAACCGGGACTGGGCGACCCGGTCGCGGGAGGTCTGCACGGACGCCGACAGGATGTTGACGTGCTGGTCGGACAGCACCCTCGTGACATCGCTGAGCAGCCGGTTGCGGTCCAGCGCCTCGACCTGCAGCTGCACGAGGAAGACACTGGCCGAGGACGGCGCCCACTCGACGTCGATGAGCCGCTCGGGGTTGGCCGTCAGCGAGCTGGCGTTGGTGCAGTCGACCCGGTGCACCGAGACGCCGTTGCCGCGGGTGACGAAGCCGAGAATCGGGTCGCCGGGCACCGGCGTGCAGCACTTGGCGAGCTTGACCCAGACATCGGGGGTGCCGACCACGACGACGCCGGGGTCACCGCTGCGCCGTCGGCTCGTGGCTCGGGTCGGGACCGTCGCCTCGGCGAGGTCCTCCGTCGCGCCGTCGACCCCGCCCATCGCCTCGACGAGTTTGTGCACGACGTGCTGCGCGGACACGTGGCCTTCGCCGACGGCGGCGTACAGGGCGTCGATGTCCTGGTAGCGAAGCTCGTTGGCGACCGCGGTCATCGTCTCGTGGCTCATGATCCGCTGGAGCGGGAGGTTCTGCTTGCGCAGGGTCTTGGCGATGCTCTCCTTGCCGGCCTCGATCGACTCCTCACGGCGTTCCTTGGAGAACCACTGCTTGATCTTGTTGCGAGCCCGCGGGCTCTTGACGAAGCTCAGCCAGTCGCGGCTGGGGCCCGCGCCGTCGGCCTTCGAGGTGAGCACCTCGATGACGTCACCGTTCTCGAGGGTCGACTCGAGCGCGACGAGGCGCCCGTTGACGCGCGCGCCGATGCAGTGGTGGCCGACCTCGGTGTGGACGGCATACGCGAAGTCGACGGGGGTTGCCCCCATCGGCAGGGCGACGACCGAGCCCTTGGGGGTGAAGACGTAGACCTCGCTGGCCCCCATCTCGAAGCGCAGCGAGTCGAGGAACTCCCCCGGGTCCTCGGTCTCGCGCTGCCAGTCGAGCAGCTGACGCAACCACGCCATGTCGTTCTGCGGCGCTGCCTCCCCCGCTTTGCCGTTCACCGCCTGGTCCTTGTACTTCCAGTGCGCGGCGACGCCGTACTCGGCGCGGCGGTGCATCGTGTGGGTGCGGATCTGGATCTCGACCGGCTTGCCCTGCGGGCCGATGACCGTCGTGTGCAGCGACTGGTACATGTTGAACTTCGGCATCGCGATGTAGTCCTTGAACCGGCCGGGGACCGGGTTCCAGCGCGAGTGCAGAGCACCGAGCGCGGCGTAACAGTCGCGCACGGTGTCGACGAGGACGCGGACCGCGACCAGGTCGTAGATGTCCTCGAAGTCGCGGCCGCGCACGATCATCTTCTGGTACACGGAGTAGTAGTGCTTCGGGCGACCGGTGACGACGGCCTTGATCTTCGCCGCGGTGAGATCCTGCTCCACCTGGGCCCGGACCCCGGCGAGGTACTCCTCACGCGCCGGGGCCCGCTCGGCGACGAGTCGCACGATCTCGTCGTACACCTTGGGGTAGAGCGTCGCGAACGAGAGGTCCTCGAGCTCCCACTTGATGGTGTTCATGCCGAGCCGGTGCGCGAGCGGCGCGTAGATCTCGAGCGTCTCGTTGGCCTTGCGCTTGGCCGACTCCTCCGACACGTACCGCCAGGTGCGGGCGTTGTGAAGCCGGTCGGCGAGCTTGATGACGAGCACGCGGATGTCGCGCGCCATCGCGATGACCATCTTGCGGACGGTCTCGGACTGGGCGGCTTCACCGTAGGTGACCTTGTCGAGCTTGGTCACACCGTCGACGAGCATCGCGATCTCGTCGCCGAAGTCGCGGCGCAGCTCGTCGAGGCTGTATGACGTGTCCTCGACCGTGTCGTGCAGCAGCGCGGCCGCCAAGGTCGGTGGCGTCATACCGAGCTCGGCCAGGATGGTGGTGACGGACAGAGGGTGGGTGATGTAGGCGTCACCGCTCTTGCGCAGCTGACCCTGGTGGGCCCGCTCGGCTATCGCGAAGGCACGCTCGATGATCGTGAGGTCGGCCTTGGGGTGGCTCTGCCGGACCGCCGCCATGAGCGGCTCGAGGACCGGGTTGCCGGACGGCCGCGCGGCGCCGAACCGGGCGAACCGGGCGCGCACCCGGGACGGGGCGCTCAGCTCCCCACGGACCTCCTCGCTCATATCACGAGTCTAGAGGCGAGCGCGGCGGTCAGAGCGTGAGGATCGCGTGCAGCCGGCGGGCCCCCAGCCTGCTGCGCCCACCGAGGAAGCCGAGCTCGAGGACCACCTCGACACCGACGACCAGCGCCCCCGCACTCTCGACGAGCTCGCAGGTGGCCGCCGCCGTGCCGCCGGTGGCCAGCACGTCGTCGACCACGAGGACGCGCTGCCCGGACTGGAACGAGTCGGCGTGCACCTCGATCTCGGCCATCCCGTACTCGAGGGTGTAGGAACGGCTGAGGGTCTGCCCCGGCAGCTTGCCACTCTTGCGCACGGGCACCATCCCGATGCCGAGGTCGAAGGCGACGGCTGCCGCAAGGATGAACCCGCGGGCCTCGATGCCGACGACGATGTCGACGGAGCCGGTATGCCGCCGTGCGACGTCGCGCACGACCGCGCCGAAGGCCTCGCCGTCGCCCAGCAGCGGGGTGATGTCCTTGAACAGGACGCCCGGCTTCGGGAAGTCGGGCACGTCGCGCAGCCGGGCTGCGACGACCTGCTCGACCGGCAACCCGGCCATCGGCGTCATCGCTTCGACTTCGGCGCGCGCTTGGGCTGGTTGCGCGGACCGGCCTGGGCGTACTTGTGCACGGGCCGGGCCTGGGTGTGGACCGGGGTGCCGGTGGCCGCCCCCGGCGCGGTGTCGACGGCCTGCCCGTCGATGGTCGTGGGCACCTCCGACGAGGCGATGCTCTCGTGTCGCACCCCGTGCCGAGCGACGTATCGGTCGAGCTCGACGATCGCCGGCTCCTTGCGCCGGAAGTCGACGAAGAGCGGCGTCGCGATGAAGATCGACGAGTATGCACCGGCCGCGATGCCGATGAAGAGCGCCAGCGCCAGGTCGAGCAGGGTGCCGGGGCCGAGGAAGGTGAACCCGACGAAGAGGATCGCCGCGATCGGCAACAGCGCCACGACCGTCGTGTTGATCGACCGGACAAGGGTCTGGTTGACCGCGAGGTTGGCCGCCTGCGCATACGTCATCCGCTTGGTCCGGAAGGCCTCGGCGGTGTTCTCGCGCACCTTGTCGAAGACGACGACGGTGTCGTAGAGCGAGTAGCCGAGGATGGTCAGGAACCCGATCATCGACGACGGGGTGATCTCGAAGCCGAAGAGGGCGTAGATGCCGACGGTGACGACGAGGTCGTGCAGCAGCGCGATGAGGGCCGCGAGGGCCATCTTCCACGTTCGGAAGTACGCCGCCATGACGATCGTGACGAGGACGAGGAAGACGATGAGGGCCCGGATCGCCTGTTGGCTGACCGAGGCACCCCAGCTCGGCCCGACGAGCGAGGCGCTGACCTGCCCCTCGTCGACACCGAATGCCTCGGCCAGGTCCGCCTTGGCGGCCTCGGTCTTGCCCTGTGCCGCCTCTGTCTGGACCCGGATGGTGTTCGAGCCGATGACGCTGGCGCTGACGTTGCCGCCGATCTCCGCCTGCGCGATGGCGGACTTGGCCTTCTGCTCGTAGCTCTGCGTCGCGGTGACGCCGGAGACCCGGAACTCGGTGCCCCCACGGAACTCGATGCCGAAGTTGAGGCCACGCAGGAAGATGCCCCCCAGGGCGAGCAGGATGATGACCGCGGAGAAGGCGTACCACCGCTTCTGCCGATGGATGAAGTCGATCGAGCGCTTCCCCGTGTAGAGGTCGTTGCCGACCTGGGCGAAGTTGATCATGCCTGCCCCCTCCCGTCGGCCGAGCGCAGTCCCGGGGCTGTCGTTGTGGCGCGGGTCGCCGGGCGTGGCCCGGTGCCGAACTGGCCGGCCCCGCGGTAGCGCGGGCTGACCTTGGCGCCGAGCCGGACCGGGTCGAGGCCGGACCACTTGTGACCGTTGCCGAAGAACTCGGTGCGGGCGAGCAGCTGGACCATCGGGTGGGTGAAGATCATGACGACCACGAGGTCGATGATCGTCGTCAGCCCGAGTGTGAACGCGAAGCCGCGGACGTTCGCCGACGCGAGCACGTAGAGGACGACCGCCGCGATGAAGTTGACGGCGTCGGCCGCGATGATGGTGCGCTTCGCACGTTTCCAACCGGTCTCGACAGCGGCCACGAGGGGCCGGCCCTCACGGACCTCGTCACGGATGCGCTCGAAGTAGACGATGAAGCTGTCGGCCGTGACACCGATCGCGACGATGAGGCCGGTGACGCCGGCCATGGTGAGCCGGAAGCCGTGCGTCGTGCCGAGGATGGTGACGGCCAGATAGGTCATGACGGCTGCCACCACGAGCGAGAGCACCGTCACGAAGGCCAGCGCGCGGTACTGGAACACCGAGTAGATCACGACGAGGAGCATGCCGAGCAGACCGGCGAGCAGACCGAGCGTGAGCTGCTCCTGCCCCAGCTGCGGGGTGATGTCGTTCTGGGTCTGCAGCTTGAAGGACAGCGGCAGAGCGCCGAACTTCAGCTGCTGGGCGAGCTGCTTGGCCGAGTCGACCGTGAAGTTGCCGGTGATCGAGGCCTGCCCGTTGGTGATGACCGCCTGGGCCCGTGGGGCCGTGATGACGGACTTGTCGAGGACGACGGCGAACTGGTCGCGGGGCGGCTGGTCCTTCAGGCCGTAGAGGCGACGGGTGACGTCGGCGAACGTCTTGGCGCCCTCGGCGTTGAACGAGAGGCGCACCTCCACGATGGAGGTCGGCTGCCCGTTGGGGCCGGTCTGGAAGCCGCTCGAGGCGTCGGCGATCTCGCTGCCGGCGATCTCCACCGGGCCGAGCACGAACTTCGAGGTCTTGTCGTCGCTGCACGTCGCCATCGGCAGGTCGGGGTCGTCGACGACCTTGTCCAGGGCGCCGGACACCGAGCAGTCGAGGGCGACGAACTTCTTGGCCACCACCGTGGCGGCCGCGTCGGCCTTCTTCTTGTCCCAGCCGAGGCCGACCAGTCCCACTGACGTCTGGGCGGCGATCGCCTTCTCGTCCTGGGCGGCGTTCTGGGCGGGCTGATCGGCCGGCGCCGGCGGCGCGGTGGCTGTGGGGGCGGCGGGCGTCGCGGTCGAGGTGGCCGTCGGGGACGACGTGGCGGCGCGCAGCGCCGAGGGTACCGGGGCGTTGGCCGCGGTCCTCGTCGCTGCGGGTGTCGGCGCGGGAGAGGATGCCTTGCCCGTGTCGGACGCCTTGCCGGTCGCGGCCGGGGCAGGTGCGGTGCCCTGCGGCGCCGGGGCTGTCGTGGGGACGTTCGCCGTCTGCACGAAGACGGCCCGGAAGGTCAGCTGGGACGGTTTGCGGATCGCCTCGAGCTGCTCCGGGGTCGGCGTGCCGGGGATCGCGATGTCGATGTTGTTGCCACCGAGCGTCGAGATCTCGGCCTCGGCGACGCCGTTGGCGTCGATGCGTTGCCGGATGATGTCGACGGCCTGGTTGATCTGCCCGGGCGTGACCTTCTGGCCGCCGGTGAGGACGGGCTCGAGGATGATCTCGGTGCCGCCCTCGAGGTCCAGACCGAGCCGCGGGCTGTACTGTCCACCACCCCATTGGGCCAGGCCTGCGGTGATCGCGGCCAGGCCGATGAGGATGGCGAGCAGGGCGGTCAGCGACCGGGTCGCCGACCTCTTCTCCGAGCTACGCGCCATACGGCGACCTCACTGACCGGTCGCGTCGGCGGGCCCTGCCGCGTCGGGTCCCGGCGCGCGGTCCGTCGCGGTCGCGGCCGGCTGCTTCATCGCGATGGCGCGTCGGTCGATCCGCAGCGTCGTGCCCTCGGCGACCTCGACCCAGGCACTGTGGTCGTCGAGGTGCCGGATCGTGCCGTAGATGCCCGCGTTCGTGATGATGTCGTCGCCGATCGACAGCGACGAGCTGAACGACCGCATGGCCCTCTGGCGCTTCGAGTTGTTCCAGAACATCCACACGATGAGCAGCACCGGCAGCGCGAGGATCAGCAGGGTGGACATCCCGCCGCCACTCGACCCGGTCTGCGTGGGCATGGTCTGGACCAACGAGGTGACCTCGTTGCCGTAGTTCAGCATCAGCTCTGAATCCTTCTGAGTCTTCGGTCCGGGCAGCGAGCGACACCTCACGGATGTGGGGCTGTCGCGTCAACGACCGGTGGCACCGGAAAGTGCCGCGCACTGCGGCGCGGTGCCCGCAGGAGTCTATGGCGACGGGACGGATTTGTCAGAATTTTGGCTTGCGCGTCAGGTCCCGAAGCGGCCTCCGGTGGGCTCGTCGAGCGGAAGGGTCGCCGACCAGAGGCCCGGTGCGTCGAGGGGAACGGCGAGCCCGAGGTGGTCCCACGCGAGAGCCGAGGCCGCCCTGCCGCGGGGGGTGCGCACCATGAAGCCCTCACGGACGAGGTAGGGCTCGGCCACGGTCTCGACGGTGTCCGGCTCCTCCCCCACGGCCACGGCCAGCGTGGACAGGCCGACTGGGCCTCCGCCGAAGCGCCGGCACAGGGCATCGAGCACGGCGCGGTCGAGCCGGTCCAGCCCTCGGGCGTCGACGTCGAAGAGCTCGAGGGCCTGCTGGGCTGCCGGATGGGTGACACGGGACTCGCCGTGCACCTGGGCCCAGTCACGCACGCGGCGCAGCAGCCGGTTGGCGATCCGGGGCGTGCCGCGCGAGCGCGAGGCGATCTCGGCGATGCCGTCCTCGTCGGCGTCGAGCCCGAGCAGCCGGGCCGACCGGTGCAGGATCGTGACGAGGTCGCCGGCCTCGTAGTAGTCGAGGTGCCCGGTGAAGCCGAAGCGGTCGCGCAACGGCGCCGGCAGCAGCCCGGCCCGAGTCGTGGCCCCCACGACGGTGAAGGGCGGCAGCTCGAGCGGGATCGCGGTCGCCCCCGGCCCCTTGCCGACGATGATGTCGACCCGGAAGTCCTCCATCGCCAGGTAGAGCATCTCTTCGGCCGAGCGCGACATACGGTGGATCTCGTCGAGGAAGAGCACCTCCCCCTCCGCGAGCGAGGACAGGACGGAGGCGAGGTCGCCGGCGTGCTGGATCGCGGGCCCGGACGTGATCCGGATCGGTTGTTCGAGCTCGCCGGCGACGATCATGGCCAGCGTCGTCTTGCCCAGCCCGGGAGGCCCGGACAGCAGGATGTGGTCTGGCGGGGTGCCGCGCCCCTTCGCCGCCGTCAGGACGAGGCCGAGCTGGTCGCGGACCCTGACCTGGCCGGGGAAGTCGTCGAGGCGCTTCGGCCGCAGCGCCGCCTCGACCTGGCGCTCGTCGGCGTTGCTGTCATCGTCGACGATCCGGGCTGTCGCGTCGAAGGAGGTGTCCCACTGTGCTGCCACGCCGTCCTGCTCCCGGTCCGTCATCGTCCGAGCTCCTGAAGGGCCGCACGCAGCAGGGCCGAGACCCCGGCCCCCTCCACCGCCTGGGGCGCGACCGTGTCGAGGGCCGCATCGGCCTGCTTGGTGTTCCAACCGAGGCCGACAAGGGCCTCGCGGACCTGAGTACGCCAGGCCTCGTCGGTGGCGGCGGGTCCGCCGGTCGCCGCTGGCCCTTCGCCGGCGAGCACGCCGAGCTTGTCGCGCAGCTCGAGGACGAGCCGTTCGGCGCCCTTGCGGCCGATGCCCGGCACCTTGGTCAGGGTCGCGAGGTCCTGGGCCGTGATCGCGCGCCGGAGGGCGTCGGGCGAGTGGACGGCCAGCATGGCGAGAGCGAGCCGTGGCCCCACCCCGGAGACGGTCTGGACGGTCTCGAAGAGCGATCTCTCGTCGGGGCTCGCGAAGCCGTACAACGTGAGCGAGTCCTCGCGGACCACGAGGGTGGTCGCCAGGTCGGCCGACTGGCCGACCCGCAGCGACGCGGCCGTCGAGGGTGTCGTGTGCACGAGCAGGCCCACCCCGCCGACGCCGACGACGAGCGAGTCGAGGCCGACGGTCAGGACGGCGCCGGACAGGGAGGCGATCATAGTCTGGCCGCTCCGGAGCCGGGTCGGGGGACGGGCGGGCCGGCGTGGGCCGCAGCCGCCTGCTCGAGACGCTGTTGCACGCTGCCGCGCCAGACGTGGCAGATCGCAAGGGCGAGGGCGTCGGCCGCGTCGGCGGGCCGCGGCGCGGCGGGCAGACCGAGCAGGCGCGTGACCATGGCCGTCACCTGGGCCTTGCCGGCACGGCCGCTGCCGCTCACGGCTGCCTTGACCTCGGTGGGCGTGTGCATCGTGACGGGCAGGCCGGCTCGCTCGGCCAGGACCATGACGATGCCGGTCACCTGGGCGGTGCCGACGACGGTCGAGACGTTGGTGTCGGCGAAGACCCGCTCGATCGCGACCGCATCCGGCCGGTGCCGGTCGAACCACTGCAGCATCTCGTCCTCGATGGCGACCAGACGCCTCGGCGTCGGGTCGCCTGACGGGGTGCGGATGACCCCGACCTCGACCAGCGCGAGCCGGCGGCCCGGCACACCGTCGACGACGCCGACACCGCACCGGGTCAGTCCGGGGTCGACCGCGAGGACGCGCACCGACGGCACCTCCTTCGCATCTCACGACCAAGCACACCAAGGCCGAACACGTGTTCGGCCCACCGTACGGCTCGGGCCCGCGCTGCGTCGTGAGGCACGCCGGACCCGGCGCGCCGTCGTGGGGACGGAGGTGGGCGGCATACGACGCTGTGCTCGATCTGTGTGCTCGGTCCCTGTGCGGCGGTTTGGCTCAGTCCTCGTCGTCGAGCAGGGCGAGGACGTCGTCGGGGATGTCGCCGTTGGCGAAGACGTCCTGCACGTCGTCGCTGTCCTCGAGCGCCTCGATGACCCGGACCATCTTCTTGGCGCCGTCGAGGTCGAGCGGGACCTGCAGATTCGGCACCCAGGACGCCTCGGCCGAGTCGTAGTCGATCCCGGCCTGCTGCACCGCCTCGCGGATCGCGACGAAGTCGGTGGCCTCGGAGACGATCTCCCAGGTCTCGCCGTTGTCGTTGACCTCCTCGGCGCCGGCGTCGAGGACGACCTCCAGGATCGAGTCCTCGGTGGCGTCTCCGCTCGGTTGGGCCTTGGGCACGATGACGACGCCTTTGCGGTGGAAGACGTAGGCGACCGACCCGGGGTCGGCGAGCTGTCCGCCGTTGCGGGTCAGGGCCGTGCGCACCTCGGCCGCGGCGCGGTTGCGGTTGTCGGTCAGGCACTCGATGAGCACCGCCACCCCACCGGGGGCGTAGCCCTCGTAGGTGATCGTCTGGTACTCGGCGGCGCCCGCCTCGACACCCGAGCCACGCTTGACCGCGCGGTCGATGTTGTCGTTGGGGACGGAGGACTTCTTCGCCTTCTGGATTGCGTCGTAGAGCGTCGGGTTGCCTGCCGGGTCACCGCCTCCCTGCCGGGCCGCGACCTCGATGTTCTTGATGAGCTTGGCGAACAGCTTGCCCCGCTTGGCATCGATGGCAGCCTTCTTGTGCTTCGTGGTGGCCCATTTGGAATGGCCGCTCATGCAGTGTCCTCACGCTTGCGAACTGACGATCTTGACGAACTCGGCGTGGATCCTGCGGTCGGTGCCCACCTCCGGGTGGAACGAGGTCGCGAGGAGCCCTCCCTGCCGAACCGCCACGATCTTACCGGCGGCTGGACCCTCCCCCACCCGGGCGAGGACCTGGACGTCGTCGCCGACCTGCTCGACCCACGGGGCTCGGATGAACACGGCGTGCACCGGGCGGGCGAGGCCGGCGAAGTCGAGCTCGGTCTCGAAGGAGTCGACCTGCCGGCCGAAGGCGTTGCGCCGCACGGTGATGTCGAGCCCGCCGAGGGTCTGCTGACCGGCCGCGCCGTCGCTGATCCGGTCGGCGAGCATGATCATCCCGGCGCAGGAACCGAAGACCGGCATGCCCTGCTCGATCCGCTTGCGCAGCGGCTCCTGCAGATCGAACGCCCGCACGAGCTTGTCCATGACGGTGGACTCCCCGCCCGGGATGATGAGCCCGTCGATCGGCTCGACCTCCGCGGGCCGCCGGATGAGAACCGCCTGCGCCCCCAGCGTCTGCAGGATGGCGACGTGCTCACGGACGTCGCCTTGCACAGCAAGGATCCCGACGCGTGGTGTGCCCATGAATCGGAGCGTATGCCGCCGGGCCGGGTTCCCCTCAGAAGGGTGGTGGGTTCGCGCCGTGATCGTGGCCGTCGGGCTCGGTCCTGGCGTTGGGGTCTGGTTCGGGTCCGTGGGGTCGGGTGACCGGGTCGGGGTTGTGGTCGTGGCCGCCGGACCTGGCCCGGGGGCGGGCGCTGTCGAGCCAGTCGGCCGGGTAGGTCA
>NZ_JAKDLO010000117.1 GCF_030452765.1 Intrasporangium sp.
TCCAATTCCCGGGCAGCTAATCCCCGTGTCCACCAAAGCGGGTACGTTCCACCTCATGACCGCCGCGCTCAGGCTCGTCGGCGGAGAGCACCTGAACGGCAGACGAGGGCATCGGGCCTCTTCCGCGCCGAGCAAAACCGCAGTTGTGCCCCACCAGGTAGACGTCCGCTCATCAGCTGCACTGAGGACGGCTACGCTCGTCCGGAACTGCCGCGAGTTGCGCCGCTCGGACTAGCGTCACACCGCCGCCTGCTGTCGAGGCGCAGCCAAGATTGTGGAGCGGCGAACGTGACGCTTTGCGCTAATCGGCTCCGTGGTGGGCGTCGTGCGAGATTGGCTGCACGTCATGCGCCGAGCCGAGCCGGCCGGCGAGCGTTTCGATGATGGACGCGACACATTCCCAATGGGTGCGGAGCCAGCCATCAGCCGCGGACTGTGGTTCGTGTTTCGCACGGTTTCGGTGACGCGCGAGCGTGGCCAGCACCTCGTCTGGAGCGTGCGCGTGGACGTCGGACAGTCCCCAATCTGGTGTAAGTAGGGCGTACATCTTGGGTTCGGGCAGTAGCCCGAGGGAGTGGCACTGTTCGCGTAGCTCAGGCCATCCGAACCGCTCGCTCTTAGGCACCAGCGCCCGCATGACCTTCTCGATAGCCGTGTGCAGTTCCTCCAAAGCCACCGAGTCGTCGACACGGCCAAGTGCGTAGTCGGCGAGGACGTTCTCCGAGATCCTGAGCCTCGCTTCGAGCATCGACATGCCTGCGCCGTCGCCGGCGAGTTCGTACACCGGGTAGTAGAGGGAGGTCTCCTTGCGCGGACGAAGCATTTGTCGTCCCTCGCCTCGCGTTGTGTCTCGGCCGACTAGGAAGAGCTCCGCGATCCCCATTCCAAGTGCGAACGCTCGTGCCGGAGCCAGCGACCCGTCGACGCCTTGGCAGACGAGCGGTAGATCCAACTCCAGCACCCGTCCGAGGAGATCCAGTCGACGGGTTTGCCCGTCGACCATGTAGCACGCGACCGGTTCGTTGGTACGGTGCGAGGTGTGCCACCTGCAGGAGAGTGAGCGCGCCCGTGCCTTGGCTACACGCTCACACGCCTCGACGTATGGCCGCTGCAAGTCGGTGTACGAGAACTCGTAATCGAAGCCAGCCACACGTCGACTGTGCCAGACAGATCGACCTTGCGGGTTCGCGGCCGACTAACAGTCATCTGTACTGACAGCCATCTGTTCCCGCAGATGGCTCTCCGGGGCGCTGGCCGAGCAGCAGCCCGAGGCCGGAGGCACGGCTGCAGCTAGGCGGTCACCGGGGCGCCCCTGTCTCGACGCGCTGCTCGGCCGCGGTAGCGATCTGGTCTCGGCACGCGCGCGAAGCCCTTGGGCAAGGGCCAGGCGACGTCTTGCCCGCCCCGTCGGGGTCCTCGGGTCGGAGCCCCGCCACCGCGCTGTTCTTTGCGCACCGCGTCGCGCCTCCCAGGGTTTCTGGTCTACCAGGGTCGACATGCGACGAAGACCACTCGCCTCTCCGGGAGTGGCCCGGTCTGGGCCGGTAGCCAGTCGCGGCGTGAGGTGACTTCATGTCCGCTCCAACGGCTCTTCTCCCGTTCCAGCCCGCGACGATGCTGACCGCGCGCAGTTGGCGGCGGTGTCCTACTTGGCCCGCTATCCCGGGCGCACCCACGCCCTGTACTCGTTCCAGCTGCGGCAGTGGTTCGCCTGGTGCGATAGCAACGGGCTCGACCCGCTGGTCGGGATCCAGCGCGCCCACGTCGAGCTCTACATCCACCAGCTCGGCGACCGGGGGCTGATGGACTCCTCGGTTGTCACGATGATGCACGCCGTCCGCGGCTACTTCCGCTTCGCCCACATCGACGGCCCTGATCCCCTCCGACCCGGCCGTCTACACGCGGCTGCCGAAGATCCACCGCGACGAGTCCCGCACCCAAGGACTGGACCGGCTCGAGCTCAGCAGATTCCTGCAGGTCGCCCAAACCATCACCGTGCATCACGGCGCCCTCGCGTACCTGCTCGGCATCAACGCCCTCCGGACCTCCGAAGCGGCCGCGGTGCGGATCAAGGACTACGCCGACCCGCGAACCACCGAGCACTACAACCGGGCCCGCGGCAACCTCGACCGGCACGGCGTCCACTTCCTCACCGCCCACGTCGCCGGCGTGTGACCTCGGCTCGCCGTCCGCTGCCCCGCGGGGGAGCCCAGCGGTGGCGCCCCCGCGTGGCCAGTGAATGTGCGCGGCAGCCGTGTGACCACCCGCCCAGCCGAGACAGCTGTCAGAGCCACCGGGGCCGGCGGTGGTCGATCCGTGGCCGCCCAAAACTGTTCGATGGTACTGCATCCAGTACCATCGAATGGTGACCTCGGTGGAGTCGACCGTTGCGGCGATGCGCACCAACCAGCAGAACATCGCCTACAACGACCTCCACAGGGTCTGTGAACACTACTTCGGGAAGCCTCGCCAGATCGGGTCCTCGCACGCGGTGTTCAAGACCCCGTGGCCGGGTGACCCCCGAGTGAATATCCAGAACGCCAAAGGCAAGGCCAAGGGGCCAAGGCGTACCAAGTGCGCCAAGTGCTCAAGGCGATCGACAAGAAGGAGGGCAAGTGACGGACACCCCAGAGCGACCGCAGATCGAGGTGTCTCACTACACCTACCGCGTGGCCTGGTTAGCCGAGGACGGAGAGTTCGTGGCCACCGTGGCTGAGTTCCCATCCCTCTCATGGCTGGCCCCGACCCAGTTTGAGGCCCTCGATGGACTCGAATCGGTATTGGCAGACGTCATCGTCGACATCCAGGAGCAGGGCGAGGACGTGCCGGAGCCGATCTCTGAGCGCAGCTTTTCGGGCAAGTTCAACCTACGACTGGGCGAGAAGTTGCACCGAGAGGTGGCGCTGCGCGCGGCTGAGGAGAACCTCAGCCTCAACCAGTGGGTCGTGCGAAAGCTCATGGCTGACACCTGACGGGCGAACGCCAGCCGGGTCCGCCTGCACCGCGGCGCACTCGCTTGCGTCACTTCGCCGCCTGTCGACCCCTCCGGTCTTCTCTCTCGCGAGTTCGACACAGGCGCCGACGCCCAGCTCCAGCCACTCGGTGTCGGATCCACTTCGAGAGCCGGCTGCGTACTTGCCCTGCCGCGAGGGACGAGCAGGCCCGAGTCAGCCGGGCAGAGTTCCCGTGAGCCGAACCAGCAACCGTTGATGGAGGCCCGCATCCGGAAGGTTCACGCGCACAACCTGCAGCACGTGCTCACCCGCCATCACCCGCCTGACGACCTCCAGCAGCGGATCGGGAACGTACCCGAGCCGCGTGCCGTCGCTGGCAACGAGCAGGGCTCGAGAGTTCTTTGGGTTGGACTCCTCGGGCTCAAACCTCAGGCGTTGACCGGGCGTCAATTGGTCGAGGCAT
This sequence comes from Intrasporangium sp., assembly GCF_030452765.1. GTDB lineage: Bacteria > Actinomycetota > Actinomycetes > Actinomycetales > Dermatophilaceae > Intrasporangium_A. Next base: position 3,418 of record NZ_JAKDLO010000117.1, read on the forward strand.
GCACGCTCGACGTCAGTCAGGTAGCGCACCCCGTGAACGAAGAAGGGCAGGTCTACGACGCCTGGTTCGGGCAATGGCGTCAGCTCATATGTGTCGCCGGTCCGGCGGCCACCAGACACGGCAAGCACCTCGAAGGGCTCAGCGTCGGGACCCAAGTCGAGTTGCTCCATCGCCCGCCGGTGGTCGCGCCGATGGGATGACATCACTCGCTCGCCGAAGACCGGGAACAACGTCTCACTCATGTGCTCGCGGCCTCGACGGAGACCTGGCAGTTCGACCGGAGCACCGTCGTAGTAGGTGAACACATACTGCCCATCGCGGAGAGTCAGCTCGCCGAGCGCCTGATACCGCCGCGTCTTCGGGTCCTGGCGTGTGACAAGCAGCCGATCAGTCCTGACCGTCGTCAACATGGCGCAACCTCCTTCTGTTGACCTCGACGATGCCTGCCATGAACGTAGACGCAACGACCGACAATCGGTTCGGCGGTGCCTCCAGTATGCCAAGGTCGCCGATCGGCGGCAGCGAGCCCAACCTCTCTCGCCAGACCTCGCCATCCCAGCGTTCCATCGCCTCGTTTGCGAGCTGGAGCAGCGTCTGGCCCTTGGGTTCGAAGCTCTTGGCGAGCCCCTTTGCGCACCATGACGCCACGTCCTGACGGGACCGATTCGTGTCGGTCAGCCCTGAACCGAGCGCGCTCCCGTGGTCGAAGGTGGGGGCGAGGCAACGCTTCCCTTCAGGCGAGGTCAGCAGCGCCCAATTGCCAGGGTGACGATCCGTGTTTGCCGTGAGGGCATCCAGCAACAGGTAGCCGCTGAAGACCTGCAGGGCGCTCAGTCCGGCCGAAGCCGGCGGGCCATCAAGACCACGAAGCACATACTCGACGGCGTCGAGTGTGTACCCGCTATCGCGCCTGAGCAGGCCCCGGCGACGGCCTTGCTCGTCCGCCACTGGTTCTTGTCTCGAGTAGCCGGGGGCGCCCACCAGGTAGGTGGCTCCGACGTTCAGGTCGAAACCTTCCGGAGCGACGTTACGAGAGATGAGGCCAAGGACTCCCGCTCGGCCGGCGTAGCGGCATTCGGCAGCCGGGATGCCGAGTTGCGCCGCAATCCGCGAAGTGACCACCTCGGCCACGTCGTTGATCTGAGCATCCTTACCACCCGCCGTGGTCCGCCTCGGCTTCCAGAGCCACTGTTCATGCCGTTCGGCAGTGGGCGTCGGCGCGATCCAGAGCTTGTCCGGATCTTGGCCTTCGGGCTCATCGTCGATGACTGACCACTCCGAGACATCGACAACATCCTCGTCCATCGATCCTCCCTTCGGTCCCTTCCGTGGCACCTCGCATCAACGATCGAGCAACACGGCCGCTGATCAGAGCCACGTCGGACAGCCCCGCGGCCCCGCGCGGCCACTCGCAGGCTCTCCTCCCTCATGGTGGCCAAACCTCTTTCCCCTATCCGACCGGTCACTCTTCGGTAGACCTTTGCTCGTTCCAGTTCTTGCCTGGCCGCCACAGCCCCCTGGAAGAGTCAGGCGAGCTCCGGGCGGTTCGCTCAGGCGCTCCGCCCCACACTCCGTCAGCCGGTCGAATCACCCGGGTCTTGCGACCAGCCTGTCGCCGTTTTGCCCCTCCGCCTCGGCAGAAGAGGCCACCCTTCACTCGATGCTTGACCAGGACTCCCTTCTTCACGGGCACCGTCTTGGCGCACACGGGGCAGACGGTCGCCGAGGGAACCGGCTTCGCACGCCGCGACGCCTTGCCTCCTTTGGTCGCCGACTTCGGCTGTCCGCTACCTCCTTTACCGATCTTCACCGCAACTCCTCCGCGTACCGCGGCGCCATGGCCTCCATCTGATCCATCACCAGCTTGATCGCGGCCGGCTGCTTGTCCGGTGGGTACCCGTACTTCATCAACAGCCGCTTGATCGTCGTGCGCAGCTTGGCCCGTACGTCCTCGCGCACCGTCCAGTCCGTGCGGACGTCCCGGCGCATCACCGACACCAGGTCCCGCGCGATGTCCGCGAGCACCCCCTCCCCCAGCACATCGAGGGCCGACTCGTTCTGCGACACCGCGTCATAGAACGTCAGCTCGTCGACCTGCAGCGGCGGGTCGAACCGCTCGCCCCGATGCGCCTCGTCGACCACCTCGCGGGCCAGCTCGATCAGCTCCGCTATCACCTCGGCCGAGGTCAACTGCTGGTTCGTGTACTTGCGCATCACCTCGGCGATCCGCTCCGAGAACGCCCGCGCCCGGATCGTGTTCGTCCCGCTCGCCTTGACCGACTCCTTGGCCACCAGGTCCCGCAGCGCCTCGATCGCCAGGTGGGGGTTGGCCGCCGCCTGCGCCTGCGCCACGAAGTCCGGCCCCAGCTCCATCAGGCTCGGCTTCGGCATCCCGGCCGCCTCGTAGATGTCGAGCACCTCCCCGGTCTCGGTACTCTCCGCGATCAACGCGCCGAGCAGCCGCTGCACGTCCGCCGGGACCGGCTCACCGCGCGACTGCCGCTCCTCCGCGTCCAGCTTGGCCATCCAGACGCGCACCTCCTCATAGAAGCGGACTTCCCCGCGCACGTCCTCCAGCTGCCCCGAGGCCGCGCACAACGCCCAGGCCCGCGCCAGCTGGCTCGACACGCGACGGTATGCCGCCGAGCGAGTCTCCACGTCGCCGCCGTCCTCGTCCTGCCGACCTGCCTCCGAGGCAACCGTGTTGCCCGCAGTGGCCGGATCCCGCAGGTAGTCAACCGTTTTCGTCACCACCGCGACGTAGGCTCTCTTGTCCCCACGGGCCGCGCGGTCTGCGTAGGCCTTGCGCCAGTCATACCCGTCGACGAGCTCGTCGAGTCTCGCCAACAGCTCCCGGGTCAGCTCGACCGCCGCACTGAAGTCCCGTCCGAGGGGCTGGTTCGCCTGGTCCTCGCTGGTGTACTCGGCCAGCGCAGCGTGCAGGTTCTCCGCGAGCGGCGCGTAGGCGACGAGCAGGCCGTCCTGCTTGCCACGGAAGGTCCGGTTCACCCGGGCCAGGGTCTGCATCAGCAGCGCGCCCTTCAGCGGGCGGTCCAGATAGAGGGTGTGCAGCGGCGGGGAGTCGTAGCCGGTGAGCATCATCGAGTTGACGATGACCAGCTCGAGCTCGTCGTCCTCGTCCTTCAGGCGCGCCTTGATCACCTTGTTCTGCGACTCGCGGCGCACGTGCTTGACGATCGGGAGCGGGTCGGACGGGGTGCCGGTGTAGACGACCTTGATCTTGCCCTGGGCGTTATCGTCCGAGTGCCAGTCCGGGCGCAGCTCGATGATCGCGTCATACAGCTTGGCGCAGATCTCCCGGGTGCCGCCGACGACCAGTGCCTTGCCAGGTACCTCGATGAACTTCTCCATCACCGCCCGTCGGGTCTCCCAGTGGGCGACGAGGTCCTCGGCGAGCTTCGTGATCCGGACGGGAGCGCCATACACCGCGTTGACGACGGCGACACTGCGCTCGATCCGCTCCCGCTCGAGGTCGTCGAGGCCAGCGGTGAGCTCGTCGGCGGCCGCGTCGACCTCATCCTCGGACACTCCCTCGGCGAGGCTCACCTTGATCAGGCGGGGCTCGAAGTGCACCGGCACCGTCGCGCCGTCCTTGACCGCGCGAGTCAGGTCGTAGATGTCGATGTAGTCGCCGAACACCGCGCGGGTGTTCTTGTCCTTGAACGAGATCGGGGTACCGGTGAAGGCGATGAGGGTCGCGTTCGGCAGGGCGTCCTTCAGGTGCCGGGCGTAGCCGTCGAGGCTGTCGTAGTGGCTGCGGTGGGCCTCGTCGACGATGACGATGATGTTGCGCCGGTCCGACAGGAGCGGGTGTGACTCGCCCGCGTCCTTCTCCTCCTTGGACAGCCCGAACTTCTGCAAGGTCGTGAAGATGATCCCGCCGGTGACCCGGTCGGTCAGCGTCTCTCGGAGCTCGGCGCGCTTGGTGACCTGCACCGGGGACTCGGGCAGCAGCAGGCTCTGTTGGAAGGCGTCGAACAGCTGACCGTCCAGCTCGTTGCGGTCGGTCACGACGATGACGGTCGGGTTCGCCAGCGCCGGGTGGCGTTGCACGTAGTGGGTGTAGAGCTCCATCTCCATCGACTTGCCGGAGCCCTGCGTGTGCCAGACGACACCGGCCTTGCCGTGTGAGCGGACCGCCTCGATGGTGCGGGCGACTGCCTTGTTGACGGCGAAGTACTGGTGCGGCTTGGCGATCCGCTTCGCCAACCCCTCGGCGCCGCGGTCGAACGCGGTGAAGTTGCGCAGCAGCTGCAGGAACCGGTCCTGGTTGAACACCCCGTCGATGAGGTGGTCGAGGCCGGTACCCAGGTGTTCGTCGTGGCCCGCCTCATGGTCGAAGTGGCCGAACCCGAGCGGGTCGCCGTCGTCGTCGACGTTCCACGGCGAGAAGTGGTTGAGCGGCGTGAACGGCGTGCCGTACTTCGCAACGACCCCGTCGCTCGCGACCGTGAGCACCGCGAACCGGAACGCCATCGGTAGCTCCCGCACGTAGGTCGCGAGCTGGGCGTGGGCGGCAGCAACGTCCGCGCCCTGCGTACCGGCCCGCTTCAGCTCGACGATCGAGACCGGCAGGCCGTTGCAGTAGAGGACCAGGTCGAACCGGCGCTCCACCTCGTGCGAACGGACCGTCACCTGGTTCACCGCGAGGTAGTCGTTCTCCGACGGCTCCGTGCTGACCAGCCGGATCGTCGGGTTGTGCTCGACACCTTCGTGGTCGATCCACGAGATGCCGCGGTAGCCCTCCGTCATGAAGACATGGGTGCGGCGGTTCTCGGTGATCGCGTCGGCCGACGACGGGCGCGTGACCTCGGCGGCGGCCTGCTTGAGGTACTGCACCGGGACCGAAGGGTTCAGTCGCTGCAGCGCCTCCAGCAGACGCGACGGCAGGACGAGCTCGTCCCACGACTCGCGTTCCCCCGAACCGGGCGCGATCTCCTTGCCCTGCTTGGGAACCCACCCGTGCCCGGCCAGCGCCTCGAGCGCGGATTCTTCCCACTCCGCCTCGCTGATCCCCCCGAAACCTGGGCTCATCTCACACAGCCTCCCCCACGACCCGTTCTGCGTCCTTGACCCGGATCCTGCCTGACATCAACCCCGGCAACAGCGCATCCCGGACGGCCGCAAGTCGGCGACTCCCCTCGCGGGACGCGTGACACCGCAGTCCCAGGGTCTCCAGCGAGTGCTGTCGCACATGAGGGAGAGACCGTGGGTCCCGGACCGTGAGGGACATGATCTCCGCCGGCTTGACGCGCTGATGGCTACCTGACGTGCCGGCCACCTTGCCCTTGAGCCGCGTCCACACGTCTCGTTGTGCCAAGACAGACCAGAGCGTGGAGACACCGACTCCTTGAGGCGCGAGGACAACGAACTCAGTTGAGGCCAAGGCCATCTGGTCCGGTCGCACCGGAATGTTCCAGAGCCGAGGAATACGCGGGTTGAGCTTCGACATGAGGACAGCAGGCTGCTCGAATGCGAACTTGTTGCTCATGATCGAGGACCCCGCGGTCAGCTCCGGTGAGCCCTCGTCGAACGCAGGCAGGCTGAAGTGCGCAACATCGTCCACGAAGGACTCGGGCTTCAATTGCTTCGTGATCTGCTTGGCGATCTGGCTCACCGTTGTCAGCTCCGAGGTGGATGCAGCGATGCTCCGCATCAGGGCTTCGGCCGCCGTTACCAGGTTGGCGTTGGCGGCGATCTTGTCGTCGAGCGCCCCCAACACCTCCGAAATCGCCCGCTGCTCATCGAGGCGAGGAACGCTCACAGTAAGGGCGTAGAAATCCTCGCGCGCGGTGGACGGTATTGCCGACCCTGAACCCAGGCCATTGATGTCTGTGTTTGTTAGCGAGTAGTAGGCCCATCGTGCGTCAATCTCGCCGTCGTGGTCGAGGTAGTACGCAGTATCAATGACCCAGAAGGGGCCGGCCGCGAAGTGTACGCCTCTGTAGGCACCCTTACGTCCAATGATGACTCGACCACCGGGATGCATTGCGTCGACATGCCAGCCTATTGGGCCGTTCGTCCCGTACACGCGGACCGGCCCAGAGTCAGACTCCCGGTCGTATCCGGTAAGCGCCTTGCCATAGACAAGGGTCGCGACGCTACCCCACTTGGTCGACTGCCAATCAAACATCGATCCTCCCGAGCTGGTGACGAACCTCGGCCTCGAGGCGTGCGCTCTCGTCGAACTCGGCGAACAGCTCCTTCGTCAAACGCTCGATCTTCTCCTCGATCGGTTCACCGTCGTCCTCTGCTTCAGCGGCGCCGACGTACCGCCCTGGTGTCAGCGCGTAGTCCGACTCCTTGATCTCCTGGAGAGTCGCGCTCTTGCAGAAACCGGGAACGTCCTCATACGCCAGACCCTTCGCCTGAGCCGACTCGGTCCCGAGCCAGGCGTGATACGTGTCCGCGATCCTCGCGATGTCCTCGTCGGCGAGAGACCGCTGGGCGCGGTCGATCATGTACCCCAGGTCCCGCGCGTCGATGAACAGCACCTGCCCGGTCCGGTCGACCGAGCCATGCATCCCGGCCGCCTTGTCCTTCGTGAAGAACCACAGACACGCCGGGATCCCCGTGCTGCGGAACAGCTGGCTGGGCAGCGCCACCATGCACGACACCAGGTCCGCCTCGACGATCTGGGCGCGGATCTCGCCCTCCCCGCCGGAGTTCGTCGACAGCGACCCGTTCGCCATGACGACCCCCGCCGAACCACCCGGGGCGAGCTTGCTCAGAATGTGCTGGATCCACGCGTAGTTCGCGTTCCCGGCCGGGGGCACGCCATAGCGCCAGCGCGGGTCGTCCTCCTTGCGGTGCCAGTCCTTGATGTTGAACGGCGGGTTCGCCAGCACGTAGTCGGCCTGGACGTCTGCGTGCAGGTCGCGGGCGAACGTGTCGCCCCAGACCGGCCCGAGGTTGCCGTTCAGGCCGTGGATCGCGAGGTTCATCCGGGCCATCCGCCAGGTTCGCTCGTTGTTCTCCTGCCCGTAGATCGACAGGGCGGTCTTGTCCTTCTCGTGCGCCTCGAGGAACTTCTCGGCCTGCACGAACATGCCACCGGACCCGCAGCAGGGGTCATAGATCCGGCCCTGGGCCGGCTCGAGGACGTTGACCAGCACCCGGACCACCGAGGGCGGGGTGAAGAACTCGCCGCCGCGTTTGCCCTCGGCTTGGGCGAACTTCTCGAGGAAGTACTCGTACACCTCGCCGAGCAGGTCCCGGGCCCGCGCGGCGCCCTCGCCGGTGAAGCGGGCGGTGTTGAGGATGTCGAGCAGCTCCCCGAGCCGGCGCTGGTCGACCGACTCACGGTTGAACCCGCTGGGCACGGCACCCTTGAGGACGGGGTTCGCGCCGACGAGCAGCACAAACGCGTCGTCGATCAGTTGGCCGATGGTCTTGCCCGGCTCACCGTCCTGGGCGGGCAGGCCCTTCGCGTGCGCGGACAGGTACCCCCACCGAGCGCTCGACGGCACGAAGAAGACGTTGTGGGCACGGTATTCGTCCAGGTCGCTCAGCTCTGCCTCGAGCCGGTCCTCGCCGATGCCGAACTCAACGAGCTCGGCCCGCAGCTCGTCACGGCGCGCGGTGAACGAGTCGGACACGTACTTGAGGAAGACGAGCCCGAGCACGACGTCCTTGTACTGCGAGGCGTCCATCGAGCCGCGCAGCTTGTCGGCGGCCTTCCACAGGGTGTCCTTGAGCTCCTTCATGGTCGATGGAGCAGCCGGAGCCGCTGCCGTCCTCGTTGCCCTACTCGTCTTCTTCCTCGGTGGCATCGTCAGGGTCCTTCCTCTCTGGGTCTGGTCGCCTCGTCGATCGCTCGCCCGGCTTGGGCGTCGAGGTCGGCGAGCTTCGCTGTCAGGTCTGCTCGCTCGGCGGTGATCCGGTCGAGCTCGGTGGTCAGGGCAACGTGTCGGTCGCGGGACACGAGGCGGATGGGCCAGCGCCGCCAGTCCTTCGACTCCCCGGTCGCGGAGCGGGCTGTGTTGGCGATGTCCGCCGCGAGGACGTCTGGATGCAGCACCGGGCTGCCGTGGTCCGGGCCTGTCGCATCCGTGTGGCGCGCGACCCGCACCGCCTTCGCCGGGCTCAGCACCACCGCGCCGCCCTCCCGGTCGACCCACGCCGCAACGCTTGGTGCCGCGCAGAAGACGACGTCGCCCGGCTCGGTGTAGCGCGATGCGGGATACGCCGACGGGAACGTGACCGGGTCGACCGCGCGACTGCCGACCGGGACCTCGCCCAGCAGCTCGGCCGGACCGACGACCGGTCGTCCGTGCGTGAGCAGGTCCTCGGGCCGGACCCGGTTGCCGGGCAGGATGCGGCACAGCCGCTGCTCGACCGCCGCACCCAGCGACACCACATGAGCATCCCCTGCCGCCTTACGGATCACGTTGGGTACCAGTGCTCTCCGGCCGGGGATCAACGTGGCCGTCGCGACGCGACGCGCGAAGCGGTACGAGTGGGTCCGGGCTTCGTGTGGGCTCGTCATCGAGGCGACGACATCGGTGACCACGTCGGCGATCGCCGCCCCATCGAGAACCACGTCGGACAGGTCTCCGATCACCGTCCACCGTTCCGCGATCGGCACGTCCGGGTGGGCCGGCCCGAGCGCCCACAGCGCAAGATGCCGCCGCGGCGAGTGCACCACGAGGCCCGCGGGCAGCCGGATCGCGGCGCGCAACCGGTCGCTGCGCAGCACCGAATCCCGGGCTCGGTCGGTCGCCGCGTCGGCAGGCCGGTCCGTCAGGGCGCTCGCCGGGCCGATGACGACGACCCGGGAGTCGTCGGCGAGCTGCACGAGCAGGTCACCGATGGTGTCCAGGACCTCCAGATCCGACATCGACGGCACGGCGGGGGTCGGCAGCTGCAGGACATGCACGATCCCGTCGAACCCGACGCTCGACACGGTGAGGTCCGCGTCGTCGTCGAGGCTCACGTCGACCCGGTGAATGTCGTTGACCCGCAGCCTGCGTCGCAGCAGCCGGGCCGAAGGGGAGTCGAGCGGCACGGTGGCGGCGCTCGGAGCAGGCTCAGCGGCATACCCATCAAGGGTCTTGAGCAGCAGGTCACCGCTGCCGTCGGTGACGTCGGCGAACAGCGGTGCGTCCCAGTCCGCTTCGGCGGCGAGCGCGACCGCAACCTGGGCCACCAGGTCGACCGGCTCGTCGCGCAGTGCGACGGCGGCGCGGCCGGGCAGTACGCGGTGTTGGCGCAGGAGCAGTTCGAACGCGGCGGGGACGGAGTAGGAGGCATCGGCGAGGGCGTCGGCGTGCGCGGCGAGGGCTTCGAGGTGGGGAGTGACGGCCTCGATCTCGTGGCGCAGGTGGGTGTCGTCGGGATCGGCCCCCACCGCTAGAGCAAGCACGTCGTCACTGGTGAGATCGGCGAGCGGCTCGCCGGTCACGACGCTGAGGGTGAGCAGCGCGCTGAGAGCGGTGAAGACGGTCGACTCGGACAGGCCGGGGACGCCGGCGAGGGTGGCGTGGGCGGCGACGTCCTCACGCTCGACGCGGGTGTTGCCGCGGCCGGTGGCTACCAGGTAGTCGGCGATCTCGACGGCGTCGAAGCGGTCCTGCCCGTCGATGACCGCGACCGGCTTCGGGAAGGGGCGGGCCTCGTGAGGGCGCTTGCGCCACATCGAGGCGACCGGGCGCTGCACCCCCGCCAGGCGCGCGACGTCGGAGAGGGAGACGTGCAAGGCCGACATGGTCGTCATGTGCGTTCCCTCCACTCCTTGGTGATGTCTGTGTCTCACCGTAGGGCAGATGGGCGACATAGGCGCGGTGGATCACGATAAGGGGGGTTATCAGGGGCGCCGTTCGGTGGATTGGTGATGAACCGCCAGTCTCGGATCACCGGCAGCACCCCCGCAGCCGGCGAACCGGAGGAGTCATCATGAGCGACCGCCCCACCACGACACCACCCGCCGCCGTGGCCTTCGACGCCGCCACGCCGGCCGTCGTCATCGACCACCTGACCGTCACGGACTCGGAGGTCGTGACGGAGGCCCGCCGCTGGTCGACGGGCACCCGCGGCGCCACCCTCGGGGCCGACGAGATGGCGTCGGCGGAGCTCGCGCCGTTCGTGACCCAGGCGCTCGGCGTCGGGGCTCGGGCCATCGCGTCGGCCGGCAGCGCACAGGACACGTTCGAGCTCGAGAAGCTCATCACCGAGGTCGGCACGCGGACCGTGGAGTCGAGCGGGCGCGCCGCCGAGGCCACCGCCAAGGCGGCAGCCACCGCCGCGGACGCCATGGGCAAGGCCGCCGACGCGGCGCGCAAGGCGATCCTCGACACCGAGGCCGCCGGGCGCAAGGGCTTCGCGGCGACCGTCGAGCTGTCGACCAAGGCGCTGCGCGACGAGATCGAGCGGCTCGTCGGGGGCGACAACCCCGAGCTGCTCGCCAAGCTCGGCCCCGTCCTCGACGCGGCCGGGCGCACCATCGGCGAGCGGGCCTTCGAGCAGACCGACAAGCTGCTCGACAAGGTGAGCCGCCAGTTCGACCCCGCCGACCCGACGTCGCCGTTCGCGAAGCAGGCCGCGGCGCTGGCCGAGCAGCAGCAGACCCTGACCGTGTCGATGGACAAGAACCACCTCGCGCTCGTCGGGAAGGTCGACGAGCTCGCGAAGGCCGTCGAGGTGGCGAAGGCGGCGCAGCAGGCCGCCGCGAGGACGGCCAGTGTGACCCCGCTCAAGGGCGGCGGCTTCGAGGCCGAGGTCGACGCGGTGATGGAGCAGATCGCGGCCGGGCTGGGCGACGAGTACGTCAGCACGGGTGGGTTCGCCGGTGCGATCCGCAGCTGCAAGAAGGGCGACGGGGTGCTCAGCGTCGGTGGCGGTCAGGCCCGCGTCGTGATCGAGATGCACGACTCGCACGACCGCCGGGCCTGGAACGACTACCTCGACGAGGCCGAGCGCAACCGTGCGGCGGCCGCCTCGGTCGGGGTGGTCCGCAGTGCCGCCCAGAACCAGGGCCAGACGATCCGGGTGCTGGGCTCGCGCCGGGTGGTCATCGCGTTCGACCCGTCGATCGAGTCGCCCGACCTGCTGCGCACTGCTGTGCAGCTCATGCGCACGAGCGCCGTCGCCGCCAGCTCACGCCGCGACGTCGAGGGTCTCGAGACGGCCGAGGAGAACATCGCCGCGGCCATCGGGCTGATGGAGCGGATCAACGCGATCCGCAGGGCATCCGGGTCGGTCCGCCGGGGCGCGGACACGATCGACAAGGAGTGCAACACCGTGCAGTCGGGGGTGGAGCGCCACCTGGGGAAGGCGCTCGACGCGTTGCACGGGGTTGCCCTGGAGGCCGCCGACCTGGCGTCGGACGGCTCCGACGAGGGCGGGTCCGCCAGCGGCGCGGCCTGATCCTCCCGCGGGTCGGCCGGAAGGGGGGGGCCGGCCGACCCCCCCCCACCGGGGCCGGCCGCGTTGAGGGGGCGCG
>NZ_JAKDLO010000118.1 GCF_030452765.1 Intrasporangium sp.
ACCTGCTCGAAGTAGAACCTGACGAACGCGTTCGCGCCCGCGCGCGTGCGCACCTTGGCCGCCTCGGGCAGGCCCTCGATCGTCGGCTGAGCACTCGTCGGCGTCGCCGGCGGCGTGCTCGAGGTCGTGCCGCTACTCGTGGCAGCACCGGTCGGCGCGCTGGACGACGCAACCGTCGGCACGGCACCCGTCGACGCCGGGTCCGGCGAACCGCTCCCGCACCCGGCCAGCACGGAACTGAGCACGAGCGCCAGCCCCAGCCCAGCGGCATACGGCATCGCTCTGCGGCGCATCGTCACGACAGACCCCTCATCACTACGCGGCGAACCGCACGAACAACGCGACAAAGCATGCCATACCAACAGACCGAAGCCAGCCGCGTATCCACAGGCGGGCTGTCCCCCCGCCGTGCGGCAGCGGCCGTGGGCCCGACCCGCGAGCGGGGATCACAACTGGATGAGCGAGTCGAGCAGGCGCTCCCACCGTGGCCCGACCGCCACGAGCCGGGCGATCCGCTCGTCGTCCCCAGTCAGGGAGATCTCGAGGCGCGAGTCGGACAGCTGCTCGGCGACCCCCGCACCCCACTCGACGACCGTGACGCTCTCGTCGAGGTCCGCGTCGAGGTCGAGGTCGTCGAGCTCGAGCCGGCTGCCGACGCGATAGGCGTCGACGTGGACCAGGGCGGGTCCGCCGACGAGCGACGGGTGGATCCGCGAGATGACGAAGGTCGGCGACGTGACCGGGCCGCGGACACCGAGGCCCTCGCCGAGCCCCTGGGCCAGGGTGGTCTTGCCCGCGCCGAGGTCGCCGGTCAGCACGACGAGGTCGCCGGCGTGCAGCCGGGCGCCGAGCCACCTGCCGAACGCGTGCGTGTCCTCGGGCGTGGGAAGCGCCACGTCACGCGCCACGGGCTGCCTTCGACTGCTCGGCCCGCGTCCGACGGCCGGCATGTGCGGTCCTCGCCCGAGCGAGCCGCTCCTTGGCCACGTTGGTGATGGTGCGCTGGACCCGGGGCTGCTGGCTCACCTCGAGGTGCTCGACCCGGGACCGGACGCCGCGCTCGATGAGCTGGACGAGCTGCGCGTTGAGCAGGTCCGGGTGCTCGAGCATGATGACGTGGCCGGCGTGGTTGACCAGGACGTGCTCCGCCCCCGGGATCGCCTCGATGATGAGGTCGCTGTGCTCGGGCGGGGTGAGGATGTCGTCCATACCGTTGAACACGAGGACATGCGTGCCACGGAAGTGCTGCAGCGCCGGCCGGATATCGAACCCTTCGAAGGCCCCGAGGTAGTCGTTGATGACGTCGAGCGGCGTGCTGAGCAGGATGTTGGCGGTGTACCGCACCAGCGAGGCCGCCACCGGAGAGGCGAAGGAGTTCTGGTCGACGAGGAACTCCTCGAGCGTGGCGTTCCGGCGGCGGATCCAGGACCAAAGCTCCGGGCGTTCGCTGAGCGGCATGAGCACGACGGGGCCGAGCCGCCCGAGCAGCTGGGCGCCGATCGTCGCGCGCCGCCCACCGTTCGCGAGGGCCATGCCGCCGGGGCTCGTCGCGATGAAGGCCACCCCGCTGACGCGGTCGTGGATCAGCTGGGGGTCGAGCTTTCCCAGGGCCATGATCGTCATGCCGCCCATCGAGTGCCCGACAAGGACGAGGTCGCCCGACGGGGCGACCTTGTCGATGACGGTGTGCAGGTCCTTCGCGAGGCGGCCGACGACGTACGCGTCAGGCTCACCTCGGCCGGACTGGCCGTGGCCCCGGTGGTCCCAGCTGACGACGCGGTAGCCGGCCACCTTGAGGGCGCGGCGCTGGAAGACCCAGCAGCGCAGGCTCAGGCAGTAGCCGTGCGTCAGCACGACGGTCGGCGGCTCGACGGGCCGGCCGTGTGGCGGGGTGAGGCCCCGCACCACTGCGGCTGCCGCCTCCGGGGAGGGTTCGTCGATCACGACATGCAGCGGCACCCCGTCGTCGGTGAGCACGACGCGCTCCTCGTCGGGGACGACGTCATACGTGTCGCGGGTGTCGAGGGCGAACATCGCGGCGCGGTGCTTCGTGGCGCGGTCGGCGACGACGCCCGCCGCGACGCCGGCGGCGGCACCGACCAGGGTCGCACCAACCCCGATGAGCGGGTTGTGCCGGTTGGCCGGGCTCATCAGGCCGGGTCCTCGGCCGCGCCCAAGTCCTCGGCTGCGCCCAGATGGATCCTCGGCACCCGGGCACCGAGGCGGGAGACGATCTCGTAGCTGATGGTGTCGGTCGCCGCTGCCCAGTCCTGGGCGGTCGGCTCGCCCGGGGCACCACCGAAGAGGGTGGCGATGTCGCCGGCCTGCGCGCTCGAGCGGGAGCCGAGGTCGACGACGAACTGGTCCATGCAGACGCGCCCGGCCACCCGGGTCCGGGTGTCGCCGACGATCACAGGGCCGACGTTCGTCGCGTTGCGGGGGATGCCGTCGGCATAGCCGGCCGGGATGAGCCCGACCACGGTGTCCTGGGTGGGCGTGTAGAGGTGGCCGTAGCTGATGCCCTGTCCGGCAGGCAGCCGTTTGACGAGCGCGAGTCGGGCGCGCAGTGACATGACCGGCCGGAGCCCGAAGTCGTCCTCGATCTGCGGGACCGGGGACAAGCCGTAGATGGCGATCCCGGGCCGCACGAGGTCGCCGTGGGCCGAGGGGTGCACGAGCGTCGCGGCCGAGTTGGCCAGGTGGCGCACCTCGGGGCGGCACCCCTGACGCTCGGCCTCCGCGGCGGCCTCGAAGAGCCGCTCCTGCTGCGCCAGGACCGTGGGGTGATCCGGCGCGTCGGCGTGGGCGAAATGGGTCCAGACGCCGACGGCGCTGAGCACGCCCTCGGCCTCGAGTGGCCGGGCATGCCGGACGAGCGTGCTCCAGTCGGCCCCGTAGGCGCCGCCGCGCCCGAGCCCGGTGTCGACCTTGAGGTGGACCCGCGCCGGGCGGCCCACGGCCCGGGCAGCGGCCGCGATCTCGTCGAGCGTCCACGGAGCCGAGGCGGACAGGTCGATGTCCCGGGAGACGGCACCAGCGAAGTCGGCTCCGGGAACCGCGAGCCAGGTGAGCAGCCGGGTCGTGACCCCGGCGTCACGCAGCGCGAAGGCCTCGGGCATCTGGGCGACGCCGAGCCACGTCGCCCCGGCGGCCACGGCGGTGCGGGCCACCGGAAGCAGACCGTGACCGTAGGCGTCGGCCTTGACGACCGCCATGAACGCGGCGCCGGCCGCTCGCTCGCGCAGGACGCGCACGTTGTGCGCGAGTGCGGTGTGGTCGATCTCGGCCCACACAGGCAGCCCGTGGGTTGTCGGCTCTCGTTTCATCGGTGGCAGTCTCCCACGTCAGGTCGTCAGATCCGGCGAAGGAGCAGTTCCCGGACAGCCGCGGGTATGGCGTGTGCCACCGCCAACGCGCGCAGCGGACCGCCCGCCGAGGCCCGCTCGGCAGCAAGACCGTGAACGAGGGCGCCGAGCGAGCCGGCTTCGAGGGGGCTCAGCCCGGCGGCGAGGAGCATGCCGAGCAGCCCGGACAGGACGTCGCCGGCACCGGCCGTGGCGAGCCAGGCCGGCGCATCGGCCTGAGACCGGACCGGTCCCTGCGCACCCGCGACGATCGTGGTCGAACCCTTGAGCAGGACGACGGCGCCGGTCAGCCCGGCCAAGCGCCGGACCGCCCCGACCGGGTCCGCCTCGACCTGCTGTCGGCTCACCTCACCGGCGCCGGCCCCTCCCCCGGGTCGAGTGGCCGGATCGAGCGTGTCGCTCGCCTGCTCGTCCGTGCTCAGGGCGTCGTCGGAGCCGGCGTCGTTCCGGCCGGTTGTCCCGTCCGGGCCGGTGAGCGCGAGGAGCCGAGTGAGCAGGCGGGCCGCCTCGCCCGCGTGCGGGGTCAGCAGGGTCGGTGCCTCCCGTGGGCCGTCGACAAGGTCGAGCCCGCCCGCGTCGATGACGACGGGCAGATCGGAGGCGAGGGTTTCGCGCGCCGCCGCAAGCTGGTCCGCGGCGGCGCTCTCGACGTCGAGTCCCGGCCCGACGAGCCAGGCCTGCACCTGACCCGGTCCGTGCACGGCCTCCGGGACCGCGGCCCGGACGAGCCCGGTCGGGGTTGGCGGGCCGACGTAGCGCGCCATCCCCACGCCGGCCTCGACCGCGGCGGTCACCGAGAGGACCGCTGCACCGCTGTAGTGCTCTCCCCCGGCGACGATCCCGAGCACCCCCCGGGAGTACTTGTCGTCGCCCGGGCCGGGCATCGGCCAGAGCCGGGCCGCGTCATCGAAGGTGAGCCGCTCGACTGCGGCCGGCACCTGAGTGGTACCGAGGCCAATGTCGACGACGGTGAGCCGCCCGGTCGCGCCTTCTCCGGCCGGCAGCAGGTGCGCGGGTTTCGCGACGCCCATCGTCACCGTCTCGTCGGCCCAGACGATGGCGTCGGCCCGCACCCGACCCTCGGGGTCGAGGCCGCTCGCGAGGTCGACCGCGATGATCCAGGCGTCCTCGTCGATCGCCGCGACGAGCCGGGCGGCCGTCGGGCGCAGCCCCGGGTGTCCCCCGATGCCCGTGATCCCGTCGAGCACGAGGTCGGCCCCGGCGACGACCCGGACCGCCTCGTCTGGGTCGTCGGCGGCGACCACGACCACAGCGTTCTGCGCCACGGTGGCCAGGCCACCCTGGTGGGCCGCAGAACGGCCCTTGTCACTGACCAGCACGGCAGCGCACGGATAGCCGACCTCGGCCAGGAAGTGAGCGGCATACAGGGCATCTCCCCCGTTGTCACCCGAGCCGACGAGGGCGACGACGGAGCGCCCGCCATGCTCGCCCAGCCGCGCGGCAGCGACGTCGGCGATCCCCCGGGCGGCGCGGCCCATCAGGGTCCCGTCGGGCAGGCCGGCCATCGCGGCCGCCTCGAGCGCGCGCACATCAGGGATGGACAGTGCCCGGATCATCAACCCTCCGCGATCACGACGGCCGACGCGATGCCCGCGTCGTGGGACAGCGAGACGTGCAGGCGGGCGACGCCGAGATCCGCCGCGCGGGCCGCCACGGTGCCGATGACCTCCAGCGATGGCTTGCCGACCGCGTTGGTCACGACCCACGCGTCCGTCCAGCCGAGGCCACCCGGCGCGCCGAGCGCCTTGGCGAGCGCCTCCTTCGCGGCGAACCGGGCTGCCAGAGAAGCGAGCCCGAGCTCACCCTCGGGCGGTGTGAACAACCGGGTCCGGAGTGCAGGGGTCCGCTCCAGCGCCGCGCCGAAGCGCTCGATGTCGACGACGTCGATGCCGACTCCGACGATCATGCTGCCGCCCCGCTCGCTCGGCTGCTCGCTCGGCCGCTCATTCGACGGTGACCGACTTGGCCAGGTTGCGCGGCTGGTCGACGTCGAGGCCCTTGGCGGTCGAGAGCCACAGCGCGAAGACCTGCAGCGGGACGACCGTCAGCAGCGGCGCCAACAGCGGCGCGGTCGCGGGCACGCGGATGACCTCGTCGGAGAAGGGCACGACGTCGTGGTCGCCGTCCTCGGCGATGACGATGGTGCGCGCGCCGCGAGCCCGGATCTCCTGGATGTTCGACACGATCTTGCCGTGCAGGCCGTGCTCGCTCGACGGCGACGGGACGACGACGAAGACCGGCTGGCCGGGCTCGATGAGCGCGATCGGCCCGTGCTTGAGCTCGCCCGCGGCGAAGCCCTCGGCGTGGATGTAGGCCAGCTCCTTGAGCTTGAGCGCACCCTCGAGCGCAACAGGGAAGCCGACGTGCCGGCCGAGGAAGAGCACGGCACGGCTGTCGGCCATGAACCCGGCGATCTCCTTGACCCGCCCCATCCGGTCGAGAACGGTCTGGATCTTGTCGGGGATCTCGGCCAACTCCTCGAGGACGGCCCGCACGTCGTCGGCGAAGGTGCCGCCGCGCAGCTGGGCGAGGTAGAGCCCGAGGATGTAGCTCGCGGTGATCTGGGCGAGGAACGCCTTCGTCGACGCGACGGCGATCTCCGGCCCGGCATGCGTGTAGAGGACCGCGTCGGACTCGCGCGGGATCGTCGAGCCGTGCGTGTTGCAGATCGAGATCGTCAGGGCGCCGAGCTCGCGGGCGTGCTTGACCGCCATGAGGGTGTCCATCGTCTCGCCCGACTGGCTGATCGACACGACCAGCGTCTGCTCGTCCACGATGGGGTCGCAGTAGCGGAACTCGTGCGCGAGGGAGACCTCGACGGGGATGCGCGTCCATCGCTCGATCGCGTACTTCGCCACCATTCCGGCGTATGCCGCCGTCCCGCACGCCACGATCGTGATCCGGTCGATCTCGCGCAGCTTCTCCTCCGGGATGCGCAGCTCGTCGAGCGTGAGCCGCCCGTCCGTGTCGGTGCGTCCGAAGAGGGTGTCGCGCACCGCGTGGGGCTGGTCGTTGATCTCCTTCTCCATGAAGGTCGCATAGCCGCCCTTCTCGGCGGCGGCGGCATCCCAGGTCACCTCGTAGGCCTTGCCCTGCGCCGGAGTCCCGTCGAAGTCGACGACCGTGACCGTGTCGGGTGTGATCGTGACGATCTGGTCCTGGGCGAGCTCGAGGGCCGCACGGGTGTGGCCGATGAACGCGGCGACGTCGGAGCCGAGGTAGTTCTCGCCGTCGCCGAGACCGACGACGAGCGGGCTGTTGCGGCGGGCACCGACGACCACTCCCGGCTGGTCGGCGTGGACAGCCAGCAGGGTGAAGGCCCCGTCGAGGCGGGCCACGACCGCTCGCATCGCCTCGGTGAGGTCGGGCGTCGTCGTGTAGGCGGCGGCCAGCAGATGGGCGACGACCTCGGTGTCGGTCTCGCTGGCGAAGGCCACGTTGTCGGCGATCAGCTCGCTCTTGAGGGCGTGGAAGTTCTCGATGATGCCGTTGTGGATGAGGGCGAGCTTGCCGTCCGTGCCACCTCGGTGCGGATGCGCGTTCGTGTCGGTCGGGCCGCCGTGGGTGGCCCAGCGAGTGTGACCGATCCCGGTCCGCGACACCGGCAGGGGGTGCTCGTCGAGCTCACGGCGCAGGTTCTCCAGCTTGCCGGCCCTTTTCCGGGTCTCGACCCGGTCGCCCGCGACCAGCGCCACCCCCGCCGAGTCGTAGCCCCGGTACTCGAGCCGGGTCAGGCCCTCCATGACGACCTCGAGCGCGGTGCCGTCCTCGACCGGGCCGACATACCCCACGATTCCACACATGGGCACCAGCGTAGGGGACCGGCGAGCATCGCCCGGCCATCCGCGGACCCGCGGTGCTACCGAACCTCGGTCCGTCATATCGCGGGTTCTTGGGGCCCACCACAGCGATGGGACCGCCGCGTCCGACAGAATGCTCCCGTGTCCCCTGCAGCGAACGGCGCGTATGACTCCCTACCGTCGCTCTATGTCGAGTTCGACCGAGCCGGATGGTCGCGGTTGCGCGAGAACCACCCGCTCAGCCTCGACGCGGCCGACCTCGCCCGACTCAAGGGGCTCGGCGACCCGGTGGACCTGCGGGAGGTGGAGGAGGTCTACCTGCCGTTGTCCCGACTCCTGCTGTTCTACGTCGCGGGCACGAAACAGCTGCACCAGGTGACGACGGACTTCCTTGGTGAGCGCCCGGCCAAGACCCCCTTCGTCGTCGGTGTCGCCGGCTCCGTGGCGGTCGGCAAGTCGACGACCGCGAGGCTCCTGCGCGAGCTCATGGCCCGTTGGCCCGACACCCCTCGGGTCGAGCTGGTCACCACGGACGGCTTCCTGCTACCCAACGCCGAGCTCGAGCGACGCGGCCTCATGAGCCGCAAGGGCTACCCGGAGTCCTACGACCGTCGCGCCCTGCTCCAGTTCGTCGCCGAGGTCAAGTCGGGCACGGAGGAGGTCAGCGCCCCGGTCTACTCGCACCTGACCTACGACATCATCCCCGACGAGCGGATCGTCGTGCATCAGCCCGACGTGCTCATCGTCGAGGGATTGAACGTGCTCCAGGCACCGTTGGTCCACCCGGTGCGCGGCCCGGGTATGGCGGTCAGTGACTTCTTCGACTTCTCCGTCTACGTCGACGCCTGGGTCGACGACGTGCGCACGTGGTACGTCGACCGGTTCCTGCGGCTGCGGGAGACGGCCTTCTCCAACCCGAACTCCTACTTCCACCGCTACGCGGCCCTGTCAGACCACGAGGCGGTCGAGACGGCGACCCGGATCTGGCGCGAGATCAACGGGCCGAACCTGGTCGAGAACATCCTGCCGACGCGGTCGCGCGCGACTGCGGTGCTGGCCAAGGACAAGAACCACTCGGTGCGCCGCGTGCGGCTCCGCAAGATCTAACCCCACGGGGGGCTCACGGCCGCGAACGGCCTGCGCCCCCCGTGCACCCCTCGAAAGACCCGCGTGGCCGGCTCTCGCGGCAACGGCGGGGCGCGTTCCAGCGTCAAGTCGCCTCTGACGCGTGGTCGAATCGAAGAAATGCGGCCCGGAGGGCCGGATTTCTCCGATTAGTACCAGTGAGGGCTGTTGGACTGCCAGAAGGACAGCGCGTCGCACGGGCTGCCGTAGGACTGCTCGATGTACCAGAGGCCCCACTTCATCTGGGTGACCGGGTTGGTGCGCCAGTCGTTGCCGAACTTGGCCATCTTGCTGCCGGGCAACGACTGCGGGATGCCGTAGGCCCCTGAGCTCGGGTTGCTCGCGGTCCAACGCCAGTCGCTCTCGCCGTTCCACAGGGTGACGAGGCAGCTGTACTGGGCCTGGCTCGTCCAGCCATGCTCGGCCATGAGCGCCCTCGCCGCGGCACGTGGGTTGTCCTTCGCCTTGGCGATCGTCTTGGCGCGGGCGGCCTCGGCGGCCTTGCGTCGCTTCTGCTCCGCGGCGGCCTTGGCCTTCTTCTCGGCCTTCGCCTTCGCCTGCGCATTGGCCTTCTTGGCGGCTGCCAGGTCGGCCGCGGAGACCGCGGTGCGGCTCTCGCTGCGCGAGACGGTCGCGGCGCGGTAGCTCGTGTCGACGGCGCTCGTCAGCGCCAGTTCCTGGGCGGCGACGGTTTCACCGGCGGGAGCCGGCTCCCCCGTGCCGGACCCGGTGGCAGCGGCATACCCAACCGCGCCGAGGCCGAGCCCGAGGGCCAGGCCCGCCGCGACGACGGGTCGTGCAGCGCGCCGCCTCGGGGTGGGGCGTCGCTGGTCGGTGCGTGCGGCCAAGGGTGCCGGTGCGGCGAGCGGGCGGTGCCGTGCTTCGTATCGGGCCATGAGTCGGGGCGTGCCTTTCTCGGAGCCCGCGAGGCATGGGGCACCCAGAGTTGGTGGATGGGGTCGTCGGTGACGGCGGGAAAACGACCCATCTTCGTTACCAACTTGTGATCTTGCCTTTTCAACGGTGACAGCGATGAGCTCAAAAGGCAAATCGGCCGCACGGCATGGACGCCTACGGGCTGACCGGAGCGAGGACAGGCGCCCAGATGTATGCCGCTCAGCGAGCACTATGGGAAGGCGCGGTCCGCACGCGGCCGGGGCGAGCCGGTGGCGGTCAGGACCTGGCGCCCTCGCGGTTGTCGGTCAGGCCTCGATCCCCTCGAGGAGATCGGTCACGAGGGCAGCGATCGGGCTGCGTTCGCTGCGGGTGAGTGTGATGTGGGCGAAGAGCGGGTGGCCCTTGAGCTTCTCGATGACCGCCGCGACGCCGTCGTGCCGGCCGACCCGCAGGTTGTCCCGTTGGGCGACGTCGTGGGTGAGCACGACCGTGGAGTTCTGGCCGACGCGCGACAGGACTGTCAGCAGGACACCCCGCTCGAGTGACTGCGCCTCGTCGACGATGACGAACGTGTCGTGCAGCGACCGGCCGCGGATGTGGGTCAGTGGCAGCACCTCGAGCTGGCCCCGGTCCATGACCTCGTCGACGACCTCCTGTGAGACCAGGGCACCGAGGGTGTCGAAGACGGCCTGCCCCCACGGGTTCATCTTCTCCTGCTCGGTGCCCGGCAGGTACCCGAGCTCTTGGCCGCCGACGGCGAAGATCGGGCGAAAGACGACGACCTTGCGATGGGCCCGCCGCTCCATGACGGCCTCGAGACCGGCACAGAGCGCGAGCGCCGACTTGCCCGTGCCTGCTCGGCCGCCGAGGGAGACGATGCCGATGTCGGGGTCGAGCAGCAGGTCGAGAGCGATCCGCTGCTCCGCGCTGCGACCGTGCAAGCCGAACGCGTCTCGGTCGCCCCGCACGAGCCTGACCTGCTTGTCGGCGCCGACCCGGCCCAGGCCGCTCCCGCGTGGCGAGAGCAGCACGATGCCGGTGTGACACGGCAGCTCCGCTGCGGCCGGATGCTCGAGGCGCCCGGTCTCGTAGAGCCCGTCGAGCTGCTCGATCGTGACCTCGAGCTCGGCCATCCCGGTCCAGCCGGAGTCGACGCCCTGCTCGGCGCGGTACTCCTCCGCCTCGAGGCCGCACGCCGACGCCTTGACCCGCATCGGCAGGTCCTTGGACACGATCGTGACCGCGGCGCCCTCGTTCGCGAGGTTCTTGGCCACCGAGAGGATGCGGGTGTCGTTGTCGCCGAGACGGAACCCGGCCGGAAGCGCCGTCGGGTCGGTGTGGTTGAGCTCGACCCGCACGGTCCCCCCGACCTCACCCACCGGGACCGGACGGTCCAGGCGCCCCGCGCTGACCCGCAGGTCGTCGAGCAGCCGCAGCGCCTGCCGCGCGAAGTACCCGAGCTCCGGGTGGTGCCGCTTGCCCTCGAGCTCGGTCACGACGACGACCGGCAGGACGACCTCGTGCTCGGCGAAGCGGAGCATCGCCCTCGGGTCGGACAGGAGTACGGAGGTGTCGACGACATACGTCTTGCGGGACTGCCGTGAAGTCGCGGGTCGGCGGCGGCGCGGCGCTGCAGAGGTCTCGGTGCTGGGGCTGTGTGCCATACCCACTCCCTGACGGCGCGCGCGTCGCACGCCTGGTCGATCCCGAGCCGGGCGACCCCCGGACGGTGGAGCCGGACCCGGCCCTCCCGTCGAAGCGTGTGCTCCATGAGGGGACCTCCTGGCGGCGGTGGGCAGGTACCCTCCGCTACCTGCGACGCTACGGCCAGCGAGGGGCTGCATCGTGGAGGTCACGTCTCGTGTCGCGACGTGCGCGCCCTGGTCCGTGTGACGTCGTCGCTCACGTGCCGTAGCGACGATGACGACCGGCGTACGCGCGCAACGCCCGGAGGAAGTCGACGTGCCGGAAGTCGGGCCAGTAGGCCTCGCAGAAGTAGAACTCGGACCTCGCGCTCTGCCACAGGAGGAACCCGCCGAGGCGTTGTTCTCCGCTGGTCCGGATGACGAGGTCCGGGTCGGGCTGGCCCTTGGTGTAGAGGTGCTCGGCGATGTCCTCGACGGTGAGGTCCTGGGCGATCTCCTCGAGCGTCTGCCCGCGCGCTGCCCGGGTGCGCAGCATCGCCCGAACGGCATCGGCGATCTCACGACGGCCTCCGTACGCGACGGCGACATTGACCGTCATCCCCTCGACATCGGTGGTCCGCTGGATCGACTCCCGCAGGCTGCGCGCCGTCCGCTCCGGCAGCAGGTCGGGAGCGCCGACCAGCGTGAGGTGCCACCGCCTCGTGCCGGCAAGGTCGACGACGGCGTTGTCGATGATCTGCAGGAGCGGTGTCAGCTCCTCAGGGGCCCGGTTCAGGTTGTCCGTGGACAGGAGCCAGAGGGTGACGTACTCGACGCCCGCCTGCTCGCACCAGGTGAGCAGGTCCTCGATCTTGTCGGCGCCGGCCTGATGTCCGGTGGCGGCACCGGCGCCGCGTGCCTTGGCCCAGCGCCGGTTGCCATCGAGCATGACCGCCACGTGACGGGGCATCGCCTCGCGCGGCAGCTCCTTGGCAACCCGCCGCTCGTATGCGGCGTAGACGACCTCGCGCCAGCCCACCGGCATCCTCCTCGGGCTCGTCCAGCGGCGCCTCCGGCGAAGCCGCGGTAGTCAACCTACCTCCGGGCCGAGGCGCCAGTGGCCACGAGGTCCGCCGGGATGAAGGGCCCTCGCGCGCCTTGCCGGGTGTGCGGCATGCTTGCCACTCGTGGTTACGTACCGTAACCTACGGAGCCGTAGGTTACCCTTGGGCCCATGTACGGAGGCAGCATGTACGGACGCAGCAGGGATGACCAGTGCAGGACGGACGCCGCCGTCTCGGCGGTCGCGGACCTCGTCGCGACGGTGAAGCCGCGGCTGCGCGGCTGGCTCCACCTGGGGATGTTCCCCTGCGCGCTCGTCGGTGGGTTGGTGCTGACCATCGTCGCGCAACCGGAGACCGTGCGGAGGGCTGCCCTGGTGTTCACCATCACGGCGACGCTGCTCTTCGGGGTATCGGCCGTCTACCACCGGGGCTCGTGGGGGCCGCGGATGGCGGGGCTGCTCCAACGGCTGGACCACTCGAACATCTACCTGATCATCGCGGGCACCTACACACCCTTCGCGGTGACCCTCCTGCCTTGGCAGCAGGCACGCACGCTACTGGCGCTGATCTGGGGTGGTGCGCTTGCCGGGGTGGTCTTCCGGGTCGTCTGGGTCGGTGCGCCCCGCTGGCTCTACACCGGGCTCTACCTCGTCCTCGGGTGGACGGCGATCTTCTACGTCGTGCCCTTCTGGCGCGCCGGCGGGATGCTCATCGGGTCGCTCATCGCCCTCGGCGGGCTGCTCTACACCGCGGGCGGGGTCATCTACGCGACCAAGCGGCCCGACCCCTCACCTCGTTGGTTCGGCTTCCACGAGGTGTTCCACGCGTTCACCGTGGCGGCCTTCGCGTCGCACTTCGCCGCGGTGGCCCTCGCCGTCACCGCCAACCCCATCGCCGGTTGACGCGTGCACTGCTTGCTCCTCTTCGAGAGTGCACCACTCCTCATCGAAAGTGCACCACTCCTCATCGAGAGTGCACCACTCCTCATCGAGAGTGCAGTAGTCCGGATCGAAAGTGCACGAGTCAGGCGCTAGTCATGCTCGCTGGGCCCGGAGTCGTGATCGCCCGATCCGGCCTCCGGCTCGGAAGACCCCGGCGCCTTGGTCTCGCCCTGCTCCTGCTCCTGGCGCTCCTGGTCGAGCCGGTCACGCTCCCGGTAGGCCATCCGCCGCATCCGGGCATTCATGTTGCGCATGAGGAACCACAAGGCGACCGCGAGCACGAACACGGCGATGAAGCCGAGGATCCCGGGACCGACCGGGAGGTTGTCGCTGCCACCCATCAGGCGCTCTCCTCCATGTCCGGCGGTCGCCCGTCATAGGCGAGCATGAGGTCACCGGATGTCGCCAACGCGTCGGCCTCCTCAGGTGTGCCGAGCCCGGCGAAGAGGTCGTCCTCGACCGGCCGGATCGGCACGTACGACAACGCCGCCTCAAAGTCCTCGTGCGGCCACACGCGCTGCTGGAGAGGGACCGGGACCCGGAACCAGAACCCGTCCGGGTCGACCTGGGTCGCATGGGCCAGCAGGGCCCGGTCGCGCGTCTCGAAGTAGTCGGCGCACACGATCTCCGTCGTGACCCGCCCCGTGCGACGCGGCTTCCAGTTTGCCAGCCAGTCGGTATAGGGGCTCTCGAGCCCTTCGGCAGCCATCGCCTCATGGATCGCCGTGAGCCGCTCCAGGCTGTGCCCGCTGTTGTAGTAGACCTTGAGCGGCTGCCACGGCTCCCCCGCATCCGGGTAACGACCGTGTTCACCGGCCGCGACGAAGGCCGACATCGCGACGCGGTGGCACATCATATGATCGGGGTGGGGATAGCCGCCCTTCTCGTCGTAGGTCGTCAAGACGTGCGGGCGGAACTCGCGGATGACGCGGACCAGCGCCTCGGTTGTCACCTCGAGGTCCTCGAGGGCGAAGCAGCCCTCCGGCAGAGGCGGCAACGGGTCACCCTCCGGCAGGCCCGAGTCGACGAAGCCGAGCCACGTGTGCTCGCACCCGAGCACCCCCTGAGCGGCGCGCATCTCGCGCCGTCGGTAGGCGACCAGGTCGCGCTCGATCTCGGGTCTGCCCTTGAGCCTCTCGTTGAGTATGTCGCCGCGCTCACCTCCGGTGCACGAGACGACCCGGACGCGGCTGCCTTCGGCGACGTACTTCGCCGTCGTCGCCGAGCCTTTGCTCGACTCGTCGTCGGGGTGGGCGTGCACCGCCATCAACCGCATGCCACGGGACAAACTTGCCTCCTCACGTCGGTGTACCGGTGGGGCCTGGGTGTGCTCCTACCGGGTGGGGTTCGCGTGCCCGGTGGGAGAGACTGGGACTCGACCGCCATCCTCTCATCTACCCGACGTCGTTGACGTCGGCCCCTGGAGCCCCGACATGCCCTTGCCACAGCCAGCGCCCGGCACGCTCAAATGGTGGATCATCGGCACCATCGGCATCGGTGGGGGGATCGCCCTCGCGATCTGGTTCGGGCTCTCGGCAACGCTCGGGGTGCCGACCTGGGAGACGTTGGGCTCCAAGCCCATCGACGACCAGACGGTCATGGTGAAGTTCCAGGTGACCCGACCTGCCGGGCAGCCGATGACCTGCCAGATACGAGCGCTCGCCCTGGACTTCTCGACGGTTGGCAGTGCCGAGGTCAAGGTGCCCCAGTCACCTAACGACACCTCTGAGGAAACGGTCACGGTGCGGACGACGACACGGGCAGTCGCGGGCCAGGTGCGCTCCTGCACGATGCCGTGAACGTCTCGATCCGACCACCTTGGCCTGCGCCGGAAGGGGTCCTTTGTTATCCTTGAGGTTCACCTGAGGTCACGACCGGTGAGACACACCGCGCCGGTCGGGGCCTTCCTTGTTTCGGGGGCCCCCCCGCCCCCCCCGGGGGGGCCCCCACCAACGGGGCGGGGCCAAGGGACCGCCCCCCCGGGCACAGGACGGCCC
>NZ_JAKDLO010000312.1 GCF_030452765.1 Intrasporangium sp.
GCTCCTTGCTCATCGCGATCACCATCGAGACGGTGACCGGCCGGGTCTTCGGCTCGTGAGTCGCCGACCCGCCGCGTCGTCGCCCCAGCCGCAGGTGAAGCGCATCTATGACGAGCCCAGCCCCGACGACGGCACCCGGGTGCTCGTCGACCGGGTCTGGCCGCGGGGGCTGCGCAAGGACGAGGCACACCTCGACGAGTGGCTCAAGGCCGTCGCCCCGACCACCGAGCTGCGCAAGTGGTTCGCTCACATGCCCGAGCGCTACGACGAGTTCGCCACCCGCTACGCCCGGGAGTTGGCCGACGGCGAGCCCGCGGACGCGTTGGAGCACCTGCGGGAGCTGGCCGCCGCCGGACCGCTCACCCTGCTCACGGCGACGAAGCAGTGGCAGATCAGCCAGGCGGCCGTGCTCGCCGGGCTACTCACCGGGCCGGCCCCGAGCGCAAAGAACGACGAGGGCGAGCCGTCCTGAGGCGGCGTCGAACGGCAGGGGTCCGCCGTTAGGGTGGCTGCGTGACTCCGACGCCTCTGCCGCCGACGCGGGCCCAACGTTGGATGGTTCGTCATCAACGGGGCGTCCGTGGCTTCTTGTCCGTGTACGCGGTGGGGCTCGTCCTGAACCAGGTTCTGAACGTGTCGCACGGTGACGCTGGGTGGATCACGTGGACCGCGACCCTTCTCGTCCTGATCACCGTGGTCGCATTCGCCGCGGTGCTGCTGCCCCACCTGCAGCAGCAGGTGAACCGTTGGGATTCCGCCCACGAGAACGATGGCGGCTGAACCAGGTGGAGCCCCTATGCGGCCAGTGCAGAGGCGGTGACGCGTCGGTGAGATCGCCGAGGTCCTCAGGTGCCTGGTAGCAGCTTGTAGTGGAGGCGGACCACGGTGGCCGACCGCAGGCAGAGGCGGTGGTCGGTGCGCAGCACGCCCTCGGCGTCGACGTAGACCCGGAAGGTCTCGTGAATCGGTGCCCGGGCGGCGTGGGTCCGGCCCCGAGTCTCCACGACGACGTACGCGCCATCGTGGCCGAAGGGCCCGGCGGGCGAGCTCAGTTCGAGTGAGCCGTCCGGTAGGGCGCGGGGCCGCAGCAGTACCTGCACGTTGCCTGACTCGAGCGGGAATGCGACGTGCACGCTGGGCTGCTCGGAGCCTGGGAGGGTGCGAGTGGAGTAGCAGCCGCTGTAGACGTGGTCGCCCGTTGAGCGCAGGGTGCGGATCCATCCTGCTGCGTGCTGTCGCCCGGCGGCATCCATGATGGTCACGACCCGGCTGTCGATGCCGAGGGCGACCTCGAGCGGCTTGGTGGGAAGCGCCAGCTGCTGGACGCGACGCCCGAAGTATCGCGAGATGAGCTCGCCGCCGGGCTGGAAGATCGGATTCCACTCGGTCCAGATCTCCATCCGCCACTGGGAGGTGTGCTCGTAGAAGTGGCGCACCTCGGGCCGGATGTGGTCTGCGTTGAAGAGCGGACCGTTGAGGCGGTCCATGTCGGGCAGCAGGCCGGCGTCCTTGGCGTCGTGGCACAGTGACCCCCCGATCTCGCGTGCGGCCGCGGTCAGCCACCCGTCCTCGATCGTCGGGCCGTGATGCATCGGGGCGGCCAGCCACTTCTCAGCTCCCAGCACGTCGACCGGTCGGCCCGTGAGGCGCCAGAAGTTGCGAGTACCGCGGTCCAGCCAGCTCATCCGCGACGTCATACGCACAGCGTGCCCCGGATGCCGGCCCGAGCGCCTCAGCCTGGCCGTTCGAGCCGGCCGGTGTTGCCCGGGATCCAGGCGCCATTCGTGCGCTCGACTTCTCCGTCGTGTCAGTCAGCGAGGTCGACGAAATCGTTGACGGCGAACAGGTGCGTTACTGCCTCAACGTGCGCGAACGTAGGCCAGCCACAACCCGACCGGGATGCTGATGAGCAGCAGGGCCACGAGCGCCCGCACGGCCAGCAGCGCCACCTGCCGCCCGCGCGCCACCTCGGTTCGACCGGGGCCGCCGCGGGTCGCGACGAGCAGAGCACCGAGCGCCACTACGAGCATCGCTCCGCCGAGGTTGACGAGCCACGTCGCGCTCCAGAGGGTTCCGGCGATGACGGCGGCGTTGCCGAGGTTCCAGCCGGCGAACTCCACGAGCAACAGACGACGCCCGGCCCGGGCCTGCCCTGCCAGCATCCCCTGACCAGCGGCCAGGGCGATCTGGGCCACGCCGGCCACGAGCACCAGGTAGGCGGCCGCCCACGAGCCGTGGGAGAGCGACATCGGGCTCGTGACGGCTGCCACGAGCCCCCCGGCGATGATGCAGAGCGCGCCGACGAATAAGGCTGGGAGGTAAGGCGCCCACCACTCTCGGGTAGCGGGTGCCGCCCCGGTTGGCGGGGTCGGCGAGATGGCCTTGGCGGACCGACTGGCTGGGCCCGACGGTAGGTCCCCGACCGCCCGGCCGGGCTCGGTCTCGCTGCCCGAGCGAGGCACGTC
>NZ_JAKDLO010000313.1 GCF_030452765.1 Intrasporangium sp.
GGGGCGCGGGCTCCTGCTGCGTCCCCCCACCCGGTGCCGTTGCGGGGGGCCGCCGTCCGGGGGGTTGGGGCGGCCCGCGTCGCTGTTCGTCAAGGGTCAGCGTTTCACCGCGACGACGAGTCCGGAACTGACCGGAAGCAGTGCCGCCGTGAAGTGGTCCTGGTCGCGCACCAGCCGGGCGACCTCACGCAGCGTCGTCGTCTCGGGATCGCGCGCGGCCGGGTCGGACTCCCGGTCGGACCACGACATGACCAGGGTCCCTCCAGCCCGCAACAGACGGGTCGCCTGCTCGACATAGGACGGGTAGTCGGAGCGGTCGGCGTCGACGACGAGCATGTCGTAGGCACCGTCGGTCATCCGCGGCAGCACCTCGGCGGCCCGACCGGTGATGACTCTGGTCCGCTGATGGGCGACCCCTGCTGCGGCGAAGGTGGCACGTGCCGCGCGCTGGTGCTCCGGCTCCATATCGATCGTCGTGAGGATCCCGTCCGGTGCCATGCCGCCGAGCAGCCACAGCCCTGACACGCCGGTGCCGGTCCCGACCTCCATGACAGCCCTGGCCCCGGCTGCGGCTGCGAGGACCTGGAGGGTGGCTCCGGCCCCGTTGTCGATCGAGCTGACCCCGAGCTCGTCCGCCCTGCGCCGCGCCGCCTCGACATGCTCGGACGGAGCGATGAACTCCTCGGCGTGGGCCCACGCGGCCAGCTTCTGCGAACTCATGGCGCCACCCTACTGTCGGGCGGCACGCTCCGCCGACCGTCTAGACTGGGCGGTCCACAGGTGGTTCTCAGGTTGGCCACAGGCGAGGGCTGGCCCCGCGGGGAACGATGAGGGAACGAATCGAGCAGCGCAGACGTTCTGCTGCGTGATGGTCTCTCCGAGAGGTGAATGAACGCGTGACGACCACGACCGACCACGCCGCACAGAGTGTCGAGTCCGGCGCTGTGTGGACCCCGCCGAGCTGGGCGGAGATCGTCGAGCAGCACTCCCCTCGCGTCTACCGGCTCGCCTACCGGCTGACGGGCAACCCGCACGATGCCGAGGACCTGACCCACGACGTCTTCCTGCGGGTGTTCCGATCCCTCAACACCTACGAGCCGGGCACGTTCGAGGGATGGCTGCACCGGATCACGACGAACCTGTTCCTCGACAAGATGCGGCGCAAGCAGCGCATCCGCTTCGATGCACTGTCGGAGGACGCCGCCGGGCGCCTCGCCAGCGGGGAGAAGGGCCCGGCGCAGACGTTCGACGACACCCGCTTCGACGATGACGTGCAGCGCGCCCTCGATGCCCTGTCGCCCGAGTTCCGGGCCGCTGTCGTCCTGTGCGACATCGAGGGTCTCTCGTACGAGGAGATCAGTGCGACGCTGGGCGTCAAGCTCGGCACCGTCCGCTCCCGGATCCACCGCGGCCGCGCGCAGTTGCGCGATGCCCTGTCTCACCGGGCGCCCGACGCGTCCACGCAGGCCAAGGCGTCGCGGCCCGGCCTGCAGCTGCCTGGTCGCCGAGTCGCAGCCGGTACCCAATGACCCCACACTTACGCGGACACGTCCGCGGCTACGTCGACCGGACGCTGCCGGCGGCGATGCTCCGGGTCTTCGACCAGCACTTGGTCGCCTGTGAGCTCTGTCGCGCCGCTGCGGAGCAGGAACGGCGGATCGTCGTGGCACTGCGGGCCGACACCCGAGTCCCTCAGTCGCTCCACGCCATGCTCATGGGTGTGGCCGCCCCCGGGCAGGAGGTTCCCGACGTACCCGAGGCGCCCGCCCGGGTCCGGCTGCACCTGCCATCAAGCCCGTTCCGGGATCCCCAGCCCGCCTCGAGACAGCCCGTGCCGACCATCACCCCGGGCGCACCGGCACTGCATCGCTCACCTGTTCGCGCGGCGGTCCTTGCCTCGCTCGCGGCGACGGCGTCGGTTGCGGCGGCCTGGGGCCTCACGGTGGTGCCGATGCAGGTGGGTGCTCGCTCGCTCACCCCGTCGGCCAAGGCGCCCGTCGACGCGACGAGCTTCGGCCCGTCGCTCTTCAGCCAGGCGATCTCGGCCCGAACCACCACGGCGAGCAGGCCGGGCGGCCCCCGAGAGTCGTGGCTCACATCGCCCGACCGAACCGTGCAGGGCCCCGTTGGTGAGCCGTCGGCGCCGGCCTCGGTGTGGGCGGCCACGAAGGTGCTGGGCCTGCCCGAGATACCCGCCCCGGTTCGAGTCAGCGTCGTCAGTTCGGCACAATCACGTCCATGAGCGACGAGCCGAGGAGGCCCGGCCCCGAGGAGCAGGCGTTCTTGCTGCCGGACCGCACCGAGGTCATCGACCTGGCGGACACCCGCCATGGACCACCCGTTACCGCGGCGGGCGAGGCCGGCGACTGGTTCGAGGTTCCGGTGCCACCGGTGCACCCGTCGGATGGAGGGGGTGACCGGGCACTCGCGGAGACGGCTCGAGCGG
>NZ_JAKDLO010000314.1 GCF_030452765.1 Intrasporangium sp.
GCTCCGGTTCCGGGGCGGGCTCGGGTTCTGGAGGCGGCGGCTTCTCCTGCCAGTCGAGATAGGCACCGCACTGCCCGCAGAACGACTCGCCGTCCTCGTTCGAGGTTCCACACTTCTCACACCGAATCACGGCTCCACCTCCTCACTGCTCGTGCCGCAGCCCCAGCGACATCGCTCGATCCGCTCACCTGGCCACGACCTCGAGGACGTGGCGCACGTGGACGGGCTTGACCGTTCGCAGCACGGACTCGACCCGGGCCCGGTCCACGCCCTCCGGGTCGTCGACGACGATGCGCACGTGGACCTCGGGCACCGCCGCGCCGGGCAGCGGGGTGCCCGGCGTGCTCGAGGTCGTGACGGCCCCACTGTCGCTCACCTCGACCTCGGCACCGGTGAGGTGGGCGACGACGCCCCGCAGCGCGGCCGCGGTTCCGCGTCGGGCATGCGTCCGCATCGCGTCGACGACCGCCTGACGCTGGTCCGGGACCTGCATCTGGTCGTCGACCTGTACGGCGACCCAATATGCGAGCATGGCGACGAAGTCGGCCGGCGCGAGGCGCGGGTCGACGTACGAGCGCAGGTTGTCCAAGGTCGACAGCACGGGCGCGAGGCAGTCGTCGAAGGCCTGTAGGAACTTGGGCGTGAAGTCGCCGTCCTGGTAGACGCCCGGCAGCTGGAACAGGAGCGGGAAGGCCGTGTCGAGGTCGGGGACGAGGCCGCGCATCAGGTCTCTCCCTTGGCGGCCCGGACCTGATGGCCGAACGAGAACACCAGTGCCTCGGGATCCAGCTGGATCCGGTCGGTCTGCTGGCCGCGCTGTGACGTTCGAGGGTCCGCCGAGAAGAGCCTGACCTGTTCGACGAACTCGGTCCCCGGCAGGCGTTGCAGGACCGAGTAGACCTCACCCGCCTGGACCGGCCGCCCGAAGGGCCACCCCGACTCGTCGGGCCCGCCGACCAGCGGGTCGAAGTACCGGTAGAGCGCCTGCAGCGCCTCGTCCTGCAGCTCGAGCAGATCGGCACGCGAGCGTGCCCTCAGCTGGGCTACGACGGTCACGCCCTGGTAGTACGGCGGCTCGATGACCAGCCTCGTCCCGACGACCCGGCGCTCATCGAGATGGTCGCGCACCACCCCGAGCAGGTCAGCCGAGGGCACCAGATCCTCGAACCGGATCGTCCCGTCGGCCTCGCGCGCGGCGTTCGGCACGACGAGCAGCCTGGCACCGCAGTCTCCCTCGGGTGTGCACCGCACGCGCGCGAGGTTCGGGGCCGCCTGCAGGGCAAGGATCTCGAAGTCCTCGGCGGTGACCGCGCGGTCCCGGGTGCGCAGCTCGAGGGGGCCGCGCAGCTTCAGCTCCTCGATGGTCTCCGCAGCGACGCCGCCGACCGCGGGCCGACGGTTCTCGACCCGCTCGACGAAGGGGATCGGGGCGCGCAGCGTCTGCAACGCCCGGGCCGAGACGTTGCCGCCCGCCCCACCGCCGAAGCGGTAGCTCTGGACGCGCAACGGCGCGCCGCGCGGCGGGACCGCCCCATAGTGTCGCATCGTTCCGTCGGCCTCCCGCACCGCCGGGGGCAGCTCGATGGTGCCCGACGCATCCTCGACGCGGAAGACTCGTTCGTGTGGCTGGCGGTCGGCGAAGGAGGCCACCTCGGTCCATTCCTCCCAGCCCGAGCCGGCCGCGACGTCGATGACCAGGGGCGTCCCGTCTCGGACGAGAGGGTGGTGCGCGAGCGTGAAGGACTGGCCGGGCACGCCCTCCGAGAGCCCGACGACCTCGTCGAGGACCACCTCGGCGTTGACCGCCCCTACGGTGCCGCCGACGGTGAAGCCGGTCGCGTCCCGCACCTGCGGGGACACGCGGTAGGCAGGGTAGTCGCCGACCGGCTCCGTCACGACGCAGCGTAGCCACCCACCGTGGACACCACCGGAGGTCGACACGGTATGACCGGCGGGCACGTGGACGATGACGTCTCCCGGGCGGTTCAGCCCGCCGGTGCCGTCCGAGTCGAGGTCGCACGAGCGCCAGCCCCCGCGGGTCCAGGCCTCCCACCGCAGCGGTGGGTGCTCGGGATGGACCCCGGCCCCTTGGACGTCGCAGTCGAACCGCAGAGCTATCGCGCACCGGGGCGCGGCATCGTCGAGGGCGAGCAGCAGCGCGTCACCGATCTCTGGTGGTGTCGTGAACGCCCGGAAGCCCGCCTCGTCGCGCAGCTCCAGCGATCGGGGAACGAGCTCGCCTGCGACGGCTTGGGTGGCCATCGTGACGAGGCGTCGCGGCGGGATGGCCAGGTCGTCGGTCGTCTCGAAGACCACCGGTTCCTCGCGCTCGGTGCGCGGGGTGGCGACGCTCGTCCTGGACAGCACGTGCACCGGGTCTGGCTGCGGTGCCGAGAGCCAGAACGTCAGGTCCGCCGTGGCCGCCCCGGGCGGGTGT
>NZ_JAKDLO010000119.1 GCF_030452765.1 Intrasporangium sp.
TAGCGAGTCTGCCCCGCACCCCGCCCCACCCAGGAGCGGGGCGCGAACCATGCCAGAGGCGCCGGCCGCACAACTGCCCCGCCGAGGAGCGACGCGACAATGGCAGCGACGAGTCGGGAGGAGGAACTCCGTGGCCGACGCGGACGACGTGCGCCGACTTGCCCTGGGTCTGCCTCACGTCGATGAGGTCGAGAGCGAGGGCTTCGACTTCCGTGTCGGCGACAAGGGCTTCGTCTGGTCCTACCCCGAAAGACGGCCGGGCAAGCGACGCCTGATCCGGACCGACGTCGCGGTGCTCTTCGTCGGCGACGAGGCGGAGAAGCAGGCACTGCTGCTCGGCGAGCCGGACCTCTTCTTCACCGCACCCGGCTACGAGAGCATGCCGCTCGTCATGCTGCGGCTCGGCGAGGTCGACATCGACCGGCTCACCGAGCTCGTCACGGATGCCTGGCGGATGCGCGCCCCCGAGGAGCTGATCGCCGGCCTCGACCACGAGTCCTGACCCCTCGCCGGACAGGACACTCGATCAAGCGTGGCCCGCTCGCGTGCATGAGGATCGAGGCATCGGCCAGTCGGGTGATGCATCCGAAGCCTTCCTCGACGGGGTGCGGCTCCGCTGGAGGGACGCCGGTTCGTTGTTGGGCGGGGCGCTGCGTGCGTGTCCATTGCTCCCTTGGGCCTGAGTGGGCCCGCCGCCGGGCTGATTGGCGGCAGCTGGGATTCGCGGTCGGCCGGAGCTATCCCTGGGGTTTGCGCAGTTGCCGGGTTGACGCAGACGCCGGGGCGTTGGTCGTGGTCCTTGGCTGGTCGGCGCGGTCTGGATCGCGTGGAGCGAGGCGGTCTCGAGCTTGGCGACGAGGTCCCTGAGCCGTCGGGTGTTGTCGAACCACGGCTGGTACCGAGCGAGTTGCTCGTCGGTGAGGATCTTGGTCACGGTCTTGCCTGACGGTACGAGTCCACTGGGTGTAGGGCCCGTGCAGCACCGGCGGGTCTGCCTTGCAGGCACAGAGGTCGCTGAACGTCGTCAGCGCCACCAACTGCCGATTCGTGAACAAGTCTGCGAACTTGGTCAACCCGTAGTTGACGCACCAGACGTTGCGTGGGTCGAAGGCAAGAGGTTCTTCCGGGGACGTCGGCAGGCCGAGGAATCTGCGCTGCCTTGATGTGCTCCTCGGTTGGTGGCTGGTACTTAGGCTTCCGATGGCCTTCTGCGACAACGGAAAGCACCCGCGCACCCATCCGGCCAGCCATGGCTTCGGCCTTGACGTATGTGTCGCTCGTCGTGTCGTGGCAGACCAGGCAGTGAACTTCGCGCCCCGGCCCTGCTTCGGCGGGTAGGGCGGCCCCGCCTTGTCGACCCTGATCTCGAAGTCGACCTGCTTGCCGATCACGACGGGCTGGATCCACGTCGGGAGGTCCTTCTTCTTGGACAGCCACCACGTGCTGGCGAGCGGCATCTCGGCGCCACACGCCGGGTTGGGGCAGGTCACGGTTCTCGCCCAGATCCAGGCGACGACGTTCGCCGGCTTCCCGGCGACCTCGGCCTTGGGGTAGAGGTCGCCGATCCGCTGCTGCGCCTCGTCGCGCATCCACGCGCCATACCGCCGAACGTCTTCGGCGAGCCCGCTCGTGCGTGGCCAGCCGGCCACCCCCGCCACGTCGGAAGCGGCGCCCGGGAACACGGGGGCTGAGCGGCATACAGCGGCAGTATCTCGATGAGCGCCTCGTTGATGAGCACGGCGACCGGCTTCAGGTCGGACGCGTGGGCCTCCAGCCCGAGGCGCTGCGCATCGAGCGGGATGCTGCCACCACCGGCGAACGGGTCGAGGATCGGCGGGGGGCTGCCGTCGGTGGACTTGAGGATCTCCGCATGCGCCTGGGCGAGCAGGCGCTCGTCGCCGGCGTTCTCCCAGACGACGAGTCGCTCGATGAGGTCGAAGAGCCGCTTGCGCTCAGCGTCCTGAGCTTCTTGTGTCGGGAACTGCTCCGGCCGCGAGCTCGGGTCGTCGACAAGCTGCGCGAAAAGGACCGCCCGCGCCGCGGCGAGGGGCCGTCGGGCCCACCACAGGTGCAGCGTCGACGGGTGGCCGTGCCGGATCGACTTCTCGCGTGCCGACTCGCGGTTGATCGCCTCGAGTGGCAGTGCCACCTCGATGAGCTTGCGCTTCGTCGTGGGCTCACTCATCGACTGTCATCTCCTGTTGCTGCTTCGTCGAGGGCGTCGTGCCTCGTGTTCTACTCCCCCGCTTCGTGCGCGGGAACTTCGGCCCCTTGCCGTAGGCGACGGAGGGTCCGCGACTGGCCGTGCTGGTCTTGACGAGGACCTCCCGCTCGACAAGATCGCCGAGGTAGCGGGAGGCGGTGGCGGGCTCGACATTGGTCATCGTGCGGAGCACGCTCTCGGCCGCATCGTCGTCTCGCAGCAGCGCCGCAGACAGCGACTCTCCGTCAACGGTCCGCTCGGCGAGGAGTCTCGTGAGCACGATCATCGCGTTCGGGTCGTCCCGAATCTCAACGGGCAACCCCGCGACGAACACGGTCCACGCGTTGTTGGGTCGGCCACCCCGCAACGTGACCATCACGTACCCCCCATCCGTCTCGAACGAGGGAGGACGGTGACCGTAGCGCAGCATGTCGGCAACCATGCGATCAACTCCCACTCCAGCCGCCTCCCCGAGGTTCAGCAACCGCAGGGCATTGACGAGCGCAGCGTTACGCGTCGTCGACTTCGTCACGAGAAGGTTGTCGACTCCCACTCCGTTGACGAAACCGCCGGGCGATCGGACCGAGACCCAGTCGGGGGAGTGCTCCACCTGAATGGGGCCGCGGACCCGGTGGTCACGGTGCATGACCGCGTTGACGACCGCCTCCCGGACGGCGATCTCCGGCACGTCCGCGATGAACAATTGGGTACCTGAGCTGGGGAGGATGATCGGCGTCCGCGACTGCCGCATGTCCACGAGGTCGAGGACGGTGAGCAGGCCTTCGAGGCCGGGCCCGCGGAGACCACAGCTGCAAGGACCGCAAATAGTCACAACGCGAAGAGGTCCGACACCGCGTGGTCCGTCGCATTGTGCAGGTATGCAGCGCCGGCCAGCGAGTGCGGATGCTCGGCCAGGTAGTTGGCGAAGTCCGCGACGCAGTCGCCGCAGCCGACCACCTGCAGCGACCAATGGGTGATGCCGCAGTTGCGGTACACGAGGCCGACCCACGGCTCCGGGATACGCACGCGCACCGGGTTCCGGGGCGTCGGCGAGGTGGTGACGACGTTCCGCCCCGTGACCGGTCCACCCGCCACGGCGGCCCGGTCATGCGGTCATACCTGGTTCGTCATGTGGCGGGTTCACCCGAAGTAGTCCAGTCGGTGACGAGCAGCCCTGGCACGCGGTCGAATTCCCGTCGATTGTTCGTCACCACCGTCATCGCTCGCGATCGCGCATGTCCGCCGATGAGCACGTCATACGCGCCGATAGGGGTTCCGTTGTTGGTCAGAACCGCCCGAATGTCGCCGGCATGCTCTGCCGCCGCCGCGTCGAAGGGCAGCACGTCGAGGAAGGCGAGGAACTCGGCGACCGCCCTGCGGTTGTGGACGGGGTCCGACGACCTCCCCACGCCGAAGTGGAGCTCGGCCACGGTGATCGTCGAAACGGCCAGTTCGTCGGCGTGGCGCCGCATCCGTTCGCGCAGGGTGTCCCCCGTCCCACGCAGCACGTTGATGACGACATTGGTGTCGAGCAGGAAACGCATCGTCACAGCGCTGCTCGCTCCTGGAATGTGGGCTGGTCGCGGTGCTCTGCGAAGTCAACCGTCACCCGCAGGCCGTGGTCGAACCAGTAGTCCATGCGCCCACCGGAAGGCGTGATGACGCGCGCATCTCCCACGGCGATCACCTCGACCTCGCGGACATCGTCGGGTAGGGCGACATCCTTGGGCAGCCGCACGGCCTGTGTCTTGTTGTTGCGAAACACCGTGGTCCGAGTC
Organism: Intrasporangium sp.; assembly: GCF_030452765.1. Lineage (GTDB taxonomy): Bacteria > Actinomycetota > Actinomycetes > Actinomycetales > Dermatophilaceae > Intrasporangium_A. Next base: position 3,982 of record NZ_JAKDLO010000119.1, read on the forward strand.
ATGGAGCCTCCTGCATATACAAGAAGTATATACACAGGCCCTCCCTCGGCGAGGATGTAGCGACTCGGTAGTCGCACTCGCCGAGGACTCCCCGCTCAAGTTCGCCGGTCCCAGGATCAGGCACTCAACGACGAAGCTCTCATAGAGCGAATGGGGCTCTTGCTGCAGAGGGTGGGGACCGCGGCGTACCGAATATACTTGATGACTGGGCAAGCCCACGACTTGCCGCCCCACCCCGGTGCGTATCCCGAGTTGTGCATCCTCGGCCGGGCGAACGCACGAACACAGCCTCATGATCGATGGCTTGACCGCATCGTCTCCGACCCTCGAGGACGGACTGACCGCGCTTGACAAGGTTCTCTTATGACGTTGCTGGCCGAGTATCGCTATCGCGTCGCCCACCGCGACGAAGAGTTCGCGCGGCTGCGCCGTGCGCTTGCTCTAGGGGCCACGATCGCCACCGACGTGAGCCAGCGCCAGATCGCAGAGGCTCTGGGCGTCACCCAGCCCGCGGTCGGCCAGCGGCTCAAGTTCGGCCCTGAGCTCGAGGACATACATCCCGAGGTCCTGCTCGAAGCCGCCTAGCCGCGCTAGCCGGTCCTCAAGGCACTTGCCGCCGACCGCGGCTACACGCGACTCGCCGTGTTTGGTTCCGCAGCACGGCACCAAACGCGCCCGGCCTCGGACATCGACCTGATCGTCGAAGCCCCCGCGGAGACGTCGTCGTCGAAGCCCCTCGCGGAGACCTCGTCGTCGAAGCCCTCGCGGAGACGTAAACATTCAGCCCCCGCGGTGACTGGTCCCCGGTTTTGCGCGGTCCGAGGCCCGCACGGACCGTGACTGGCGTTACGTGTGAGACAGGCGAACTCTCGACGTGTCGCTCCCTGATGTGACGCCCGGGGCTGGTGTGATCGGCTGGTGGCCATCCCGGAGGAACTCTCGCGAGACGAGCTGATCGCGTTGGTGCGGAAGCAGGCCGGCAAGATCGGCGCGCTGACGGCGCAGGTCGCGGACTTGGTGACGGCCAACGAGGCACTGGTGAGGGCCAACGAGGCGCTGGCGGACAGGCTGGCCCGGGTCGAGCACCTGCTCTCGCGCAACTCGGGCAACTCCTCGATGCCGCCGTCCGGGGACGACGGGCCGGGCAAGACCCCGCCCAAGAAGAAGACGGGCGGGCCGGGCCGGTCGCGGGGCAAGCAGCCCGGCGCGCGGGGCACGCACCTAGCCTGGAGCGACGAGCCCGACGAGCGCCAGAACCGGTTCCCGCAGGGCCGGTGTCGTGCGCGGGTCCCCCACAGCGAGGAGGCGCTGCTCGCGGCAGTGAGCCCGACCGGCCAGCTCCCTCGGGGTGCCGACAGAGCTTTTTCGGCGGCTGACCTGCTGCGCTCCTGGCAATGACCACGGCTCCAACGGCTGCCCCGACCGAGAGGCACCATTGCTGCCAAGGGCGGCACAGCGGCAGCGGCATACCGAAGAGGTTGTATGCCGCTGTGCCGGGGCCGCGCGAGCGCGCGATCCCCCCGGTTTGGGAGCTGCTCCCGGGCTGTCGGCTGTTCGCGGACGTGCCGAAACCCAAAATCGACCTATGGCTTTGGTCTGAGTGGTCAACGAATTATTGAGACCAAAGTTTTTGGTACTTTTGGGTCATGGACAGTGCAGGTCTGCGGCACCTCATCGCTGCGGGAGAGACCCTGCGGGTTGAGTTCAAGCGGGCCGACGCGGGGCAGCTCAATGACCGACAGATCGTCGAGGCAGTTGCCTGCCTGGCCAATGGCGCCGGGGGACACCTCATCCTTGGCGTCGACGATGAAGGGCACGTACGCGGCGCCGCCCCGAGACACGGATCAGCCACCGACCCGTTGCGCCTCGCCTCCCTCGTGCTCAACAGCACGGACCCGCCCGTTGCGGTGAGTGCAGATGTGCTCACGATGGACGAGCGCGACGTCATCGTCATCACCGTGCCCGCCATGACTGCCGGGCCCGTCGGCACCAAGGACGGTGTGTACCGCCGCCGCTCGATACGGATGGATGGCTAACCGGAGTGCGTGCCGTTCCGTGCGCATGAGCTGCTCAGTGTCGGCCTGACCCTGCAGGGGCTCGACTACGCAGCAACGCCCGCGCGCGGCGCAACGTGGGATGACCTCGATCCAGCGGAGTTCGACCGGATCCGAGCGCTCGCCCTCTCGGGTCGGGGAGATCGCACCTTGGGCGACTTGTCGGACCGCGAGATCGCGCGAGCCCTGCGGGTGCTGACGACCGATCTCGACGGGGTAGAAACGATCACTCTCGGAGCGATCCTGATCTTCGGCACGGATTCTGCACTGGAACGTTGGGCGCCAACAGCCGAGTGCCTCTTCCAAGACCTCCGCGACGGCGCCCGCACTGTCAACGAGTCGCTTCGCGCCCCACTCCTGCGTGCTGCAGAGGAACTGGAAAACCGGGTCAGCCTGCGCAACACCGAGACCGAGCTCCAGGTCGGTCTCCACCGGGTCGGGATCCCGATGGTCTCCAGTGCCACGGTCCGTGAGGGACTGGCCAATGCGATGGTTCACCGCGACTACAGCGAGCTCGGCCCGAGTGTCGTGCAGTTCGCGGAGGACGAGTTCCGCATCCACTCACCGGGCGGCTTTCTGCCCGGGGTGACCCTGGAGAACCTGCTGGAGCAGAGCAAGCCACGCAGCGTGGTGCTCGCAGACGCCTTCAAGCGCAGCGGCCTGGTCGACCGCAGGGGTATGGGGATCAACGACATGTTCGACAGTCAGCTTCGCGCTGGACGAGACGAGCCCGACTTCACGAAGAGCACCTCTCGATCGGTCACGCTCACGATTGGCACTGGGACCGCAAACATCGACTTCGTCCGATTCATCCTGAGCTACGAGGACGAGACCCAACGGCCGCTCAACCTCCCCGAGCTGCGCCTCCTTCACCGTCTGGTGGCCGTCGGGTCGAGCACCGCGGCGGAGCTGTCCACCGACCTGCACCTGACCGACGGAGCAGTCCGTACCACCGTGGCTCGGCTCGTGGAGCGCGACCTGGTCGAGGCCAGAGGAAACGGGCGCAATCGGCGCCTGCACACGACCGCGCGCTACTACAAGATGGCAGAGGACCGGAATGCGTATGTCCGCCTTCGAGGGATCGACGCTGCGCGACAGGACGAAATGGTCGTGCAGTACGTCCAGACATTCGGCAGCATCACCCGCGGTCAGGTCGCCGAACTGTGCCAACTGACCTCTGACCAGGCTCGCACCGTACTGCGACGGCTCGTCAGCGCGGGCCGACTCGCCCTGCGTGGTGAACGCAGACGCGCGCACTACGTGTCTGCGGTTGACGAGTGAATCTGCTTTGCCAGTGGGCTGCGAAAGCCGAACGACTGGTTCTTCGGTCGCGGCTACGGCCTGCCGACGGCCCGCCCCGACCGAGACGTACTGTTGCCGCGCACCGGGCGGACAGCGGCATACGAAGGTGAGGAGAACCGTGGCTACCCCGGCGTGCGGCGTATCACTGCGGGCCATTCCCGCCTCTGTTCACCGAGACGAGAGCTGGTGTGCACCGCCGGAGGTGGTCCGCATGACACACGTGGAGCAGCACCTGAGGCACGGCGCGACCGGGGCCCGGCCATGACCCACGCCCTGGACACCTATCCGCTCGACTTCAGCCGACCGGAGGTCCAGGCACTGCGCAACCAGCTCGTCGCGACCTTCGACTCGCCGGCCACGATCCAGTACCTCGCGAAGTCCTCTGGGGTGCAGACCGCCTTCATCGACATGTCCGGCCCGGTGGCCATCCTCTGGCAGGCGGTCCTCGACAGCGCCCGCAAGCAGGACCGGCTCCGCGTCCTGCTCAGCACCGCGGCCCAGGACCCCAACGGCGCTGCGATCAAACCGCTGCTCATGCAGCTCCTGCGCGAGACACCCGCCGCAGCGACGGACCCGGACGGTTCAGGGGTTTCGACGGACGTCACCGCATGGAAGATCGACCCCGCCGACCCCGGCGGGCTCGAGCGCACCATCGAGGCCCAGTCGAGCCTCCTCGACGTCTCCTTCCTCGAGCGAGGCATCGAGCTCAGCCCGTCGATCTGCAAGCTGCTCGTGACCCTCAACGACGCCAAGCGCTACTACGGCACGGCGTTCCGGATCGGACCGGACCTGCTGCTGACCAACCACCACGTCCTCTTCGACGACGTGGGGCCGGCGACCGCGGTCGAGGCCTGGTGGGGATACGAGCTCGCCTTCGGCGGGGCGGCCCGCGAGTACACGGTCGTCGCCTGCTCGCCGGAGTCGATCGTCGGCCGGGTCGACCACGACTGGGCGATCGTCCGGGCTGCCGGCCCGCTCCCCGACTCGGCGCAGCCCATCCCGCTCACCGGGGCGCCGGCGCCGAAGGTGCTCGACCGGGTCTACATCATCCAGCACCCGCAGGGGCGCGAGAAGAAGATCGGCATGATCCACAACGTCGTCGACGGCGTCACCGACCAGGTCATCCAGTACCGCACCGACACCGAGGGCGGCTCGTCCGGCTCGCCGGTCTTCGACGAGCAGTGGCAGGTCGTCGGCCTGCACCACCGCTGGGGCAGCAGGGTCACGAACGGACGCACCCAGTACTACAACCAGGGGCGACGCATCGAACGCGTCGCCGAGGGCCTCACCGCCGAGGGGGTGCTCTGATGGGGCTGCTCGACCGCCATCCACTCGAGGTGTCGCACCCGGACACCCTGGCGCTCATCACGTTCCTCTACCAGACCTACGAGACCAAGGCGCAGGTCCAGTTCTTCGCCAAGGAGGCGGGCGTGGACCTCGCGCTCGTCGACCTCGACCAGCCGACGGCGATCCTCTGGCAGTCCGTGACCGTCGCGGCGGCCAACCAACGCAGGCTGCGGGTCCTCGTCGACCGGGTCCGACTCGACGCCAACAGCGCCGGCGGCACAGTCCTGATCTCGCGACTGCTGACCGAGCCCGTCGAGGACGCGCCGGCCCCGGTCATCCAACCCTTCGCAGCGGCCGGGCCGGTGCTGACCGACAACACCTTCGAGGCAGGCCTGCTGTGGGACGACCTGCCCTTCATCGACCGCACCCGCGTCCGCGAGCACCTCAAGAAGATGATGCTCGGGCAGGCTTCCCGCCGGGCGCTGCTCGTCACCGGTGACCGGGGCGCCGGCAAGTCGTACACCCGCCAGTTCATCTACTACCTGTCCGACAACGGCGGGCCTGCGCAACCAAGCATCAAGCCGATCGACCTGTCAAGACATGGTGGCGCCCCCATCGACGAGCGAGAGCTCGCGTCATCTGTGGCCACCAAGATCGTCGGCCGGGATGCGCCGACCTTCGATCCCGACGCGAAGCCGGAGACCATCGTCAGGTTGTTCATGTCCTGGCTCACCGACGAGGTCAGGGCGAGGAACGAGCCAATGTGGCTTGTGTTCGACGGCCTCACAACCATGACCGCCACCGGCGGTGCGCTCCGGCTCGTCGATGCGATGGCGCGGGCTGCCGCCAACCGCGATCTCGGTCCCCTACGCGTCGTGGTCCTGGGCTACGAGGGCAATGCCGCCTCGGCCGGGCTCGCGCTCAGCGAGTCGCTCGCCCATCCGACACGAGAGGACGTCAAGGTCTTCTTCGCGCGGGCCGCCACGGCGCTCCAGGGCGCCGCACCGGACGACGACGCCCTCGAGGACCTCGTCGACAGCTTCGGCGCGATCGACTCCGTCCCTCTGGACGTGCTCGGTCCGAGCGCCCTCGAGCACGTCAGGACCGTCCTGGGGACGGCATCGTGAACGAGCCGGAGCGCGCACCCATCGTCAGTGCGCAGGAGATGCGGAGCAGGCTCGAGGCCCTCGGGCTCCGACCGAGGGACGTCTCGGTCGCCTCGGGCCCCGGGGCGGCGCCGAGCTCCGCACCAACCGGGGAGCCCGCGCCTCCCACCCCCTTCCAGCGGCGCTGCCGCGAGCGCGTCGTCCTGCTCGACTACTTCTCCCTCGACGCCCTCCGCACCACGGCTCGGAAGCCCCCGACCCCCGAGGCACCCTCCGGGCCATCGCTCCTGGGACGCGTCTGGCGCGCCATCGTCGGCGGCACTGACGACCCCGGCACGACACAGGACCCAACAGCACCGGACCCGCCCGAGCTCGCGGACCTCAACGGCTTCGTCAGCCGCGACTGCGACCTCGTCATGACCCGACTCGGCACGGGCTGGCGCCTGCGCCTCCCCGTCCGGCACGAGACCCTGGGGCGCCTCGGTGTCGGCGGCACCCTGGCCGTCCTCTCCCGGCCCGACGCCGTGGCCGCGGCGGCAGACGACATCACCCACCGCATGGCGCGCCGGCTGCTGGAGGGCGAGCGCGACCTCAGCGAGCTGTCCGCAACCGAGCTGAGCGGCATACTCCGTGCGGTCGAGTGGCTCACCCCACTGGGACTCGACCTGCCCGCGGAGCCCGCCGTGCGCGTCGCCCTCGACCTAGCCAACGTGCTCGAGCCGCTGCGTGCCCTGGCTGGTCCGGTGTTCGTCGGGCGCGAGCGCGAGCTCGGCATCCTCGAGGACCACCTGTCCCAGCCCGACCACCCGCCCGTCATCCCCCTCGCCATCCACGGTCCGGGCGGCATCGGGAAGTCGACGCTGCTCGCACACTACGTCCTCGATCACGTGGGTCGCGGACCGGGCGGAGGGGGCGTGCGCCCACTCCTGTTCTCCTACCTCAGCTTCGACCGGTTGGAGCTCGACGCCCAGTACCCCCTGACGCTGCTGTCCGAGGCAGCGAGACAGATCTGCCTCCAGGCGCCCGAGCTCGTCCGGCCACTCGCCCAGGTGGTCCGCGAGATCGACGAGATCCTGGGTGCACAGTCTGCGCTGCGCAACGAGGCGGCCCATTCGCGGGGCAGCTCCACACGCGACGCCGGGCGCTACCAGGCCGACGCGGCCATCGTCGCCGAGAGGTTCGCCGAGGCGGTCGGGTCGATTGCCGGGAGCCCGCCCCTGCTCCTCGTGCTCGACACCTTCGAGATGGCGCAGCGCCGGAGTCGCTCGTTCCTGTGGCAGCTGGACGACGCGCTCCAACGCATGCAGCTCCGGCTGCCGACGCTCCGCGTCGTCGTCGCGGGTCGGGCTCCGGTCGAGGAGCTCACGGTCCGCAACCTGCCGCTCGAGGGGCTGGACGATGAGCAGTCGATGGCGCTCCTGACCCGGGCGCTGGGCACCCACCACGTCGACCGGCGCTTCATCGAGCTCGTCGTCGACCGGGTGTCCGGCAACCCGCTCAGCCTGCGCCTCGCCGCCGACCTCATCATCCGGGAGGGCTCGAGAGCGCTCGGCTCGGGACGCGGCCGCCGCCGGCTGCTCTACGACCTGCGGGCCGAGCAGGTCCAGGGCGTCCTCTACCGGCGGATCCTCGACCACGTCGACAAGCGGGTCCGGCCGCTCGCCAGCCCCGGCCTCGTGGTCCGGCGGATCACCAGCGACGTCATCCGCGAGGTCCTGGCCGAGCCTTGTGGCCTCGGCCCCCAGACGCCGGGGCAGGCCGCCGCCCTCTTCGAGCTGCTCCGGCACGAGGTCGCCCTCGTCACCGAGGCCCGGCCCGGGCTGCTCGTGCACCGCGCCGACGTGCGGCGAGAGATGCTCCCACTTCTCACGGCAGATGACCCGGGCCGGGTCCGCGACATCCACGAACGGGCAATCGCTTACTACGAGAAGCGAACCGAGATCGACGACCAGATCGAGCACCTCTATCACCGGCTGATGCTCGGGCAGCCGACCGAGACCCTCGACGCGCACTGGCAGCACGCCGCGGCAACGTTCCTCGAGGACGCGTGGGACGAGCTGCCCCCGGAGGCGCGCGTGTACCTCGCCGGGAGGCTCGGCAGGGAGGCGGACCCGAGCGACCTGGCCGCGGCCGACCGCACGGCCTGGATCCGTCAGGCGACGAGCCAGGCCCGCTCGCTGCTCGACTCGGGCCAGCCGGGCCAGGCCCTCCAGATCCTCGAGGCCAGGCCGCTCGTCCCCCGGGACCTCGCGGTCACGCGGCTCGTCGTCGAGGCACTGGCCTCGCAGGGACGCGACCCGGAGGCACTGGACGAGGCGTCCCGGGCGATCGCCGAAGCCGACGAACGGGGTATGCCGCTCGAGTTCCTCCAGCTGAACCTGCTGGCCGGCCGCGTGGCCGAGGACGAGGCGGCGAGGACGTTCGCGGACCTCAGCACCTTCACGCGGGCACGGAACCACTACCTCGAAGCCCGCGAGGCCGCTCTCGACTTCGGCGCTCGCGCCGAGGCGATGACGGCCGGCGTCGGTGTGCTGCGGGTCATGCGGCGCTCCACCGCCCTCCAGCGCGACGTCGCCCTCGCGGAGCTCCATGCGCAGCTCGTGGCCGAGGCGTCATCGCTCACCGAACGCGACAAGGCCATGCACCCCGGCCTGCTTCGCGAGCTCGCGGCCGAGCTCGGTGACGAGCTGCCGGAGCTGCTCGCCGACGCCGCGCGTCACGTCGGGGTAGAGACCGAGGGTGAGTCGGCGAGCCAGCTGCCGGCCGAGGCCCAGGAGGCGCTGCGTCACGCAGCCACCGCCGCGCCCCAGTCGGCCGAACCCGGCGAGCTGCCGCCCCCGGTGGGGAGCGCGCCGGGGGGTTGGACCTGGTCCTGGGGCCACGATGAGGACGAGCCCGGGTCACGCGACCCGTCCCCCGCGCCGCCCCCGAGCCAGCACACCGCCACCTCCAGCCAGGCTGGCCAGAGCGTCGCCGAGGCGGTCCAGTCGGCTCCTCGCGACGAGAAGCTCAAGCGGTCGCTGCGGGACTACTGGCGGTCCGAGGCCGACCGCCCGTCCTTCGACTACGACGCAGAAGGAGAGGGGAAGGGCTCGTGACGAGGCCCGCTGAGCGGCATACCCCCGCGGATGGGAATGGCGTGCCCTGGCACCTGCTCTTCTTCGCGGCCGCGCTCGTCACCGTCGCCTACATCGCGTTCGCGATCGTGACGTTCAACCGCGCCGACGACAACGGCGTCGGGGAGAACCAATGGCTGCGCACAGTCTTCGTCATCCAGGGACTCGAGGCCATTGCCTTCACGGCGATCGGCTGGCTCTTCGGCCGCGAGGTGCATCGCGGGGAGGCTGCGGCGTCCAAGGAGCAGGCGGGCGAGGCGAAGCAGGAGGCACAGGAGGCGCGCGCTCGCTCCGAGGTCGCCGGGCGGGACGGCTGGCGCCTCGCGGAGGCGATCCGGGCTCGGGCCGAGGTTGCGGTTCCCGCGCAGACCGACGGCGGCGACGAGAACGCCCCGGCCGGCGAGCCGCCCTTCGCCGAGCGGGGACTGGCGTCGCTGAAGTCCCTTGCGGACACGCTCTTCCCGCCGCGCTGACGAGATGCTGCCGTATGCCGCTGAGCCGGCCCGCTCGGCCCGCTCACTGACTGCGCTGCCCGGGTCGCGACTGCTCGTTCGGACAGTGACTGTCTTGTCGGCAGGTGACTGCTGGGGCACCAGCAGTCGAAGGCGCCAAGAGCAGTCGGAGGCGCCACGGCTGCTGCGAGGCTGATCTGGAGGAAGCCGAGCTCGCGGGCGCACCGGAGCGAGCCGGCGTCGATGGCCTTGAGCCCTGCCGCGCTGACGATGCCGACGAGCAGGGACTTCGCCGCGAGGCCGGCGATCGCCTGACCCAGGTTGCCCGGACCGATGATCGTGATGTGTGCCATGGCTAATCCTTCGAGCCGATCGGATGACGCTTCTCCGACTTCAAGCGCAGGCTAGTTGAACCCTCAATCATTGACACCACTGCGGCCGTTACTTGTTGGGCACTGGACTCTGGCCAGGGTCACGCTCCGGGGCGGTCGCTGACCCTGATGACTGCCCGCCGGGTCAGCTCTCCGCGGGCCTGACGCCCCCACGCCGCCGGCCCGTTCGGCCAGTCGACAACGTCTTGCGAGACCGTGAGCTCCCCGGCGGCGGCGTCCTCCAGGACGGTGCCGAGGACAGTCCGACGCTGCTCGGTGGTCAGCGAGTTGTTCGTGTAGCCACGCAGGTCGATCGACCGGGCCCGGACGAAGACCGACGAGAACTCGGCGGTCGCGCCCGCCGAGCTGCCGAGGTTGACCAGCCGGCCGCCCTCACCGAGGACGGTGATCGCCGAAGTCGCAGGTATGCCGCACAGCGGGTCGACGACGAGGTCGACTTCCCCACCGACCACCTCGCGCATCCGCGCCGCGAGGTCCGCGGCGTCTTCACCGTCGCGCAGCTGCACGGTGGCATCGGCGCCGCGCTCGGCCGCGACGCTCACTCCCTCGGCGGACCGGGACACCGCGACGACGAGGCCGGCACCGTGCAGCCGGGCGGCCTGGGCGGCGACCTGCCCGACGACGCCGCTCGCACCGAGCACGATGACCCGTTCGCCCGGGGGCAAGACGTCCGCGGGTCAGCGTCATCCAGCCTGCGACCGCCGACAGGCCGAGCGCGGCGACGACCTCGTGCGCCACGCCCTCGGGCACCGGGACGAGGTCGTCGTCCACGGCCACGGCATACTCCGCGAGGGCACCCGTCCCCGTCGACCGTGCCGGCGGTCGTCGGGAACCGGACGACCGTCCCCGCAGCCAGCGTTGAGGACTCGACGACGCGGCCGACGCCCTGGACGCCGGGCACGTACGGCAGGGTCCGCGGGCCGAAGTACGAGCTCCCGG
>NZ_JAKDLO010000120.1 GCF_030452765.1 Intrasporangium sp.
ACGGCACAGGCTCCCAGGACTGCCCAGCCCAGCATTCCCAGGTGCTCCGGGTCGCCGGGCCGCAGGATGACGATGACGGTCGCGATGAGCAGCACGGCCGGGGCGAGTACGTGCACGAGGGCTGCCCCCAGCCGGTGGGGCAGACCGACGACCCCGGTGGCGATATCGCCCTCGAGGTCAGGGAGCGTGTTGAGCAGGTGTGCGCCCACGCCGAGCACCGCCCCGGCAGCCATGACCCACGCGGGCGGCCACACGTGGTCGGGAAGCGCGAGCCACACGGCTGCAGGCAGCGCCGCGAAGGCGACGGCATACGGTATGGGCGACCAGACGGTCGACTTGGCCCAGGTGTTGTAGGTCCATCCCGCGCCGACCCCGAAGACGAGGTGAGCGATGGCTGCCGGCAGCCCGCACGCGAGGGACAGGACGACACATGCCGCGAGCGCGACCGCGGTCGCACGCCGGACCACCGGCTCGGCCCAGGGGGCCTGCACGAGCGGTTTGTCCAGCCGGCCGGTCAGGCGGTCGCGTTCGGCGTCGACGGCGTCGTTGGACCAGCCGATCGACAGCTGCCCGGTGAGGACGGCCGTCGTGACGAGTGCTCCGGTGCCCCAGCCGTGTCCGGCAGCCGTGGCGAGCAGGGCGGTCATGACCGTGACGCCGATGGTCGGGGCCGGGTGCGAGGCGCGGGTGAGCACCGTGGCGGCGGCGAGGGTGCGGGACACGACGCGATCGTAGACAGGCCGTGAGTGCGGACTGCACTTTCGATCGGGAGAAGTGCACGTTCGATGGGGAGGAGTGCACGTTCGATGGGGAGAAGTGCACGTTCGATCGGGAGAAGTGCACGCTCGATGCGGAGGAGTGCACGCTCGATGGGGAGGAGTGCACGTTCGATGAGGAGGAGTGCACGTTCGATGAGGAGGAGTGCACGTTCGATGGGGAGGAGTGCACGTTCGATGGGGAGGGGCTGACGAGAAGGGAGGAGTGGCGGAACGGGTTGTGGGTAGATTCCGTGGCGTGACGACCACACATGCGGACCCGGTCAGCCATCTCGCCGCCGCGACGGGCGTGCTGCCCGAGCACCGGCACAGCCAGGCGCGCCTGACCCGAGCGGTCGCGGACATGCTCGGCCTCGAGGGCGCCGACCGAGTCACGCTCGAGAGCTTCCACGCCAACGCCGGCGTCAGCGAGCGCTACCTCGTCATGCCGATCGAGCGCTACGCCGAGCTCGGCGACTTCGGCGAGCGCAACGACCTCTTTCTCGAACGGGCCGTCACACTCGGCGAGCGCGCCGTCAAGCAGGCGCTCGCCGCCGCGGCCGTCGAGCCGGGAGAGGTCGACGTCCTCATCACGACGACGATCACCGGCCTGGCCGTGCCCTCCCTCGACGCCCGCCTGGTCGGGCCCCTCGGGCTGCGCGACGACGTCAAGCGGATCCCGCTCGTGGGGCTCGGCTGCGTGGCCGGAGCCGCCGGGATCGCCCGCGCCCACGACCACCTCGTGGGCCACCCCGACGACGTCGTCGCCCTGCTCGCGATCGAGCTGTGCAGCCTGACGATCCAGCAGCAGGACGCCTCGACCCCGAACCTCGTCGCGAGCGGCCTCTTCGGTGACGGCGCGGGTGCCGTCGTGCTGACCGGGGCCGACCGCGCGCCGGCCCGGCCCGGCCCTCGCGTCCGCGCCACCCGCAGCCGGCTCTACCCCGATACCGAGCGCGCCATGGGCTGGGACGTCCGCGGTACCGGGATGCAGATCGTCCTCGGGGCAGAGGTACCCGGCCTCGTGCGCGAGAACGTGCGCGGCGACGTCGACCGCTTCCTCGCCGACCACGGCCTGACCCGGCGCGACATCGGCTGGTGGGTCGCGCATCCCGGCGGCCCGAAGGTCCTCGACGCCCTCGCCGACGCGCTCGAGATCCCTGCCGAGGCCCTCGGCGTCACGTGGCGCTCGCTCGACCGGGTCGGCAACCTGTCGTCCGCCTCGGTCCTGCACGTCCTGGCCGACACGCTCGCCGACCGCCCACCGGCGCCCGGCGGGCACGGCGTGCTCCTCGCGATGGGCCCGGGCTTCTGCCTCGAGCTCGTCCTGCTCGAGGCGTGAGCCGTGTCGGCGTGGCTCTACGCGGCGCTCGTCGCCGCCGTGGGGCTGGAGCGGCTCGCCGAGCTCGCCGTCTCGAAACGGCACGCCGCGTGGTCGTTCCAGCGCGGTGGCCGAGAGTACGGCCGGCGCCACTACCCCCCGATGGTCCTGCTGCACACCGGTCTGCTCGTCGGTGCCCTCGCGGAGGTGTGGTTGGCTCACCGGCCCTTCCTGCCGTGGCTCGGCTGGCCGATGCTCGCCCTGGTCGTCGCCGGTCAGGCGCTCCGGTGGTGGTGCGTCGCCGCCCTCGGCCCGCAGTGGAACACCCGCGTCATCGTCGTGCCCGGTCTCGCCCGGGTCCGTGCCGGCCCGTACCGCCGGCTCCCGCACCCGAACTACCTCGCCGTCGTCGTCGAGGGCCTCGCCCTGCCGCTCGTGCACACCGCGTGGGTCACGGCTGCCGCGTTCACCCTCCTGAACGCCTGGCTTCTCGGCGTCCGGATCCGCTGCGAGAACGAGGCGCTCGCGGCGCTCCAGCGCGCATGAGGGACCTGGTCGTCATCGGGGGCGGCCCGGTCGGTCTCGCCACCAGCCTGTATGCCGCTCACCTCGGTCTGGACGTCACCGTCCTCGAGCCCCGGCTGGGTCCCGACCCGGCCGAGACCGGCCTCGACAAGGCCTGCGGGGAAGGCATCATGCCCGGCGGCGTGGAAGCTCTGGCGGGCCTGGGCGTCGACCCGCCCGGTATGGCCATCAAGGGAATTCGCTACCTCGACCGCCATCACCAGGTGCAGACCCCGTTCTCCGGCGGCCCCGGACGCGGCGTGCGTCGCACCGCCCTGCATCGGGCCCTCCTGCAAGCGGTGACGGCCACCGGTGTCGAGGTCGCCCGCCTCGCGGCAGCAGACCTCGCTCAGGACGATCACGGCGTCAGCATCGCCACCCTGCGCGCCCGGGGCGGTCACGGACCGGCGCTGCAGGCCCGGTACGCCATCGCCGCAGACGGGCTGCACTCGCCGACGCGCCGGGCCCTCGGGCTCGGCGCGGCGCCACCCCGGCGCGGGCGAGGGTCACGGCACGGGCTACGCCGGCACAGCGGCATACCGCCGTGGTCCGAGCACGTCGAGGTGCACTGGTCGCAGATGGGGGAGGCGTACGTGACCCCGGTGGCGCCCGACGTCGTCGGCATCGCGATCCTGACCGATCGCAGGGAGCCGTTCGAGGCGCTGCTCGGCTCGTTCCCCGAGCTGTGGGAGCGGCTCGACGGTGCGCCCGCGGTGAGCCGGGTGATGGGGGCAGGGCCGTTCCGGCAGAGGGCAGCTCGCCGGGTGGCCGGCCGGGTCGTGCTCGTCGGCGACGCGGCCGGGTATGTCGACGCGTTGACCGGCGAGGGGATCGCGGTGGGCCTGGCGCAGGCGCGCGAGGCGGTGCGCGCCCTCGCGGCAGACCACCCGGACGGCTATGAACGGGCGTGGCGCCGGGTGACGTGGCGTGCCTCAGCGCTGACCCAGGCGCTCGTCTGGGCCACCAGGCCGCCCGCGGGCCGGCGCCTCCTCGTCCCGGCGGCCGCTCGCGTCCCCGGCGTGTTCCGGTGGTCGGTCGACGCGCTCGCCCGGCCGCGATAGTCGCCCTGGCGGAATCCCGGTGGCGGGCGCGGTCCTGGGCACGCGCGAAGACGGCCCGGGCAGGGCTTGCTGTTAAACCGGGACTCGGGCCATCCTCTGTGGTCCTTGTACCCGAGAGAATGCTGCGTAGTCGGGCACGCCAGGCCCAATCCGACCCGGTTTTGCTGTGATCCTGCCGGGGGCGATCCACCGGTCAGCGGAGCAAGCGCCACATCGCCAGGGTCGGCTCAGCCGGCGCTCGTACCGTTAAGGGATGTCGTCCTTCCTCGACAGTCTCTTCCGCGACATCCTCGGGCTGCCCGCGCTGCTCATCTACCTCGTCGTCGGCCTGCTCGTCTTCCTGGAGGACGCGATCTTCATCGGCTTCGTCCTGCCGGGCGAGACCGCCGCGGTGCTCGGCGGGGTCGCCGCCTCGCTGGGGCACGTGGACCTCCCGGTCATCCTCGGGGTGATCATCGCGGCCGCGATCCTCGGAGACTCCGTCGGCTTCGAGATCGGGCGCCATCTCGGTCCCGGCGTCCTGGGCCTGCGGCCGCTGGTCAGGCACCGTGAGCGTCTGTCCCGGGCGCAGGACCTGCTGGCCCGCCGCGGAGGGGTTGCGGTCTTCCTCGGCCGGTGGGTCGCCTTCTTCCGTGCGGTCATGCCCGCCCTCGCCGGGACCTCCGGGATGCACTACCCGACCTTCCTCGCCTGGAACGCCGCCGGCGGGATCGCCTGGAGTACGACCGTCGTGTCCATCGGCTACCTCGCCGGCAGCTCCTACTCCCGGGTCGAGCAGTGGCTGGGCCGGGGGGCCGCGATCGTCATCGCGGTCGTCGTCGTGGTGGTCCTTGTCGTCTGGCGGGTGCGCCGGCACCGAGCGGAGGCTCGACGTGAGGGGGACGCCGCCGCCGCCGACGCCACCGACGCCAACGACGCCGCCACCGACGGCACAGACGGCACAACCCCGGCCGACCAGGAGCGTGAGGGCCGCTGAGTCACGGCCCGCCTGACGTGGCGAAACGTGGGAGGCGGTTCGGACGCGGGTGGGCGCCATACGTGCGGGAGATCCCCAGCCGGGCAATGCATGGTCATGGACCCCGTCAAGACCTATCGCTACCTGAGGCTCGCGATCATCGGGATGGTCCTGCTCGTCGGCGCGGCGGTGGTGCACGAGTGGTGGCGGACCGGATGGCAGTGCCTCGAGACATCGGTCAGCTCCTATTACTACACACCGGCGCGCCCCGTCCTCGTCGGCGCCCTCGTCGCGATGGGGGTCTGTCTCGTCGTCATCCGCGGCAGCACCGACGCCGAGGACATCCTGCTCAACGTCTGCGGCGCGATGACCCCCGTCATCGCGTTCGTGCCGACGCCGGGCACGGGCGAGCACTGCGACACCGCGTCGATGGCGCAGGTCGACGTCCCGGCCGACGTCGCGAACAGCGTCTTCGCGTTGCTCGTCCTCGGGCTTGCGGTCCTGATCGTGGCGTTCCTCGTCGCTCACGGCCAGCGGCG
This sequence comes from Intrasporangium sp., assembly GCF_030452765.1. Taxonomy (GTDB): domain Bacteria; phylum Actinomycetota; class Actinomycetes; order Actinomycetales; family Dermatophilaceae; genus Intrasporangium_A. The sequence goes on from NZ_JAKDLO010000120.1 coordinate 5,196, forward strand.
ACGCGGCGACGGGGGCGGCGGCCGGACACGCGCCCGGTTGGCAATCGCGACGTGCGCCTATCTCGTCACGGCCGGGACGTTCGCCGGTGCCCGGTCCGCGTTCATCGACACCGCGCACCTCGCGGCCTCGGCCGTCCTCTTCCTGGCCATCATCTCCCTCGTCACCGTGAACGCGGTGCTGTACGGACGGGAGCACGCGTCCGGCAGCCTGCGCATCCGGGACGTCGTGAACCGGTATGCCGTGCTGGCTGCGACCATGGCCGCCGTCGCCATCGTCATGCTCATCTTCGGCCGGGTCTACGGCTGGCAGCATGCCGAGCTGTGCATCGAGGGAGAGCTGGTCACGCTCTTCGCGGTGTTCTGGGCGATCCAGACCCGGGAGCTGTGGTGGCGCGGCGTCCGCACGGCGCGCGCGTCCGACGAGCAGTCCCCGACGGGATCCGGTGCCGGGTAACGGCCGAGGTCCGGCCCTGCGTCGGCGCGCCGTGGGACGCTTCGGGCATGGACGCGGTCAAGACCTATCGGTACCTGCGGATCGCCATGATCGGCATGGTCGTCATGCTCGGTGCCTCGGTGCTGCACGAATGGTGGGCGACCGGCTGGCAGTGCCTGCAGCCGTCGGTCAGCGCGTACTACTACACGCCCGCGCGTGGGGTCGTCGTCGGGTCGCTCGTCGCCGTCGGGGTCTGCCTCGTCGTCGTCCGGGGCAGCACCGACTGGGAGGACATCCTGCTCAACCTCGGGGGTGCGGTGGCCCCCGTCATCGCGTTCGTGCCGACGCCGGAGCCGGGGGGGTGCCGGTCGGTGCCGATGGAGGTGACCGACATCCCGGCCAACGTCGCCAACAACGTCTTCGCCCTCCTCGTGCTCGGACTGGCCGGCATCATCGTCACGATCGTCATCGCCCGCAGCGCCGGGCAGCCCGACCGGCTCGGACCGGCTGGCTGGTTCGGTCTCGCCGCGACGGTCGTGCTCTACCTGGTGGCCGCCATCGCCTTCTTCGCGGCCCGCTCGTTCTTCCTCGAGCACGCGCACTACGCCGCCGCGTTCGTGCTGTTCATCTGCATGGTGGCCGTCGTCATCATCAACGCGTGGTCCTACGGCCGGCAGCAGTCGCAGGGCTCGTCCCCGAGGCCCTCGGACTACGCCAACGCGTATGCCGCCGTCGCCGTCGCAATGGTCGGAACCCTCGTGCTCATGCTCGCCTGGCGGGCGATCTTCGGCTGGGACCACGCGGTGCTGTGGATCGAGGGCGTCCTCATCGCGTGCTTCGCGGCGTTCTGGACGCTGCAGACCCGCGAGCTGTGGGGGGCGGGCCTCCGGGCGTCGGTGCGCTGATCTGCAGGGGCGCGGTCGCTGGCGCAGGGCCCCGGCCGGGCGTGCGCAGGTGTCGGTCCTGCCCCCGTCAGCCGGTCCGCGACCGGAGCCAGTCGATGTCGGCCCGCTGACCCGCGACACCGCCCGGGGTCTCGCACACGACCGGCGCCGCGGCCGCACGCACGAGCGCGACGACCTGATCGCCGTCGAGCGTGCCGGAGCCGAAGTTCGTGTGCCGGTCGGCACCGGAGTCGAACGCGTCCCGGGAGTCGTTCGCGTGCACGAGGTCGATCCGCCCGGTGATCCCCCGGACCCGGTCCACGACCGTCGTCAGGTCGTTGCCACCGGCGAAGGCGTGGCACGTGTCGAGGCAGAAGCCGACCGTGTCGCCGCCGTTGGCCTGCCCGATCGCGTCCCAGAGCCGGGCGATCGCCTCGAGCCGGCGCGCCATCGCGTTCTCGCCCCCGGCCGTGTTCTCGATGAGCAGCGGCGCCGGCATCTCGAGCCCGTCGACGCACTTGCGCCAGTTGTCGAAGCCGGTGGCCGGGTCCTCGTCCTTGCCGAGGTGGCCGGCGTGCACGATCAGGCCCTTGGCGCCGATCTGCGCCGCGGCGATCAGGTGCTGCTGCAGGAGCTTGCGCCCGGGGATGCGGATCCGGTTGTTCAGGCTCGCGACGTTGATCGGGTAGGGCGCGTGGACGTAGAGGTCGATGCTCGCCGCCGCGGCGGCAGCACTGAGCGCCTCGGCACCGCCGGGGTAGCGGACCACCGGCCCCTTGTAGCTCTGCGGGTCGCCGAGGAAGAACTGCGAGAGGGTCGCCCCGCGCGCCGTCGCCTCGGCGATCGGGTCCTCCTGGTCGACGTGCGCTCCGATGTGCAGGGCCATGACGACAGGGTATGCCGGGATGAGCGATTGCTCGGAGGTGGCCGGCGCCCTGCTCCAGGGCCCACCTGACGTGACCGGTATCGCACATCGTGAGACGAGGGGTTATAAGCGGAGGTTATCCCATGCATAATCTACGTCATGTCGTCTCATCGGTTCCCTGCTGCCGTCGACGAGATCACGGTGCGGCTCGTCGCCGCGGTCGTCCTCAGCCTCGGGATCGTCGCCCTGGCCACCCAGCAGTGGTGGGTCTACGCGATCCTCGCCGTCGACTTCTGGCTGCGGTCCGCGGTCGGACCGCGGTGGAGCCCGGTCGCCCGCGTCGTGCAGCAGTGGGTCCGACCGGCGGTGGGCACCGACCCGGTGCGGGTCCCCGGTGCGCCGAAGCGCTTCGCCGCCGCGATCGGTGCGGTGCTGACGAGCGCGGCCACCGTCCTGTGGCTCATCCACGGCGTCACCGGGTCGAGCGCAGCGCTGGCTGTCCTCGTGGGGGTCGCCGTCGTCATGCTCGTCTTCCCCGCGCTCGAGGCCGTGTTCGGTCTCTGTGTCGGGTGCAGGCTCTTCGCAGGGCTCGTGCGCTTGGGCATGGTTCCCGAGTCGATCTGTCTCGAGTGCGCGGACATCACCCGGCGCCAGCGGATCGTCGCCGTCCCCTGACCCGTCGAGCGGGCACCGAGCCCCCGTCGAGCGGACCGCATGTCTCCGTCGAGCGGCGAGTTCCTCAACCGAGGCCGTGCCGCGCCAGCGCGTGGAACAGCTCGCGCTCCTCGTAGGCGAGATGCGACAGGAGGGTGTCGGTCAACAGGTCGATGGTCCGCTGCAGCTCATCGAGCGCCGCGGACCCTGCCGCGCCGTACCCGCCCTCCCCCGCGAGAGACACGAGCGCCTCGTCCACCTGGTCGAGGACATCGGCGATGACATGATGCTCGTCCTCGAGGCGGTCGAGCACCGGGGTGAGGCCGGGGTCCGCATGCCGCAGGTGGGTGAAGACGCTCCGGTCCTCGAGGGTGTGATGTCCGGTGACGATGCGGCAGTACGACTGGCAGAAGGCGCCGAGGGCCCAGTTGTTCTGGCGCATCGCCATCGTGTTGATCACCGACCGGGCGCGGCCGATGGTCAGCAGCCCGTCGCGTACCTGGTCGATCACGTCCCGGACCCGGGCGAGCTCGGCTCGCAGCGCGTCGTGAATCTCGAGCAGGTGCCGAGGATGAGCCTGCTGGAGCGCGGTGTAGGTCGTGTCCGCCGGCTCGGGGAGGGTCGGTCGGTCGTCCTCACGCCAGGGCAGGGACGCGGACAGGCGCGTCCCGTCATCGGGCGTCGGGTGCACGGCGAGTGGGGAGGCTTCGCCCCGAGGGAGGGAGCTGCCCGCTCGACCGGCCCGTGGTGCCCGCTCGGCCGGGAGCTGGTGACCGGTCGACGACGGTGGAGGGGAGGCGGCGCGGCGGGCCCGCTCGGTCTCGACGAGCTCCCTTGTGGCCGGGGCCACGTCCTCGGCGAAGCAGCGCACGTCCTCGGGCGAGTCCGTGCCGAGGATGTAGGCGCTCATCCCGCACTCGAGGGTCAGCTCGGCCAACTGCTCGGCCCAGTCCCGCGGGCTGCCCTCGAGGAACCCGGCGCCGCCGCCGAACCGGCCGAAGATGTTGTACATGCGCCGGATCAGCTCTGGCCCCCGGCCGGCACGGGCTGCGGCCTCGTCGAGTCGGGCGGTGAGCCCGGGCAGGTCCGGCGGGTCGGCGTAGCCCTGGCTCGGCAGCCACCCGTCGGCGTACCGGGCGGTGACCCGCAACATGCGCGGCTTGTAGGCCCCGAGCCAGATCTCGACGTCGTGCACCGGTGCCGGGCCGGTCCGTAGACCGGCGACGCGGTAGTGCTCTCCCTCAAGGGTCACCGAACGGGCGCCGGGTCGCTCCGGGTCCTGGCCCCAGACCCCGCGGATCACGTGGATCGCCTCGATGAGCGCGTCGACGGCCTCGCGAGGGCTCCGGCGCTCGCCTCCGGCAGCGACGATCGCGTCCCAGAAGGCGCCGGTCCCGAGCCCCAGGCCGGCCCGGCCGTTGCTCAGCAGGTCGAGGGTCGCGACCTGCTTGGCCAGCCCGACCGGGGGCCGCAGCGGCAGGTTTGCGACGTTGGCCGCGACCCGGATCGCGGTGGTCCGCGCGGCAACGGCGCTCAGCAGCGTCGGTGCGTCGGCATGGGTCGCGTTGTAGGGGTGGTCCTGCACCGTGAAGAGGTCGAGGCCCGCGACGTCGGCGACCTGCGCGAGGTCGAGCGTCTCGGTGAGGCGGGCCGCGTCGGGGCTCGCGAAGATGCCGAAGAGGAGGTCCTGGCCGTAGTCCGTCACGAGGACATCCTCCCCGGTCCGTGGCCCGGCTGCGGTGGTGCCCCGGGAGAGGGGACCGAACCGAGAACCCCGTTGCGCGCCGGCGACTACGACATCATTGCTCAGGCAGCCGGCTGCTCTTGCAGGTGGGCAGGGGGGCGGACGTCACGGAGGCGCCCTCGTCGGGTTAGGGGGCCCACGATCCGGGCTGGACGGCATACCCTCGCCTCATGGTCCAGCCCGGCGACGGCCTCGCCCTCCGATCCCGACCGACCGTCGGCTACGTGGCGCTCGGAGGGACGATCGCCTCCGTGCCGTCCGAGGCTCCGGGTGCCCAGCCCGGTGTCCAGCCGACCCTCACCGCGGCAGACCTCGCGGCGGGGGTGCCCGGGCTGGAGGCGGTGGCCGTGCTCGAGGCGCACACCTTCCGCACGATCCCCTCGTCGGCCATCACCCTGCGCGACCTGATCGAGCTCGTGCCCGTCCTGCTCAGGGTGGTGGAGGGCGGCGCGGCCGGCGTCGTCGTCAGCCAAGGGACCGACACGATCGAAGAGGTCGCCTTCGTCCTCGACCTGCTCTGGGACCGGCCGGAGCCGGTCGTCGTGACCGGGGCCATGCGCAACCCGTCCATGGCCGGCCCCGACGGGCCGGCGAACCTGCTGGCGTCCGTCCAGGTGGCGGCCGAGCCGGACGCGCGGGACTGCGGCGTGCTCGTCTGCCTGAACGACGAGATCCACGCCGCGCGCTTCGTCCACAAGAGCCACACCTGCAGCCCGTCCACCTTCCACTCGCCGGGGCTCGGGCCCCTCGGCTGGGTCGCCGAGGGCCGCCCGGTCATCGCCCTCCGGCCCACCCGGCGCGCCCACGTGCAGCTCGACTGGTCGGTCGCGCTGCCGCGGGTGCCGATCGTCACGCTCGGGCTCGGCGCCGACGCAGTGCTGCTCGAGGCCCTCTGCGACCTCGAGTGCGACGGGGTCGTCATCGAGGGGATGGGCGGTGGGCACGTGCCGGCCGGCCTGCTCCCGGCGGTCGGCGACCTGCTGGAGCGGGTCCCGGTCGTGCTGACCTCCCGGACCGGTTCGGGGGAGGTGCTCGCGACGACGTACGGGTATCCGGGCGGCGAGATCGACCTGCTCGACCGAGGCGTCATCCGGGCCGGTGCGCTCGACAGCCTCAAGGCGCGGCTGCTGCTCGTCCTCGCCATGGCGAGCGGCTGCGACCGGCCTGCGACCCGCGACCTGTTCGCGCTCGTCGGCACGACGACCGGGCCCGTCGCGAAGGCCTGATCTCGCCACGGTCCGACACCTGGGCGGTCCTCGGCGGCAGCAGGTCGATGAGCGCGGTCGAGCGCGAGACGGAAATGATGTTGATGACGTCAACATCGCGACCTTAGGCTTGTCGGTACCCCCATCTAGCATCGTCCAGGTCAGGCACGACCTGCCCAGGCACGACCCGAGGAGACCCGTCATGACACTGCTGGCCAGCGCACGCCCTGTCCGTGAACGGTTCGTCGGCCCGGCCATCGAGGCCGAGCACCTCGTCAAGCGCTTCGACGACCTGACCGCCGTCGACGACGTGAGCTTCACCGTGCCGCAGGGCAGCGTCCTCGGGATGCTCGGGCCCAACGGGGCCGGCAAGACGACGACCGTGCGGATGATGACGACCTTGAGCCGGCCGACGAGCGGCACGGCGCGTGTCGCCGGCCACGACGTGCTCGCAGACCCGGAGGCGGTCCGGCGCAGCATGGGCCTGACGGGGCAGGCGGCCACCGTCGACGAGTTCCTCACCGGGCGCGAGAACATCCGGCTGATGGGCGCGCTCTACGGCCTGTCGCGACGGGCGATCGCGGCGCGTGCCGACCAGCTGCTCGAGCGGTTCACGCTGACCGAGGCAGGGGACAAGGTCGTCAAGGACTACTCCGGCGGCATGCGTCGCCGGCTCGACCTCGCCGTCAGCCTCATCGCCGCCCCCCACGTGCTCTTCCTCGACGAGCCGACGACAGGGCTCGACCCGCGCAGCCGGTCCGAGCTGTGGGAGGTGCTGCGCGAGCTCGTCTCGGACGGCACGACGCTGCTCCTCACGACCCAGTACCTCGAGGAGGCCGACCAGCTAGCCGACCGGATCGTCGTCATCGACCACGGCCGGGTCATCGCCGAGGGCACCGCGCTCGAGCTGAAGGACCAGTCCGGCAAGGCGGCCCTCGTCGTCACCGTGTCCCACGCCGACCAGCTCGAGGCGGCCCGGGCACTGCTCGCCGCGCACGTGGCCGAGGTCCACGTCGACATCGCGGCGCGACAGCTGACCGCCCCCGCCGAGGGGCTGACCGACATGACCCGCATCGCGCGCGTCTTCGACGGTTCTGAGATCGTCCTCGACGACCTGGGGCTCAAACGGCCCACCCTCGACGACGTCTTCCTCCACCTGACCGGTCGGCGCGCCGAACCCCAGGCCGACGACATCGAGGAGCCCCGATGACCACCACGACCCTCGACACCGCGACGACGGAGTCCCTGACCATCACGCCACCGAGCCTCCGGCGGCAGGTCCGCACGATGGTGTGGCGCAACCTCAAGCACATCCGGCGGATGCCCGAGATGCTCGCCGACGTGACCATCCAGCCGATCATGTTCGTCGTGCTGTTCGCCTATGTCTTCGGCGGCTCGATCTCGACCGACAGCACCTCCTACCGGGAGTGGCTCCTGCCGGGGATCATGGCGCAGACGATGACCTTCTCCTGTGCCATCGTCGCGCTCGGCCTGACCGCCGACCTCAACAAGGGCATCGTCGACCGGTTCCGCTCGCTGCCGATATCGCGCGCCTCGGTGCTCATCGGGCGCAGCGTCTCGAGCCTGATCCACTCGAGCATCGGCGTCGTCGTCATGGCCGTGACCGGCCTCGTGATCGGCTGGCGGATCCGCGGCGGCGTCGGGGAGGCGCTGCTCGCCTTCGGGCTCCTGCTGCTCTTCGGCTTCGCGATGATCTGGGTCGGGATCGTCTCGGGCTCCCTGCTCAAGAGCCCCGAGGCCGTCCAGGGCGTCATGTTCACCGTGATCTTCCCGGTGACCTTCCTTGCCAACACGTTCGCCCCGACCGAGCACATGCTCCCCGCGCTGCGAGTCATCGCCGAGTGGAACCCGATCTCGTCGCTCGTCCAGGCGATGCGCACGCTCTGGGGCAACAGCCCGCCCGCGGGCCCGGAGGCCGCCTGGCCGCTGCACCACCCGGTGCTCATGACCGTCGTCTGGTCGGTGGGGATCACCGTCGTCCTGGCGCCGCTCGCGGTCCGGGCCTTCAACCGGCGCACGACCGACTGAGCTGCCGGCGCATCGAACGGCTGAGCTCCCTGCGCATCGAACGGCTGAGCTCCCTGCGCATCGAACGACTGAGCTCCCTGCGCATCGAACGGCTGCTCGTGCCGGGCGATGGATGAGTCTTCTTATGCCGCTACCACTGGCCGAGGAGGGCACAGTGCTGCAAGGATCGGCCCGACGACCCTGCATCGACGACGAGGTGAGGCAGATGACGCAGACAGTGACGACGAACGAGCCGACCGCTCAGGTCCCGCCGGCGCAGCACCTGATCGGGCTGCTGCTCGGGGCGGAGGAGGACTGGCCCACCGCGTTCGAGCAGGTGCTCGAGCTCGTCGGTCCGATCACGACCGACGACGGCGTCACCCATGAGGTCTCCAGCGAGCGCCTGACCATCGAGCCGTTCAACCTGCGCCAGCCGGTCCGCACCGCGCTGGTCATCGACCGGCTCGCCTACTGGTACTACCACCCGCGCGAGTGGCTCAAGAAGGCCGCGCTCGTCAACGGGACCTACCTGCTCAACAGCCCGTTCACCTTCCAGTCGATGGAGAAGCACAGCGCCTACTGCGCCCTCATGCGGCTCGGGCTCAAGGTGCCCGAGACGATCCTGGTGCCCTACAAGAACCCGGTCGACAACGTCCGGTGGGCCTACACGAGCGCGAAGTACAACCAGTCCTTCGATCTCAAGGCGATCGCGAACGAGCTGGGCTACCCGCTCTACATGAAGCCCTTCGACGGCGGGGGCTGGCGGGGCGTCTCCAAGGTCGTCGACGAGCAGGCACTGCAGCGCGCCTACGACCAGTCCGGCGAGATGCTCATGCACCTGCAGGCCACCATCGACTACGAGCACTTCGCGCGGGCCCTGTCGATCGGACCCGAGACGATGGTCATGGACTTCCGTCCCGACCAGCCGATGCACAACCGCTACGCCGTCTCCTACGACTTCCTCAGCCCGAAGGCCGGCCAGCAGGCCGCTGCGATCAGCCGCGTCGTCAACGCCTTCTTCGGCTGGGAGTTCAACTCCTGCGAGATGCTCGTCAAGGGCGACGACGTCTACCCGATCGACTACGCGAACGCCTGCCCCGACATCGCGATCAACTCGCTGCACTACTACTTCCCGTGGGCGATCAAGGCCCTCGTGCGGTGGTCGGTGTACTGCGTCGTGACCGGACGGACTGCGCGGATCGACCTCGAGACCAAGCACTACTTCGAGATCGCCGATCGTGACGACCTCACCGACGACGAGAAGCTCGACGCCTACCTCGCCATCGCGGACGCCTACCTCGACCGCACCAACTACCGGGCCTGGTGCGCGAAGCACCTCGACCACCTCGACGGGGCCGTTCTCGACTGGGTCCAGTCGGACGCGTTCAACAAGATCCTGCGCGACACGGTCCAGGCCACCTATCCCGAGCACGAGCGTGACCAGTTCATGGCCCACTTCGGCGGGCTCATCGCGCTGTGGGTCAAGGACGAGAAGGTGCGTCTGCGCGTCGGGGTGAGCTGAGCGCCATACCGTATGCCGCTCAGCTCGCTCCCGGTCGAAGCAGGACTTGCGCACGTGTCCCCTCGGCACTCGAGATGTGGCT
>NZ_JAKDLO010000121.1 GCF_030452765.1 Intrasporangium sp.
TCGTTGTGCTTGACCGAGATCTTGAAGTCGTGGAAGTCGTGCTCCTCGAAGAGGCTCGCCTCCCAGACGGCCGACTCGACGAGCGCCTCCGGGGTCGCCTTGCCGTACTTCGCCAGCAGCCGCCGGTCGAGGGAGCCGGCGTTGACGCCGATGCGGATCGAGACGCCGGCGTCCTTGGCGACCTGGGCGATCTCCTTGACCTGGTCGTCGAACTTGCGGATGTTGCCCGGGTTGACCCGCACCCCCGCGCACCCGGCGTCGATGGCGGCGAAGACGTACTTCGGCTGGAAGTGGATGTCCGCGATGACCGGGATCTGGGATTTCCTGGCGATGGCCGGCAGGGCGTCGGCGTCGTCCTGGCTCGGGCACGCCACCCGGACGATGTCGCAGCCGGCCGCGGTGAGCTCGGCGATCTGCTGGAGAGTGCCGTCGATGTCGGTCGTCTTCGTCGTCGTCATCGACTGGACCGAGATCGGGGAGTCGCTGCCGACGCCCACCTTGCCGACCCGGATCTGACGGGTCGTGCGCCGCGGGGCGAGGACCGGCGCGGGAGCCGACGGCATGCCGAGAGAGACACTCATGGGAACCATTATCCCTCGGGCCCTCGGCGGTCAGTCCCGGGTCGCCCCGGTGGGGAAGTCGAGACGGCCCCAGATGGGACCCCTGCAGCGCGGGACGAACCGGTCGGCGACCTCCCAGACCTGCGCCGGTGGCGGGTGCGGGGCGTCAGCCGAAGAGACTGATCGGCTTGACGATGTCGGCGTAGATGAGCAGCACCGAGAAGCCGATGAGCAGGATCGACATGCCGTAGGCGATGGGCAGCCCCTTGGCGACGTCGACGAAGCCGGGGTCGGGCCGGTGGCGCAGCCTGGCCCAGCCCTTCTTGAGCCACTCCCACAGGGCCCCCGCGACGTGCCCGCCGTCGAGCGGCAGGAGCGGGATGAGGTTGAAGACGAACAGGGCGAGGTTGAGCGAGGCGATGAGCAGGACGAGCTGGGCCAGCTTGAGCCAGTTGCCGCCCTCGTCGGCCGGGATGTCCATCGCGGCGACCTCGCCGCCGATGCGGCCGACGCCGACGATGGAGACCGGACCGTTCGGGTCCCGCTCGCCTGAGCCGAAGGCGGCCTGCACGATGCCGGCCATCTTCTGCGGGATGCGCACGAGCACCCCGGCGGTGTCGAGCGTGCGGTCCCAGACGAACTGGGGCGCCTCGACGAGTGGGGTCCTGACGAGCTCCTGGCCCGGGACGACGCCGAGGAAGCCCATCGACGTGAGCACGAGGTCGCCGCCCTTGGTGACCGGGTTGCCCTGCGCATCGTAGGTGGCGCGGTCGAGCACTGCCGGGTGGACCACGACCGTCTCTTCCTTGCCGTCACGCTGGACGACGAACGTCAGGGTCTTGCCGTCGCTGTCGCGGATCGCGTCGGAGACCTGCTCCCAGCTCGTGATGGGTGTGCCGTTGACGGCGACGAACCGGTCGCCCACTTGCAGGCCCGCGGCGACGCTCGGCGCCTTCGGGTCCCCCGGCTGGCACTCCGGTTGCGGCATCTGCACGGTCGGGGTGGCCGTCGGGACGCAGGTCGACAGGGCCCCCACCTTCGGGGCGACCTGTGGCAGGCCGTAGAGCGTGATGACCCCGGTGAGCAGGACCGCCGCGATGAGCAGGTTCATGAGGGGCCCGCCCATCATGACGATGATCTTCTTCCACGGCGCGAGCCGGTAGAAGACACGCTCCTCGTCGCCGGGTCGCACCTCCTCCATCGCGTCGGCACGGGCCTGGTCGGCCATCTGGCTGAACCGACCGGTCGACACACTGCGCAGCTCGCCCGGCTTGTCCCCTGGTCGCGGCGGCAGCATCCCGATCATCCGGACATAGCCGCCGAGCGGGATCGCCTTGATGCCGTACTCCGTCTCGCCCCGGTGCCTCGACCAGATGGTGGGACCGAACCCGACCATGTACTGGGTCACCTTGACCCCGAGCTTCTTGGCCGGCACGAGGTGCCCGATCTCGTGCAGCGCGATGCTCAACGCGACGCCGACGGCGACGACGAGCACACCAAGCAGGAACAGCACGCCTCCATTGTCACATCACGAACCAGTGGGACCGGGCCGCTCCGGCGAGATCCGTACGGTCAGGCAGGCCGCGACGCACGTCACGCGATGACACCGCCGGGATCCCTGAGACACCGACCCTCGTCTGGTCAGGTGCGGGCGCCGGCGGCGCCCCGCGCCCATTCGTCGGCGGCCAGGACGTCGTCGAGCGTGAGGTCGGTCAGCTTGGAACCGGGCTCAGCGGCATACGCGTCGACCACGTCTGCGACAGTGTCGACGATGGCGGGGAAGCCGATCCGTCCCGCATGGAACGCGTCGACACACACCTCGTTGGCGGCGTTGTAGACGGCGGGCCACGTGCCACCGGCCTGCCCCACCCGCCGGGCGAGCGCCACCGCCGGGAACACCGCGTCGTCGAGGGGCTCGAACTCCCACGACTGGGCCTGCGTCCAGTCGACCGGCACGTCCACGTCGGGGATCCGCTCCGGCCATGTCATCCCCAGCGCGATCGGCACGAGCATCCGCGGTGGCCCGGCCTGCGCGATCGTGGAGCCGTCGACGAACTCGACCATCGAGTGGACCATCTGCTGTGGGTGCACGACGACGTCGATCCGCTCGAACGGGATGTCGAAGAGCAGGTGCGCCTCGATGACCTCGAGCCCCTTGTTGACGAGGGTCGCCGAGTTCGTTGTGATGACCCGGCCCATCGAGAAGTTGGGGTGGGTGAGGGCCTGCTCCGGCGTGACCCCCTCCAGCTCGGCGCGGCTGCGGCCTCGGAACGGCCCGCCGCTCGCGGTGATGACAAGGCGGCGCACCTCGCCCTCCGAACCGCCTCGCAGGCACTGCGCGATCGCGGAGTGCTCGGAGTCGACCGGCACGATCTGGCCCGGCGCCGCTGCCGCCTTGACGAGCGGCCCGCCTATGATCAGCGACTCCTTGTTCGCCAGCGCCAGGGTCGTGCCGGCGCCCAGCACCGCGAGCGTCGGCTCGAGGGCGATCGCGCCGGTGATGCCGTTGAGGACGACGTCGGCGGGCCGGGCCGCGAGCGTCGAGCTGGCCTGCGGCCCGGTCAGCAGCTCAGGTTCGTATGTCGCTGAGCCGGCTTCGTCGGCCGCGTGACCGATCGCTCGGGTGAGCTCATCCTCGCTGGCCTGGGCCACCGCGACGACCGTCGGGCGCAGCTCGACCGCCTGGCGGGCGAGCAGGTCGAGGTTGTGCCCGGCCGAGAGCCCGACGACCTCGAACAGGTCAGGGTTGCGCCGGACGACATCGACCGCCTGGGTGCCGATGGAGCCGGTGGAGCCGAGCAGGATGACCCGGCGCGGACGGGAAGAAGTGGACGCAGCGCTCACTTCCGCATTCTCCCCACGTGGTCCTGCCCCGCGGCTCGGGTCACGCGGGCGACGCATGCCGGCCGCGGCGCCTCACAGCGCGATGCCGACATACTTGGTCTCGAGGTACTCCTCGATGCCCTCGGCCCCGCCCTCACGGCCCACACCGGAGGCCTTGACACCACCGAAGGGTGCAGCCGGGTTGGACACGATGCCCTGGTTGACCCCGACCATGCCGTACTCGAGCGCCTCGCTGACCGTGAGCGCCCGGGTGAGATCCCGGGTGAACAGGTAGGCCACGAGGCCGTACTCGGTGTCGTTCGCGAGCCGGATCGCCTCCTCGTCGGTGCTGAAGGTGCGCACCGGCGCGACCGGGCCGAAGATCTCCTCCCGGTTGACGTCGGCGTCGGCGCTCACGTCGGCCAGGACCGTGGGCTGGAAGAACCAGCCGGGACCCTCGACCGGCTGTCCACCGGTCAGCACCGTCGCCCCCTTGGCGACGGCGTCGTCGAGCAGCGCGGCCACCTTCTCACGGGACTTCTCGTCGATGAGCGGCCCCACGTCGACACCGTCGTCGGTGCCCCTGCCCCAGCGGAGCGCACCCATCCGGGCGGCGAGCCTCTGGGAGAACTCGGCTGCGACCGACTCGTGCACGTAGAACCGGTTGGCCGCGGTGCATGCCTCGCCGATGTTGCGCATCTTGGCCAGCATCGCCCCGTCGACCGCCTTGTCGAGATCGGCGTCCGCGAAGACGAGGAACGGCGCGTTGCCGCCGAGCTCCATCGACACCCGGAGGATCTGCTCGCTCGCCTGCTCCATCAGGGCTCGCCCCACGGGGGTCGAGCCGGTGAAGGTCAGCTTGCGAAGCCGCGGGTCGCGGATGAGCGGCTCCATGACCGCGCCGCTGTGGCTCGTCGTGACGACGTTGAGCACGCCCGGCGGCAGCCCGCAGTCCTGCAGCAGGCCGGCCAGGGCGAGCATGCTCAGGGGGGTCTGGCTCGCCGGCTTGACCACCATCGTGCACCCCGCGGCGATGGCCGGGCCGATCTTGCGGGTGCCCATCGCGAGCGGGAAGTTCCACGGTGTGATCATCAGCGTCGGACCGACCGGCTGCTTCATCGTCAGCAGGCGGGTCGCGCCGTTCGGTGCCGTGGACCAGCGTCCCGAGATGCGCACCGCCTCCTCGGAGAACCACCGGAAGAACTCCGCGCCGTACGCCACCTCGCCTCGCGACTCGGCGAGGGTCTTGCCCATCTCCATGGTCATCAGCAGGGCGAACTCCTCCGCCCGTGCAGTGATCTGCTCGTATGCCGCTCGCAGCAGCTCCGCGCGGTCGCGCGGTGCCGTCCTGGCCCAGTCGTGCTGCGCGGCCACCGCGGCGTCGAGGGCGGTGCGGCAGTCACCCGGGGACGCGTCGGCGACATACGCGAGGACGGCTCCGGTGGCCGGATCGTCGACGGCGAGCTTGCCGCCACCGTCGGCGTCACGCCACTCTCCGCCGATCAGCAGGCCCTTCGGGACGGACTCGATCACTGACTGTTCTGTCACGCTCTCCATGCTCCGACCCTAGTCCCGCCCGCCCGCGTCGCACCGGTGAGGTGCTCCGCCGAACGACCAGTAATCGCCGCCCGGGTCTCGGAGCGTGCCTGCCGCGGACCTCGGGACTCGATGGTGGTCGTCGGGCGAGACCCAGGACCGGCGTACCCCGTGCGCCGCGGCCCGTGTGAGCAGTCGGAACTGTCGACGGCTCGGCGCCGTTCACAGGGTGGCTTGACCTCGCCGCCCGCCATGAGACAAAGGAGCCGTGATGGGATTCCTCGACAGACTGCTCGGCCGTGAGCCGCAGCGTCCCGCGACCCCGATGCCCGTCCCGAGCGGGCGTCCCTACGAGGTACCACCACCGGGTGGCGGAGCCTCGGTCGACGACGAACGGGCGATCGCGCGCTACCGGTACCTGTTGCGGACCGCGCCCCCGGAGGACATCGAGCGAGTGCACACCGAGGCTTTCGCCCAGCTCAACCAGGAGCAGCGCCAGATGGTGCTGCAGCGGCTGACCGAGGACCTACCCGAAGCTGAGCGGCCCCGCACCGCAGAGCCCGCAGACCTGGCGCGCAGCGCCACTCGGGCCGAGATGTCTCGCCCGGGCTACCTGCAGCGTTCCTTCGGTGGCGGCGGCATGGGCATGGGCGGCATGTTCGCCGGGTCGATGCTCGGCACCATCGCCGGGGTCGTCGTCGGTTCGGCCGTCGCGAACGCCCTGTTCGATGGCTACGCGTCGTCACCCGAGGCGGCCGAGGCCGGCGACGCGGGTGCAGATGCGGGTGGTGACGGCTCAGGCGGGGACGGCTCGGGCGGGGACGGCTCAGGGGGTGACTCGAGCGCCGGCACCGGCGGAGACGCCGGCAGCGACCCGGGCATCGGCGATGCGGGAGGGGACTCCGGCTTCGGGGGCTTCGGTGACTTCGGTGGCGGGGACTTCGGCGGCGGCGACTTCGGCTTCTGACACGCGCAGTTGCGGCCTGAACCCGCTGCTCCTGACCGAGCCCAACGGCATACCACCGGGTTCGACCTCGAACACACCGTTCGGGGTCAGACGCCGGCGAAGTGGAAGCCGGCCGCGATCACCAGGATGACGGGCACCGAGACGAACGTCGTGACGAAGATGGCGTCGCGGGCGAGGTTGACCTCGCGACGGTAGCGGACGGCATACGTGAAGATGTTCTGCGCGGTCGGCAGGGCGGCAGTCACGACGACCGCGAACAGCGCCTGCCCGCGCATGCCGATGAGCAGGCCGACGCCGAGGGCGATCGCCGGCATGACGAGGGTCTTGAGCACGACGATGGCCCAGACGTGCCGGGCGGCGCGGCCGGCGGCCGGCCTCGGGCCGCGACGCAGCGAGATGCCGAAGGCGATGAGCATCGAGGGGACGGCCAGGCCCGCGAGCATGTCGATCGAGCCGGCGACGACGCGCGGCAGGTGCACGTCGAGGACCGAGATGAGCAGACCGGCAGTCGCGCCGATCGTGATGGGGTTGCTGAACATCCGGCGGATGCTGCGCAGCACCGTCGGCCGCTCGCCACGGGCATCGCTGTCGAACAGGGCCATGTAGACCGGCGTGATGATGAGCAGTTGCATCAGCAGGGTCGGGGCGACCCAAGCGACATCACCGAGGACGTAGAGGGCGATGGGGATGCCGAGGTTGCCGGCGTTGACGTAGGCCGACGAGAGGCTGCCGATGAGGCGGGTCCCGAAGGGGGCAGACCGACCTCGCGACCGCACCGCGAGCAGGTAGATCGTCACCGTCGCGGTGAAGGCGATGAGCGAGGTGACCAGGTTGCGGGAGAGGACCGCGTCCAGCGGCGTGCGCTGCATCACCTGCAGGAGCAGCGCCGGGGAGGCGATGTAGAAGGCGAGCCTCGCCAGGTTGTTCTGCGCCGCCTCGTCGAGGATCCTCAGGTGGGCGAGGACCCACCCGACCACGACGATGATCGCGATCGTCGCGAACCCTTCGAGGACACCGACCACCGGCCGATCCTGTCAGGTCGGGCAGGTGATTGGTCCCCTCCGCGTCAGGAGGTGGTCTCCACGGCGAGCTCACCGTCGGCGTACCGCTTGCGCAGCACCTTCTTGTCGAACTTGCCCACGCTCGTCTTGGGGACCTCGTCGATGAACGCCCACCGCTCGGGCACCTGCCAGTGCGCGATCTTGGTCTCGAGGTAGTCGCGCAGCTCCTGTGCGGTCGTGCTCGAGTCCTGTTTGAGGACCACGGACGCCAGCGGGCGCTCCTGCCACTTGTCGTCGGGGACACCCACCACCGAGGCCTCGAGCACGTCCGGATGCCCCATGAGGACGTTCTCGAGCTCGACCGAGCTGATCCACTCGCCGCCGGACTTGATGACGTCCTTGGCCCGGTCGGTCAATGTGATGAACCCGTTGGCCGAGAACGTCCCGACGTCACCGGTACGCAGCCACCCGTCGTCGAACTTGGCTGCCATGTCGGCCAGCTCCGCCTCGGACTCGGTCCCGTTGGAGTAGTACGACTCGGTGACCCACGGACCGTGGATCTCGAACTCGCCGACCGTCTCGCCGTCGGGCTGCACGGGGCTGCCGTCCGGCCCGATGATCCGGCCCTCGAGGCCGCAGAGGATGCGGCCCTGGCTTGCCTTGTAGGCCCAGTACTCCGCCGACCCCGGCTCTGCCGGCGGCGTGGTCGAGAGCGAGGCGACCGGCGAGGTCTCGGTCATGCCCCAGCCGTGGATGATGTCGATCCCGTGACGCTCCTGGTAGGCCTGCATCATCGGCAGCGGCGCCGCAGACCCCCCGACCATGAGCATCCGCACCGACGAGACGTCGACGTCGTTGGTGTCGAGGTGGTGCAGCAGGTCGTTCCAGATCGTCGGCACGCCGGCCCCGCCCGTCACCTTCTCGGTCGAGATCATGGCGGCGAGCGGCGCGGCCTGCAGGAAGCGGTCCGGCATCACCAGGGTCGAGCCGGTGACCATCGCGGAGTAGGGGAAGCCCCAGGCGTTGGCGTGGAAGAGCGGCACGACGATCAGCAGCCGGTCGGACGTGGTGATGCCCAGGGACGCGGCCACCGCCATCGAGTGCAGATAGTTGCTCCGCTGCGAGTAGGCGACCCCCTTCGGGTTGCCCGTGGTGCCGGATGAGTAGCACATCGATGCTGCGTCCTCGTCGTCGAGATCGCCCGGCCAGTCGAAGGTCGTCGGCTGCCCGGCGAGCAGCTCGACGAAGTCGTGGACGCTCTCGACGTGGCTCGGCGCGCCCAGGGCCGAGCGCGTCTCGTCGTCCACCGGGCCGCTGACGATGACATGGCGCACCTCGGGCAGGTGCTCGAGCAGCTTGGCGAAGGGTGCCGCGAGCGTGTTGTCGACGATGACGACCTGGCTGCCGCCGTGCCGCGTGACGTAGACCAGCTGCTCGGGGAAGAGCCGGATGTTGAGGGCGTGCAGGATGGCCCCCATGGACGGCACCGCGAGGTAGGCGACGAGGTGCTCCGCGTTGTTCCACATGAACGTGCCGACGCGCTGGTCCGCGGTGATCCCGAGCCCGCGCAGCGCGTGCGCGAGCTGGGCAGCCTGCTCACCGAGCCGCCGGAAGGTGGTGCGCCTGCCCCCGTCTCCGGTCCAGGTCACGACCTCGCTGGCGCCGTGCACGGTCGTGCCGAAGCGCATCAGCGTCGAGATCAACAGGGGCGTGGGCTGCATCGTGCTCCTCATGACTGGCACTCTGCCACCCGGCCGCAGCCACGTCAGCGCTTTGGTGCCGCGCATCCCCCGCGGGCCGGGTTGCCGGTCGCAACCCCCGCGGTCGGCCCGGCCCGGTGCGGCAGGATGTCGCCCATGGAGATCGAGACGCTGGAGGAGCTCGACGACTACCTCGACTCCGGTACCAGCCTGACCGGCCTGCGGCTGCAGGGACTCGACCTCAGCGACTACGCCCCTCGCTTCGCGGGCCGGCCTGGCCTGACTGGGCTCGTGGTCCTCGGCGGGATCGTGCCACCCGACGTCGCCGAGGTCCTCCTCGTCGGCGGGGCCGTCGTCTTCCCGGGTCTGGCCGGCGCCCCGATCGACCCGTGGGCTGGCCTCTACCTGCCCGAGGACCTCTATGCCGACCTCGACGAGCACGGCTATACCGGCACGCCCGACGCTCGGGCCCACCGATGGTTCACCGACACCCGGATCGCGAGCGACGCCTTCGCCACCCTCGTGCGCGCCATCCACGA
Source organism: Intrasporangium sp. (assembly GCF_030452765.1). Lineage (GTDB taxonomy): Bacteria > Actinomycetota > Actinomycetes > Actinomycetales > Dermatophilaceae > Intrasporangium_A. Next base: position 9,127 of record NZ_JAKDLO010000121.1, read on the forward strand.
CGACACCGTCACCGACGACTTGGACGCGTTCGTCGGCAACCGCAGGGTGGTCGGCGTCATGGGCGGCCATGCCGTGGCCCGCGGCAGCGACGACTACGTGGCGGCAGCCCACCTCGGGCATCGGATCGCCGCCCTCGGCCACCTCGTCGTCACGGGGGGCGGCCCCGGCACGATGGAGGCCGCGAACCTCGGTGCCTTCTGCCGCGACACCGCCACCCTCGAGGCGGCCCTGCCCCGCCTTGCCGCGGTGCCGGGCTTCCAGCCGGACGTCACGGCGTGGGCCCGCCTCGCGATGACGGTTCGCCGTGAGCTGCTGGAGCGCGACGACACCCTCGATGGCCGGCCGGAAACCCTTGGCCCCTCGGCCCGCTCGCTGGGCATCCCGACCTGGTTCTACGGCCACGAGCCCCCCAACGTGTTCTGCGACGCGGTCGCGAAGTACTTCTCCAACGCGCTTCGTGAGGACGGCCTGCTCGCCCGGTCCACGGCCGGGATCATCGTGCTGCCCGGCGCTGCCGGCACCGTGCAGGAGATCTTCCAGGCCGTCACGCCGCTGTACTACGCCGCCGGCGACGCCGCGCTGGCGCCTCTCGTCCTCGTCGGGGTCGACCACTGGAGCCGAGCCGTCCCTGTCTGGCCGGCCCTGCAGCGACTCGCGTCCGGCCGACGGATGTCTGCGTCGGTCCACCTCGTCGACGGGCTCGATGACGTCCTTGCCCTCCTCGCTTGACTCCCCGACGCGGACCCGCTCCCGGACGGCCGCCCCAGGGGCGCCGGGCAGAAGATGAGGTATGCCGTCGGGCGAGCTGGGCGGCATACCTCACCCCTCGACTGCCCCGGAGGCGACCACGGACCGCATCTCCTACGATGCGGGGTAAGGCTGGCACCACCGGCCCGAGACAGGGGGCCTCTCGCATGACCCACCCGACCCAGACGCCGACGTCCCACGCCGAGCGGAGGGCTGTCCGTCGGCTGCGCCACGACGCCGGCGACCGGCCGATGATCGTCATCTGGGAGGTGACCCGCGCCTGCGCCCTGGTATGTCGGCACTGCCGGGCCGACGCCCAGCACCGCCGCGACCCGGGTGAGCTGACGACCGAGCAGGGCCGGGCCCTGCTCGCGGACATCGCCGGCTTCGGCACGCCGTACCCCATCGTCGTGCTGACCGGCGGTGACCCGTTCGAGCGGCCCGATCTCGCCGACCTGGTCCGCCACGGCCACTCGCTCGGCCTGCACATGGCGCTCTCGCCGTCGGTCACCCCCCGGCTGACCCCGGCCGTCCTGACGGAACTCCGCGCGGCCGGTGCGGGAGCCATGTCGCTCTCCCTCGACGGGGCGAGCGCCTCGACGCACGACGCGTTCCGCGGCGTGGCGGGCGTGTTCGAGCAGACCCTCGTGGCGGCGGGGCAGGTCCGCGAGGCCGGCTTCCGGCTCCAGGTGAACTCGACGGTGACCAAGGACAACGTCGACGAGCTGCCCGCGCTGCTCGAGCTGGTGCTCGGCCTCGGGGTGTCCCTGTGGAGCGTCTTCTTCCTCGTGCCGACCGGTCGGGGCCGGCTGCTCGACGCGCTGGAGGCCGAGCAGGTCGAGGACGTGCTGCACTGGCTGCACGACGTGTCGGACCTGGTGGCGCTCAAGACGACCGAGGCGCCGCACTACCGGCGGGTCGTGATCGAGCGGGCGCGGGCCGAGTCCTCCGCTGCGCCGGGCCCGGTCCTCGGTGATCTCTACCACCGGCTGGCCGCGGCCACCGCGCCGATCCGGGCCGGACGGGCGGGGGCGCAGCGACGTCCGCGCCCACCGATCGAGGTCAACTCGGGACGCGGCTTCGCGTTCGTCGACCACCGCGGCGACGTCTACCCGAGCGGGTTCCTGCCGCAACGGTGCGGCAACGTGCGCGAGGGCGGCTTCCGCGAGGTGTACCGGACGAGCCCGCTGCTGCGTTCGCTGCGCGACCCGGAGCAGCTGCGCGGCAAGTGCCGGGACTGCGAGTTCCGGGTCGTCTGCGGGGGCAGCCGCTCGCAGGCCTATGCCGTGCACGGGGACGTGCTCGGCTCGGACCCGAACTGCGTGCACCTCCCGCCGGCCGCGACCGTGCCGGCGGCCCCCGCCATGACCGTGCCGGCGGCCCCCGCCGCCACGGCCTGATCGGCACGAGACTCAGCTGCCGCGCAGCACCGGGCCCAGCGCGTCGAGGACGGAGACGTCCTCGATCGTCGCCGGCACCGCGGGAGTCTTCCCGTCGGCGATCTCGCGCATCGTCTTGCGCAGGATCTTGCCCGAGCGGGTCTTGGGCAGGCCTGCCACGATGTCGACCTGGCGCAGCGCGGCAACCGCGCCCACCTCGCCACGCACCCGAGTGACGAGCTCGGCGCGGATGCGGTCGCCCTCGGCCGTGGCGTCGATGCCCGACTTGAGCACCACGAGGGCGCGCGGCACCTGACCCTTGAGCTCGTCGCTCACCCCGACGACGGCGCACTCGGCGACCGCCTCGTGTCCGGCCAGCGCCGCCTCGATGGCCCCGGTGGACAACCGGTGGCCCGCGACGTTGAGCACGTCGTCGGTGCGGCCCATGACGAACAGGTAGCCGTCGTGGTCGACGTAGCCTCCGTCGCCGGTCAGGTAGTAGCCGGGGTAGGCGGACAGGTAGGACGACACGTAGCGCTCGTCGTCGTGCCAGAGCGTCGGCAAGGTGCCGGGGGGCATCGGCAGCCTGATGCAGATCGCCCCCTCCGTGCCGGCCGGCACCTGCTCGCCCGCGCCGTCGAGGATGCGCACGTCGTAGCCACAGACGGGCAGGGTCGGCGACCCCGGCTTGATCGGCAGCAGCTCGATGCCCTTGGGGTTGCAGGCCACCGGCCAGCCGGTCTCGGTCTGCCACCAGTTGTCGACGACCGGGACACCCAGCACGTCCGTTGCCCACTCGTAGGTGTCCGGGTCGAGCCGCTCACCGGCGAGGTAGAGCGTGCGGAACCGGCTGAGGTCGTAGTCGCGCAGCCGCTCGGCCTTCGCGTCCTCCTTCTTGATCGCGCGGAAGGCGGTCGGCGCCGTGAAGCACGAGACGACGCCATACTCCTCGATGACGCGCCAGAACGCCCCGGCATCGGGGGTGCCGACCGGCTTGCCCTCGTAGAGCACCGTCGTCGCGCCGAGCAGCAGCGGGCCGTAGACGATGTACGAGTGCCCGACGACCCATCCGACGTCGCTGGCAGTGAACATCGTCTCGCCGGGCTGCACGTCGTAGAGGTTGTCCATCGACCACCGCAGCGCGACCGCGTAGCCACCCGAGTCGCGGTAGATGCCCTTGGGCTTACCCGTCGTGCCCGACGTGTAGAGGATGTAGAGCGGGTCGGTGCTCGCGACCGGCACACAGTCCGCACCGGCACGCGCCGCCGCACCCGTGACCAGCTCACCCCAGTCGAGGTCGCGCTCCCCCAGCTCGGCGCGCAACTGCTCGCGTTGCAGGATGACGCAGTGCTCCGGCTTGTGGTCGGAACGCTTGATCGCCTCGTCGAGGAAGGGCTTGTAGGGCACGACCCGGCTCGGCTCGACACCACAGGAGGCCGAGATGACGACGCGAGGGGTGGCGTCGTCGATGCGGGCGGCGAGCTCCTGCGGCGCGAAGCCGCCGAAGACGACGGAGTGCACGGCACCGATCCGGGCGCACGCGAGCATCGCGACGGCCGCCTCGGGAACCATCGGCAGGTAGATGACGACGCGGTCGCCCTGCTCGACCCCGAGGCCCTTGAGGCCACCGGCGACCGCCCGCACCTGCTCGAGCAGCTCGGCGTAGGTGATCGTCCGCTTGCTGCCCGTCACCGGCGAGTCGTAGTGGATGGCCGGCTGCTCGCCACGCCCCGCCTCGACGTGCCGGTCGACGGCGTTGTGGCACACGTTCAGGACCGCGTCCGGGTACCAGCGGTAGAACGGCGGGTTGTCGTCGTCGAGGATCCGCTCGGGTGGCGTGACCCAGTCGATGTCGGCTGCCGCGTCCCGCCAGAACCCTTCGGGGTCGCTCAGGCTGCGCCGGTAGAGGTCGCCGTATGCCGCTGTGCTCGCTGCGTCGCTCATGTGCCCACCCTGCCGTGTGGCGCTGACCCAGGCCAGTCCCGAGTTCGTCACACCGGGTTCGGCCGGGGCCGGTACATGGTCGCCGACCAGATCAGGCGGTCGAGGCGGCCAGCTGCCCGCAGGCCCCGTCGATGTCCTGCCCGCGGGTGTCGCGGATCGTGGTCGGGATGCCGTGCGCGCGCAGCCGCTCGACGAAGTTCTGCTCGACACCGGGACGGCTCGCGGTCCACTTCGAGCCGGGTGTCGGGTTGAGCGGGATCGGGTTGACGTGGACCCAGCCCCGGCCACGAGCGACCAGCTTCTCGCCGAGCAGGTCGGCGCGCCAGCCCTGGTCGTTGATGTCGCGGATCAGCGCGTACTCGATGGAGACCCGTCGACCGGTGGCGTCGAAGTAGCGGCGGGCCGCGTCGAGGGCCTCGTCGACCTTCCACCGGGTGTTGATCGGCACGAGCTCGTCGCGCAGCTCGTCGTCGGGGGCGTGCAGCGACAGGGCCAGCGTGACCGGGATGCCTTCGGCGGCGAGCTTGTCGATGGCGGGCACGAGGCCGACGGTCGACATGGTCAGGCCGCGAGCCGACATGCCGAGGCCGTCGGGGGTCGGGTCGGTCAGCCGGCGGATCGCGCCGATGGCTGCCCTGTAGTTGGCCAGGGCCTCACCCATACCCATGAAGACGACGTTGCTGACGCGCAGCGGGGCCGCCCGGTCGGTGTCGCCACCACCGGCCAGCTCACCGTGTCGCAGCGCCCGGGCCGCCCAGACGACCTGCTCGACGATCTCGGCGGTCGACAGGTTGCGGGTCAGTCCGGCCTGGCCCGTCGCGCAGAACGGGCAGTTCATGCCGCAGCCGGCCTGGCTCGAGATGCAGATGGTGACCCGGCCGGGGTAGCGCATCAGGACCGACTCGACGACGGCGCCGTCGTGCAGCCGCCATGCGTACTTCAGCGTCTGCCCGTCGTCGGCCTGGCGGCGCACCATCGGGGTGAGCAGGCTCGGCAGCAGGTCGTGGACGAGGTCGGCGCGCACGGCCTTGGGCAGGTCGCTCATCTGCTCCGGGTCGGTGACGAGCCGCTCGAAGTAGTGCGTCGAGAGCTGCCTGGCCCGGAAGCCCTGGTGGCCGAGTGCCGTGACGACCTCGGTTCGCTCCGCCGGGGTGAAGTCTGCAAGGTGCCGTGGCGGCTTGCCGCGCCGCGTTGCGCGGAAGGTCAGCCGCCCCGGCTCAGGCCGCGCGGTCGGCTCAGGTCGCGCGGTCGGCTCGGGGCGGGTGGTCGTGGGCTTGGGCGGCGGCGCAGGGCTCGAGGCGATCGGCTCGGGCAGCGGCGTC
>NZ_JAKDLO010000122.1 GCF_030452765.1 Intrasporangium sp.
CCGCGGCGGAGTGGAACTCGGTGCCCACCCGGCGGATCGGCCAGTACGCCTCGGGCGCGAGCAGGATCGCGGTGAGGCCGACGAGCAGGTCCATCGACCCGGTGGTCAGGCGCAGGCCGACGACGACGAGAGCGCCCGCCCCCGCAGCGGCGAGCGCCTGGACCAGCTGCATCGGCCGGGCCCGGATGATCAGGTCGGTCCCCACCGCGAGCGGCAGCACGACGACCCCGATGCCGGAGAGCCAGCCGACGACCTGCAGGAGCAGCCGGGGCACGCCGCTCACTGCGACGTTGAGGTCCTGCTCCAGCGCGCCCGTCGTGGCCCCCCCAACGGCGGGGCGGGGGAGAGGGGAGGGGATCCTGGCCTGCTCCTGTGTCGCGGCGGCGCCGCCCCAGTACCGCCGCATCCTCGCCGAGGTGCAGTCCTTGGATCACGGGTCCGTTCGTCCCGATCGTGGCGCCGTGCCACACCGAGACGTTGCCGGTACCGTCGCGCCGGATACACACTGACATAGTCACGCCCCCACCCTCTGCTCGTCGTGTCGTACGTGAGCTCCCTGAGCGGTAGTGCGTACGTGCTCGTCATCACGACGCCGCACGATGCCAGCCAGTTCGAGGGACTCCTCGGCGACGGGGGGGCACAGTGGTGGGAAGAGCATTTCGTATGCCGTGCAGTTCAGAGCTCAGTCCTGACGGGATCACCCAAGCGTTCGTCTGGGCGGAGCTGGGTGCCGACTTCATCGCCTCTGGACAACGACGTGCTCGTACTCGGCGACAACATCTATGGCGCCGGCCCGGCACGCGGCTGGTGCGCAACACGGACGTCGTGGGCGGGCACGTTTTCGCTCACCGGGTGGCCGACCCGAGCGCTTTGGCGTGGTCGATTTCGACTCCGGCGGGCGAGTCCTGTCGATCAAGGAGAAGCCCGAGGACCCGAGGTCCAACTGCGTCGTGGCGGGGTTGTACTTCAGGGACAACGACGTCATCGAGATCGCCTGCCATCTCAAGCGGAAGACCACACTGCTGCCCACCTACGATGTCTGCGCGAGCTACTACTCGAGGACGAGGAAGGAAGCATGACCCGCAACAGTGGTGTACCGGCGCAGCCGGCGGAGTCGGCTGGGTCTGAGGCGTCAGCCCGCAACGGGCGCGTGCTCGTGGTGTGCACCGGCAACGTGTGCCGGTCCCCCTACATGGAGCGGCGCCTCGCGCAGGTGCTCGAGGGGACCGGTGTCGAGGTCGTGAGCGGCGGCACGGCCGCCCTCGTCGGCCAGGGTATGGATCCGGGCACGGCCCACGAGCTGGGGCAGGTCGGCGTGAGCGTCGTCGGCTTCGTCTCGACCCAGGTGACGGCGCAGCGCGTCGGTGAGGCGGACCTCGTCCTGACGGCGGCCCGGGAGCACCGCGCCACGGTGGCACAGCTACATGCCAAGGCGCTGCGCTACTGCTTCACGTGGGCCGACTTCGCCGACCTGGTCGACGGGCTCGACCCGGACGGTCTCGGCCGGCCCGCGCCCGGCCAGACCTGGGTGTCGCACGTCGCGTCGCTCGCTGCGGCGCGTCGCGGGACCGTCCCGCCGAGGTCCAAGGAACAATCGGACATCCTGGACCCGTATCGTCTGGGGTCTGAGGAGTTCTCCAGGATGGCGAGGCAGATCGAGGAGGACCTCCCGCCGATCGTGGCGGCACTGTCCCCGCCACTGAGGGGTTGAGTGTGAAAGCACGGATGGCCACCGCGGGGCTCGTGGCGTTCCTGCTTGTTGACGTCGCGCTCGTGGCCTTGGCCATGCGCCCCTCCGGGGAGGTGGCCGTCCAGCCCTCGAGCGCCGGTTCGCACACCGGCACGGTGACCCCGACCCCGACCGTCACGGCGAAGCACACCGCGACCAAGCCGGCCTACGTGGCCGCGCCACTCACGGTCATGATCGTCGGTCTCGACGCGACCCGGGCCTGGCGCGCCCGGTCCGGCACGTGCTCCGGGGCCGGCGCCCTCGTGCAGACGACGACCAACGGCGGTAGGGCCTGGACCAAGGGCACGAGGCCAGCCGCGGCGATCGGCCGGATCCAGCCGCTGCCGGAGGGCGACGGTTTCATCTATGCCGCCGACAAGCGGTGCGTGCTCGCGGAGCGCACCACCAGCGACAACGGCCAGACCTGGAGCGTCAGGGGCAAGCTCTCCGGCGCCTGGACCCGCAACCCCAAGGACGTCACCGTCGTCGTCACGCCGCAGGCACCGGGCTCGCACCCCTGCGGTGACGAGGCCGTCCTCGACCTGGCCCGCTACTCGGGCACGCAGGCGCAGGCCCTGTGTCTCGACGGAGGCGTCAAGCAGACCGTCGACGGCGGCTCGAGGTGGACCGACGCCGGCAATGCCCCTGGCGCGCTGGCCCTCGCCTCTCGCGCCGAGGACGGCGTCCCCGCGCTCTATGTCGCGCGGGTCACCACGGCCTGCGCCGGCGTCGAGATCGCGCGAGTCCTCGCCCGCGGCGCCGACCCGGTGAGCGTCGCCTGCGTCAAGACCACCGCGAAGGCCGCACCCGGGGAGGTCAGCGTGTCCACCCTCGCGTCGGCCGGCTGGCTCGCCGTCGGCGCCGAGACCTGGCTCGCCGGCCCCAACCTGACGACCTGGACCAAGGCCTGACCCGGACGCGCGACAAGTCCGATCGACAGGACGAACATCAACGCCCCGCGCCCGCGAGACCGCGTCCTGGAGCGCGCGCGGGCGCGGACCAAGCCCAGCGGCATACGGGATCCACAGCGACGTTGAGGTCAGACCACGCGTATGGGCTCCTGGGCGTCCTTCCGTGGGCGGCGCCGGCCCTTGGCGCGCTGCCGCTCGCTCTCCTTGGCGTATGCGTAGCGGTAGGAACCATAGGCGCCGCCGCCGTCCTTGGCCTGCACGCGGTTGAGGATGAGGCCCAGGACCTGGCCGTTGACCGCGTCGAGGGACTCGAGCGCGTGCCGCAGCTCGTCCTTGGCGACGATACCGGCGCCGACGACGACGAGCGCGCCGCTGACCACCGTGCTGAGCACGGCGGCGTCCGTCACCGGGAGCAGTGGGGGAGCGTCGATCAGGACGTAGTCGAAGCGCTGCTCAAGGGCGCCGATGAGCTGCGCCATGTTCTCGGAGCCGAGCAGCTCGCTCGGGTTCGGCGGGATCGGGCCGGCACCCATGACGGACAGCGTCGAGCTGCCGAAGGGCTGGAGGACGTCGTCGACCTCGACCCGGCCGATGAGGACGTCGGTCAGGCCGACCGAGCCCTCGAAGCCGAGGTAGTCGAGCAACCGCGGCCGACGCAGGTCGCCCTCGACGACGCACACCTTGGCGCTCGTCTCGGCGATGCTGAGGGCAAGGTTGGCGGCCGTCGTCGACTTGCCCTCGCCGGGCAGCGACGAGGTGACGACGATCGACTTGGGCGGTTTGGCCACGTCGATGAACTGCAGGTTGGTGCGCACGACCCGGAAGGCCTCGGCGCGCTGCGAGCGCGGGTCGACCTGCACGATGAGCGGGTGTTCCGGAGCGTCGGTGTCGTAGGCGATGCCGCCGATGATCGTCTTGTCCGTGATGCCAGCCAGCTCACGCTGGCCCTTGACCCTGGTGTCGAGCAGGTCGCGCAGCAGGGCGGCGCCAAAGCCTGCGAGCAGGCCGAGCACCAGACCGAGCGCGAGGTTGCGGCTCGGCCGGGGGCTGATCGGGGCCGACTGCACGCTCGCGTCCTGCACGACCGTCACCTTGACCGGGCTCGGCTGGCCGGACTGGACCCGTTCGATCTCCTCGATCGTCGTCGGGAAGGTCTTGCCGATGGACTCTGCGATCTGGCCCGCGCGGGTCGGGTCGGTGTCGGTCACCGTGACCTCGATGATGACCGTGTCCAGCGGGATCGTCGCACTGACTTGGCTGGCGAGCTGGCCCGCAGTCAGGTCCAGGTCGAGGTCGGCGATCACCGGGTCGAGCACCTTGGGAGACTCGAGGAGCTGGGAGTAGGACTTGACCCGCTGTTGGGTGAAGCTGTTGCCCTGCTGCAGGGCGGCCGCGTTGTCACCGCCGGAGGTCGAGACAAAGAACTGCGTCGTCGCCGCATACGTCCTGGTCGTCACCATCGTGAACACCGCAGCGAGCCCGACGGTGAGAAGGGTGACAAGGGCAATGATCCGCCACCGCTTCCGCAGGACGAGCAGGTAGTCCTGAAGTTCCAAAGCCAGCTTTTCCTCTCTCGGCAGCCCCGGTTGGCCGCAAATCGCCGACACCGGGACAAAGTGGATCGAAGACATGCTAATGGCTCCCCGACCGCTCCCCGACCGGCGGCTGATCGCCGATCACCTCCTGGCGGCGCCCGGAGCGCCGCACGCCTCGGGCTGCATCGTGGGCGCCGGCCCGCGCAAGCCTCTTAAATTGACGTCCATTATTAGGAAGTCCTAGTATTTGAGGAGTCAGCCTCCCCTGCGACACCGGAGTACCCCAATGTCCGACAAGCCGGCCCTCCACGAGCCGAAGCACCACATCCGCCTCGTCACCGCCTCGAGCCTCTTCGACGGGCACGACGCGTCGATCAACATCATGCGCCGGATCATGCAGAGCCAGGGGGCCGAGGTCATCCACCTCGGCCACAACCGCTCGGTCCAGGAGGTCGTCGACGCAGCGATCGACGAGGACGTCCAGGGCATCGCCGTCTCCTCCTACCAGGGCGGGCACGTCGAGTACTTCGAGTACCTCGTCCAGCTCCTCAAGGAGAACGGCGCCGGCCACATCAAGGTCGTCGGAGGCGGTGGCGGCGTCATCGTCCCCGAGGAGATCGCGCGCCTGGCCAAGTCCGGCGTGCACATCTTCAGCCCCGAGGACGGCCAGCGGATGGGCCTCGTCGGCATGATCAACTCCGTCGTCAAGGACTGCGACTACGACCCGTGGGACATCAGCCACCCGGACCTCGCCGCGATCGTCTCCGGAGACCGGGCGCACGTCGCGCGGGCGATGACCGGGGCCCAGGAGAACGAGCTGTCGGCCGAGCTCGTCGCGGGCATCCGTGACGCCGCGGCCCAGCGCACCGTGCCGATCCTCGGCATCACCGGCACCGGTGGCTCCGGCAAGTCCTCTCTGACCGACGAGCTCGTCCGGCGCCTTCGCCTGGACCAGCAGGACAAGCTGCGCGTCGCCGTCATCGCCATCGACCCGACCCGGCGCCGCGGTGGGGGAGCGCTACTGGGCGACCGCATTCGCATGTCCTCGCTCGACGGAGACCGGATCATCTTCCGGTCCATGGCGACCCGCGGACGCAGCCAGCTGCCCGACAACCTCGACCAGGTCGTCGACATCGCCAAGGCGGCAGGCTACGACCTGGTCATCCTCGAGACCCCCGGCATCGGCCAGGGCGACGCGGCCATCGTCGACCATGCCGACGTCTCGCTCTACGTCATGACACCGGAGTTCGGTGCGAGCAGCCAGCTCGAGAAGATCGACATGCTCGACCAGGCCGACGTCGTCGCGATCAACAAGTTCGAGCGGCGCGGCGCCGACGACGCGATGCGCGACGTCGGCCGCCAGATGGTCCGCAACCGTGAGGCCTTCGGGAAGGGCCCGGACGACATGCCCGTCTTCGGCACCTCGGCCGCCACCTTCCACGACGACGGCGTGACGGCGCTCTACCAGGAGATCCGCGACCGGCTCGCCGAGGCCGGCCTGCCCGTCGAGGAGGGCGCGCTCCCGCACGTCACGACGAAGAAGTCGACCCGCATCGCCACCGTCGTGCCGTCCTCCCGCGTCCGCTACCTCGCCGAGATCAGCGAGACCGTCCGCGGCTACCACACCCAGACGAAGGAGTATGCCGCCCAGGCGCGTCGGGTGCAGCAGCTCGAGTCCGTGCGGGGCGAGCTGGCGCAGGCCGGCACCGACAGCACCGGTGTCGAGGCCCTGCTCGACGAGGCCAACCGCGACCTTCCCGGGGCGGTCGCCAAGCAGCTCGCCGACTGGCCCGCCGTCGTCGAGTCCTACTCGGGCGACGAGCAGATCGTCAAGATCAGGGACAAGGAGATCGTCAACAAGCTGACCCGAGAGTCCTTGTCGGGCAACAAGATCCCGCGTGTCGCACTGCCACGCTACACCGACCACGGCGAGCTGCTGACCTTCCTGCGCAGCGAGAACCTGCCCGGCCACTACCCGTACACGGCAGGCGTGTTCCCGTTCAAGCGCGAGGGCGAGGACCCGGCCAGGATGTTCGCCGGTGAGGGCGACCCGTTCCGGACGAACCGTCGCTTCAAGCTGCTCTCCGAGGGCCAGCCGGCCACCCGCCTGTCGACCGCCTTCGACTCCGTCACCCTGTACGGCCGCGACCCCGACCCGCGCCCCGACGTCTACGGCAAGGTCGGCACCTCCGGGGTCTCCATCGCAACGCTCGACGACATGAAGGCGCTCTACGACGGCTTCGACCTCGTCAGCCCCACGACGTCCGTCTCGATGACGATCAACGGGCCCGCGCCGACGATCCTCGCCTTCTTCCTCAACACCGCCATCGACCAGCAGGTCGAGGCCTTCCGCGAGCGCGAGGGGCGTGAGCCGAGCGAGAGCGAGCTGGGCGACATACGGGCCAAGACCCTTGCGAACGTGCGGGGCACGGTGCAGGCCGACATCCTCAAGGAGGACCAGGGCCAGAACACCTGCATCTTCAGCACCGAGTTCTCCCTGAAGATGATGGGTGACATCCAGGAGTGGTTCATCGCCCACAAGGTGCGCAACTTCTACTCCGTGTCGATCTCCGGCTACCACATCGCCGAGGCGGGCGCGAATCCGATCAGCCAGCTCGCGTTCACCCTGGCCAACGGGTTCACCTATGTCGAGAGCTACCTCGCACGGGGCATGAGCATCGACCACTTCGCGCCGAACCTCTCGTTCTTCTTCAGCAACGGGATGGACCCGGAGTACAACGTCCTGGGCCGCGTCGCGCGCCGCATCTGGGCGGTCGCGATGAGGGAGAAGTACGGCGCCACCGACCGGTCGCAGAAGCTGAAGTACCACGTGCAGACCTCAGGACGGTCGCTGCACGCGCAGGAGATGCAGTTCAACGACATCCGCACGACCCTGCAGGCGCTCTGCGCGATCTACGACAACGCCAACTCCTTGCACACCAATGCGTTTGACGAGGCGGTCACGACTCCGACGGAGGACTCCGTCCGGCGGGCGCTGGCGATCCAGCTCATCATCAACCACGAGTGGGGCCTGGCGATGAACGAGAACCCGCTGCAGGGCTCGTTCGTCATCGACGAGTTGACCGACCTCGTCGAGGAGGAGGTGCTGCGCGAGTTCGACAAGATCACCGAGCGCGGCGGAGTCCTCGGCGCGATGGAGACCGGCTACCAGCGCGGCAAGATCCAGGACGAGTCGATGCTCTACGAGCGACGCAAGCACGACGGGTCGCTGCCGATCATCGGCGTCAACACGTTCCGCCACCCCCATGACGACGGGGCGCCGAAGAAGATCGAGCTCGCCCGCGCCACCGAGGACGAGAAGGAGTCGCAGCTCGCCCGCGTCCGCGGCTTCCAGCAGGAGCACGAGGCCGAGGCGACCCCGGCGCTCGAAGAGCTCCGGAAGGTCGCCGTCGAGGGCGGCAACGTCTTCGACGTCCTCATGCGGGCGGCCAGGGTCTGCTCTCTGCAGCAGATCACGGAGGCGTTCTTCGAGGTCGGCGGCCAATACCGCCGCAACGTCTGAAACCCACGGGGGCTCACGGGCCTTGGTGGCCCTGCGCCCCCGTGCACCCTCGAGGGACCCGCGTGGTTTGGTAGGCGGCATGGTGCAGCTGGTCGATGATCTTGGGTATGCCGCTCAGCCGGGACACGCGCCACGGCGCGTCGTGTCCTTGGTGCCGTCGCTGACCGAGGCCATCGCCGAGACGTGCCCGGAGGTTCTCGTCGGCGCGACCGACTGGTGCACCCACCCGGCCGGTCTCGAGGTCACGCGGGTCCGCGGGACGAAGAACCCGAATCTCAACACGATCAAGGCCCTTCGTCCTGACCTCGTGGTGGCCAACAAGGAGGAGAACCGCGAGCTCGACGTCCGTCGGCTCCGCGAGGGCGGCGTCCCCGTCTGGGTCACCGACATCGAGACGGTGCCGCAGGCGTTCGCCTCGATGCGGCGGCTCTTCGAGGACGCGCTGCAGGTGGGCGTGCCGGAGTGGCTCGGGGCGGCAGACGCCGAGTGGGGCGGCCCGGTGCCCGAGCCGACGGCACAGGTGGCCATCGCGATCTGGCGCGACCCGTGGATGGTCGTCGGGTCCTCGACCTTCACCGGCGACCTCGTGGCCCGGCTCGGTTGGCAGAACGTCTTCGCTACGCACGATGACCGTTACCCGCACGTTGGGCTGACCGAGCTCGACCGCAAGGACCTCGATGTCGTCCTGCTGCCCGACGAGCCCTACCTCTTCACCGAGCAGGACGGACCCGAGGCGTTCCACCGGGTGCGAACCGCGCTCTGCAGTGGACGACTCCTGACGTGGTACGGCCCGGCCATGGTCGGCGCCCGGGCCGTCCTGTCGTCACTCATCCCGGGTTGAGGACGCGGCGTACTACGACACATGCTTCGATGTCGGTTCTCGTGGCGAGTCGGGCCGGGCGACCACGACAGCTGCGCTTGATGTCAGTTGTCGTGTGGTCACCGTCTGCCGCGGCTGACAGCGTCGGACCTACTCGCGCCACAGCTCGTCGTGAGAGCCGGGGGAGGAGCCCCCGCGCTGACGACGCTGGCGGCGCAGCCGCAGCTCCAAGGGCACGATGAAGGCCGCCATGATGGCCAGGAACACGATGATGATGACCGCGAAGAGACGACCAGCCCCGAAGGAGCCGGCTGCGGGCATGAGGGAGTGGAACGTCGACGGCAGCTGGAACACGAGCACGCATCCGATCTTGCCTCGTCAAGATGAGAGAGCGTCCAGAGGGTCTCGAGGCGCGTCAGGTCAGGTCGTCGTGCTCGCCTCGCACCCAGGCGGCGTGACGGTCGGCCGAGGACCGCACCACCTGCTTTGCCCCCGAGGGCACAACCGTCCCGAAGTTGTTGTAGAGCCGGTCGAAGTGCATCCCCTCGACCTGGGCCGCGATCCGCTGGACGACGTCGGCGGACAGCGGGATCCGGTTCGGGTAGCTCCTCAGGAAGCTGACCGACCTGCGGTCGGGGTTGGGAAAGATCGCGTCTGCTGCGAGGAGCACCCCGCGGCCCTCGTTGCCGTCGCGCCACTCGAGCACCGCCTGGCCCGGGAAGTGGCCGCCGACCCGGTGCAGGGTGAGCCCCGTTGCCACGGGCCGTCGGTCCTCGTAGAGCTCGACAAGATCGCGATCCATGTTCCATTGGTGCGCAAGGTCTCCAGCGTCGTCCAGGCCTGGCCGGTGGAGGGCACCCACTGTCGCTCGTCGGTGCAGATGGCGCATTCGGCCGGCGGCTCGGTGAGGTCGTCGGTCTCGACGGCGCAGGTGGCGCAGATCCAGATCATGTGCCCAGCCTGCCAAGAACTGTCCGCCCGATCGAGACCAGGTGCACGGTCGATGAGGAGAGGCGAACTGTCGATCGGGGAAGGTGCATGCTCGATCGGGTCAGGGGCACTGTCGATGGCGAGAGCTGCACGCTCGAGAGGAGCGGGCGGTAGGTCAGGATGGGAGGGTGATCCTGCACCTGCGCGCAGCCGTCCAGAAGCTGTATGCCGCCCAGCTGGGGGAGTTCATGTCGGTGCGGTCCGCGATCGTGACGGAGGTGAAGGCGGCCGGCGAGACGAGCCTCGCGAAACAGGTCGGGGCGCTGCGCAAGCCGACCGTCGCCGCGTGGGCGCTGAACCACTTCGTCCGCGAGCACCCCGACGAGCTCGAGGGGCTGCATGACTTCGCCGAACTGCTCCGTGAGGCGCAGCGGACGCTCGACGCCGACCAGCTACGGGCGCTCTCGCGCGAACGGGCGCGCCGGGTGGACGCGCTCGCCCGCAAGGTCGAGTCCGCGGCGCGCACCGCCGGGCAGCCGGTCAGCGACACCGTCGGGGCGGAGGTCCGCCGGACCCTGACCGCCTTCATCGCCGACGAGGGCGCGGAGGAGTCGGTCATGACGGGGGCGCTCGTGCGGCCGCTGCAGTACTCCGGGTTCGGCGGCGTCGACATCGAGGGCGTCGCCGCGTTGGCGCCCCGACAGCTCCGGGTCCTGTCCGGAGGTTCGGAGGTCACCGGCGACCGCGCCGGCGCGACCCCGGACGCTGCCGCTGCCGCCGCCGAGGAAGAGGCGGCCCGTGCCGCCGAGCAGGAGCGTCGCCGCGCCGCTGAGCGGGAGAAGCTCGAGCATGCCCTCGACCGGGCGACCCGGGCGCTTCGGGATGCCGAGCATCGGGTCGAGGTCCAGCAGGCACGGGTCGGCGAGGCACGTGAGGGGGTTGCCGACCTCGAGCGGCAGCTCGCCACGGCCCGCGACCGGCTCGAGAAGGCCACAGGTGGGCTTGCCGAGCTGAGCGGCATACGCGACGAGCGAGAGCAGGCCGTAGCGCGAGCCAGGCAGGCCCTCGAAGCCCACCCAACTGACTGAGTGCACTACCCCGGTGCGGGCTCCTCGCCCGGGGCGGTCCCAGCAGCGTCGGGCCGCTCCACGAGGTCAGGGTGGGGCAGGACCTCGTACTTGTGCACGTAGATGTCGAAGAGCGCCAGGCCGAGGGCGGCGACCGGCACGGCGACGAACGCGCCGCCGACCCCGAACAGGGACGCGCCGAACATGACCGACGCGAAGGACACGGCCGGGTGGACGTCGACGGCCTGCGCCGAGATCCGCGGCTCGATCGTGACGTTCTCGATCTGCTGGTAGACGAGCGCGAAGATGAGCACCGCGATGCCCTGCCACGGCCGGTCTCCGATGAGCCCGAGGGCGACCGGGAGTGCGATGGCGATGTAGGTTCCGACGGTGGGGACGAACTGCGCGACCAGACCGGTCCAGATGCCGAGGGCGAGCCAGTACGGCATCCCGATGATGAGCATGAACAGCGCCGCGCTTCCTCCGCAGATGGCCGCGAGGACGAGTCGGGCCGAGACGTAGCCGCCGGTCTTGGACAGGGCGAGGTTCCACGCGACGCCGAAGACCTCTTGCTGCTTCGGCGGGAAGAGCTGGGCGATCCACCGCCGGAGTCGGGGCGAGTCGGCAGACAGGTAGAACGTGAAGAAGGCGAACGTCAGGGTGGAGAAGGCGGCCGAGAGAATCGCCGCGACGATGCCGATGACGCCACCGGCGAGGTTCTGTGCAGCGTTGGTGAGCAGTCCCGTGCCGACACCGAGCCGCTGGAGGATGTTCTCGTAGTCCAGGTCGAGTCCGAAGCGTTCGCCTGCCCACGACGTGAAGTCCTGCACGAGGTGCGGCACCGATTTGGCGAAGGTGCCGATCTGGTCGCTGAGCAGCCGGCCGAAGACGAAGACGAACGCCGCGCCGAGCACGATCAGACCGCCCATGACGATGGCCGTCGCGAATCCGCGCCGCATCCGTCTGCTCAACCTGCCGACAGCCGGTTCCATGGCGATCGAGGCGAGCAGGGACAGGGCGAGCGTGAAGATGACGTTTCCGGCGTCCTCGAGGACCCACTTGAGCAGGGCCGCCGCCGCGACGACGGCGACGACCACCCACCCCGCGCGCCACAGGCTGTAGCGGTTGAAGTGGATCGAGACCTCATGCTGGCGACCGGTCGTCTCCTGCGTGGACATGTCGGCATCATCGCAGCGCTACGGTCAGGTGCGCGCCTGCGCCCACCGGGCGTACCGATTTCACCGGAGCCGTCGGCACCGTGTAGTCTCACCGCTGCACACAGGTCAGTTGGAGTGCCTTCGGGCTCCCCGGCTGGCGGTGCCCCAATAGCTCAGTCGGCAGAGCGTTTCCATGGTAAGGAAAAGGTCTAGGGTTCGATTCCCTATTGGGGCTCTGGTCGGCCATCGCTTCGCGGAGCGGCGGCAGCCCATGGCGGGGTAGCTCAGCTGGTTAGAGCGCACGACTCATAATCGTGAGGTCGCGGGATCGAGCCCCGCTCCCGCTACCGAGAGCGAGCGATGCGGTCGGGACGATTTCCTCAATCGCGCCGGGGTCGCGTAGCCTTGAGCGTCGCGCGCCCGTGGGGCACCGACATCCCGAACCACCATCAGCACGACCCGAGAGCAGGTTGCAGTGGCCAGCAAGAGCACCGACGTCCGTCCCAAGATCACGATGGCGTGCGTGGACTGCAAGCACCGCAACTACATCACGAAGAAGAACCGCCGCAACAACCCCGACCGGCTCGCGCTCGCGAAGTTCTGCCCGAACTGCGGCCACCACACGGAGCACCGCGAGACGCGCTGAGCCGACGCTTTCGACGCACCGCTTCCTCGGGCCATGGGAAGCGGTGCTTCTCGTATGCCGCCCAGCGGACCCAGCGGCGTACGACTCCGCCCGCTCGGGCCGGGCACGGAGCCTGCCTACCGGGCCGATAGGCTGCCGTCATGCCGGTGAACGCAGACTTCCAGGGGCGCACGTACCCACCCACGAAGCCCTACGGGGTGAGCGCGGCCAAGATCCGCGAGTTCGCCGACGCCGTCGGGTCCACCGACCCGGTCCATGTGGACGCCGAGGTCGCCCGCGCCCGCGGCTACGCCGACGTCATCGCGCCGCCGACCTTCGCGGTCCTCATCGCGCAGCAGTGCGACCGTCAGCTGATCACCGACCCCGAGGCGGGCATCGACTTCTCCCGGGTCGTGCACGGTGAGGAGAAGTTCGTCCACCACCGCCCGCTCACGGCGGGCGACTCGATCGTCGGGACGCTGCACGTCGACGGGGTCCGCGAGGCCGGGGGCCATGCCATGGTGACGACGCGGTCCGAGCTGGCCACCGCGACGGGCGAGCCGGTGTGCACCGCGACATCGACCCTCGTCATCCGAGGAGGCGAATGATGACCGAGGCCCGAACCACCGGCCGCGTCCCAGTCTGTGCCGAGGTCACCGTCGGCGAGAAGCTGCCCGCCAAGACCATCCATGTCGACCGAGCCCGCCTGGTGCAGTACGCCGGGGCATCGCTCGACCGCAACCGCATCCACTGGGACGAGCGCTTCGCCAAGAGCGTCGGTCTGCCTGACGTCATCGCCCACGGCATGTTCACGATGGGCTCGGCCGTCACCGTCGTCTCGGACTGGGCGGGTGACGCCGGCCGGATCGTCGAGTACGGCGTCCGCTTCACCAAGCCGGTCGTGGTGTCCTACGAGGAGGGCGCCGACATCGAGGTCAGCGCCCTCGTCAAGGCCGTGGACACCGAGGAGCGCCGCGCCACCGTCGAGCTGACTGCGAAGTCCGGTGGCCAGAAGGTGCTGGGCAAGGCACTGGCCGTCGTCCAGCTCGACTGATCCGTCGGTCCATGCGCGAGCAGTCCGATGTCGCGCTCGCTCCGTTCACGACGATGCGGGTCGGGGGCGCGGCCGCGCGCCTGGTGACCGTCGAGAGCACCGATGAGCTCGTCGACGCGGTCCGTGAGGTCGACGATGCCGGGGAGCCACTCCTGCTGCTCTCCGGTGGGTCGAACCTCGTCATCCCGGACGAGGGGTTCCCGGGGACCGTCGTGCGCGTGGCCACGCGGGGCCTGGCCCCGCTCTCGGCCGACTACTGCGGCGGTGCCATGGTCCGGGTCGCTGCGGGGGAGCCGTGGGACGACGTGGTGGCCCGCGCCGTCGGTGAGGGCTGGGCCGGGATCGAGGCACTGAGCGGCATACCCGGGCTCGCCGGGGCCACCCCCGTGCAGAACGTCGGCGCCTACGGCCAGGAGGTCGCGCAGACCATCGCCCAGGTGCGCACGTGGGACCGGCAGGAGCAGCGGGTGCACACCTTCGCGGGGCCGGACTGCCACTTCAGGTACCGGCACTCGCGGTTCAAGGGCAGTGACCGCTGGGTCGTGCTCGACGTCCTGTTCCAGTTCGAGCTGGCTGACCTGTCGACTCCGATCGCCTACCCCGACCTCGCCAAGGGCCTCGCCGTCGAGCTCGGGGCACGGGTGTCCCTGGCCGAGACCCGCGGCGCAGTGCTCGCGCAGCGTGCCCGCCGGGGGATGGTGCTCGACGCTGAGGATCACGACACCTGGTCGTGCGGGTCGTTCTTCACCAACCCTGTCCTGACCGCGGACGAGTTCGAAGACCTGGCCGAGCTCGCGGCGCAGCGGCTCGGCTACGACGGCCCGACGCCGCCGCGCTGGCCGGTGCCGGGCCGTCTCGTCAAGACCAGTGCGGCCTGGCTCATCGACCACGCCGGGTTCGTGAAGGGGTACGGGCTGCCCGGTCCCGTTGCGCTCTCGACGAAACACACGCTTGCGGTGACGAACCGTGGGGGAGCGACGGCGGCGCAGGTGGTCGCGCTCGCGCGTGAGATCCGCGACGGGGTGCAGGATGCGTTCGGGATCCGCCTCGTCAACGAGCCGAGCCTGGTCGGCGACAGTCTCTGACTCTTGATTGCGACAATCGAGAGTGCACTTCTTCGGTTCGAGAGTGCA
>NZ_JAKDLO010000123.1 GCF_030452765.1 Intrasporangium sp.
AGAGGCCCCCGCGTGCGAGCAGCTGCTCGTGCCGCCCGGTCTCGACGACGCGGCCGCCGTCGAGCACGACGATCAGGTCGGCCTGCCGGATCGTCGAGAGCCGGTGGGCGATGACGAGCGAGGTCCGGCCCTGCAGGGCCGCGTCGAGGGCGTGCTGCACGGCGAGCTCGGACTCGGAGTCGAGGTGGGCGGTGGCCTCGTCGAGCACGACGATGTCGGGGGCCTTGAGCAGCAGCCGGGCGATGGCGAGGCGCTGCTTCTCCCCGCCGCTGAGCCGGTGGCCGCGGTCGCCGACGACGGTGTCGAGCCCCTCGGGCAGGTCGTCGACGAGGTGGGCGATCTGCGCTGCCTCGAGTGCGGCCCGGAGCTGCTGCGCGGTGGCGTCGGGTCGGGCGTAGAGCAGGTTCGCCCGGATCGTGTCGTGGAACAGGTGTGCCTCCTGGGTGACGACACCGATGCGGTCGCGTAGCGAGGCCATCGTGATGCCGCGCAGGTCGGCGTCGCCGACCCGGACGGTGCCCGCGGTCGGGTCGTAGAGGCGCGCCACGAGCGAGGTCAGGGTGGTCTTGCCGGCACCCGAGGGGCCGACGAGCGCGACGAGCTGGCCCGGCTCGACGGCCAGGGACAGCTCGTGCAGCACGGTGCCGCCGGCCCGCCGGTCGCCGGTCGAGATCGACTCGAGCGAGGCGAGGGAGACCTCGTCGGCGGACGGGTAGCGGAACGTCACGTCGTCGAGCTCGATGCCAAGCGGTCCGGCGGGCAGGGGCCGGGCGCCGGGACGCTCGGCGACGAGCGGCTGCAGGTCGAGCACCTCGAAGACCCGCTCGAAGGAGATGAGCGCGGTCATGATGTCGACCCGGACGTTGGACAGGGAGGTCAGCGGCCCGTAGAGCCGGGCCAGCAGCGCCGCGAGGGCGAGCAGCGTACCGACGGTGAGCGATCCGGCGACGGCCATGAGCCCGCCGAAGCCGTAGACCATGGCGGTCGCTGCGGCGGCGATGAACGTCATACCGGCCATGAAGAAGGAACGGTTGAGCGAGATCTCGATGCCGATGTCGCGCACCTTCCCGGCCCGCTCGGCATACTCCTGCTGCTCGCGCACCGGGTCGCCGAAGAGCCGCACGAGCAGGGCGCCGGCGACGTTGAAGCGCTCGGTCATCCGGCTGCCCATGTCGGCGTTGAGCCCCATCTGCCGGTGCGACAGCGTCGCGAGGCGGCGCCCCATGTACCGGGCGGGCAGCAGGAAGAGCGGGACCAGGACGAGGGCGCCGAGGGTCAGCTGCCACGACAGGACGAGCATCGCGCCGACGACGAGCACCACCGAGACGATGTTGCTCACCACGTTGGACAGCACCGAGGTGAACGCCTGCTGGGCGCCGATGACGTCGTTGTTGAGCCGCGAGACGAGCGAGCCGGTCTGGGTGCGGGTGAAGAAGGCGATCGGCTGGCGCAGCACGTGCCCGAACACCTCGCACCGCAGGTCGTTGATGAGGCCCTCACCGATCCGCGACGAGAACCACCGGGAGACGACGGTCAGGACGGCGTCCAGGATGGCGATGCCGGCCACGACGAGGGCAAGCCGGATCACGACGGACGAGTCGCCCGGGATGACGCCGTTGTCGATGATGTCCCTCAGCAGCAGCGGGACGGCGACGACGAGCACCGCGTCGAGGACGACGACGAGCAGGAAGGCCAGGATGGGGCGGCGGTAGGGGCGTGCGTAGCCGAACACCCGGCGCCGGGTCCCCGGCGCGAGGGTGGCGTCCTTGACGGAGGCGTCGCGCGAGAGCGAACGCATCATCATCCAGGGTGAGCCTGACATGGGGGCACCTCCTGTCGTCCCTGTCGGTGACCCTCCCTTCAACCACGTGAGCACGGCGCCGATTCCCCCGGCGGTTCATGGCCATCGGTGCCTGCGCTGTGAAGGCCGAAACGTTGGCAGCGACACCTTGCACCTCGCGGGTCAAAGTTGGGAGGCGGGAGGATCTTCTGACCCGTGAGACTCCTACGATCAAGCATCACCCGCAATGAAGCCCGCCTCACCGAGAGCAGCATAACTGACAACCGGGCGACTTCTGATGCTTGATGGTAGGGCTTGACAGAACTGGTTTCATTATAGAAAAATGAAGCGGCGAGGCTGGCAGGCCTCGCCGCTTCGAGCCCTAGACGGGGGCCCAGACAGATCCAGTCTACGGGCTCGAAGCATCCAGTTGTCCATCCCCCCTCTTGAGTTGAGGAAGAAGTGACTTCAGCGATGCACACCGAGACTGATCACAATCCCAACCCGCGCGCAGGTGGCGACTTTGTCGTGGACCCCAGGCAGGGCCTGATCCATCAGCTTGGCGGTTGCACGACCACTGCGTGCGAGCTCGACCGACTGTTGACAACGGACGATGCCCGCTTCTTCCACTCGGTCACCGACGCCGAGCGGTACGGGTATGCCCGTCACTGCTGCATCGCCTAGTTCTGACCGACTGCCGCTCGAGCAGTGGCGCATGTCGAGCGGTTGTCGGTGGGCTGTGGTTGGCTGCAAACCATGACAAACGAGGGGGACAGCACCATGCTCACCTTCAACGGCCTCGTCGCACGAGCGACGAGCCAGGCGTCACCAGTGGAGCCTTACGACTACCAGCGACGGATCGCAGACGAGGGACTCCCGGATCTGATCCACGTGCCTACCGGGGCGGGCAAGACTCTCGCGGCCTGCCTTCCCTGGTTGTGGCGCGGCCGGTGTCACCCAGATCCCGGGGTCCGGGCCGCCACCCCACGGCGCCTCGTTCTGGTGCTCCCGACCCGGGCGCTGACGGACCAGACGGAGGCAGCGGTCCTTGAATGGGTCACTAACCTGGGTCTCGCAGGCGAGGTCCTCGTCCACGTCATGATGGGCGGTCGCACGGACCGAGAGGCGCTCAGGGAGTGGCGCGCCAACCTGCACCGGCACGCGATTGTCATCTGCACCCTTGACATGCTCGTCTCCCGGGCCCTGTTGCGGGGCTACGGCCTGTCCCGCGCGTCCTATCCGATCGACTTCGCACTCGTCACAAACGGAGCCCAGATCGTCGTGGACGAGATCCAGCTCGTCCCTCAGGGCACTGTCACCCTGCGTCAGCTCGCCGCATTCCAGCGCCGGTATGGCACAGCCGAGCCCACCGGTCTGACAGTGATGTCGGCAACGATCGACGAGCGCATCCTCGACACGGTCGACCACCCACATCCCGACGAGGCGGCCAGCATCATCGGCCTCAGCGACGCCGACCGCCATGGCTCATTGGCTCAGCGTCTTGTCGCCACTCGCACCATCAGGCAGCTCCCGCCCACTTCTCACCCGAAGGAGTACGCCAACGCGGTGCTAGACCGGCACCAGCCGGGGACGTTGACGCTCGTTGTCGTCAACACCGTCGACCGAGCTGTGTCCACGTACGTGGCGCTGCAGAAGGTGGCCGGCACCACACCGCTGTTGCTCATCCACTCCCAGTTCCGCGGTGTCGAACGAGCGCGCCACATGCGCACACTGGCTGACATCGCAGGCCCGAACGGCACTGGTGGCATCGTGGTCGCCACCCAAGCGATCGAGGCGGGGGTCGACATCGACGCGCGCACTCTGGTTACCGAGGCGGCGCCATGGTCCTCGATCGTCCAACGCGCCGGACGGTGCAACCGGGCAGGGCGGTTCGCGCCCGGTGAAGCCATCATGTGGTGGTCCCGACCGGATAAGCCGGTTCCTTATGAGCAACTCGTGGTGGAGGCGGCCGGTGGACGCCTTGCCGAGCTCGAGGATGCTGCGGTGACCTCGGAGGAGCTTCTCGCCGCCGGCGCTGATCTCCCCTCGCCGGACCTGCGGCTGCGGGTCCTGAGGCGCCGCGATCTCGACCAGCTCTTCGACACGACGCCCGACCTGTCAGGCTCCGACATCGACGTGCAGCGGTACATCCGGGCAGAGCGTGACCTCGATGTCCAGTTCGCGTGGGTGCCCGATGGCTGGCTGACCCCGGTCGGACACGACCAATGGCGTGCACAGCTGCCGGCCGAGGCGTGGCGGTGCAGCATTAGCCCGGCCCGGGCCAAGGCGTGGCTCGCGCAGAGCCATGTCACCGCGTGGGTGTTCGCGCCCACCGAGGATGCTTGGCAACGGTGCGACGACCCGCGTGTCCTGAAACCTCAGAACGTCGTCCTGGTCCTGGACGCATCGGGTGGCTACGACCCACAGCTCGGCTTCGCGCCGACGAGCAAGGCAGCGGTCGACGTCGACGCCCTGCGAGTCGTTGAGGGGCCAGCACTGCCGGAAAGCAGTAGTTCTGCGGAGGAACCAGGCGCGGTCAGTCCGGACGAGGGGTGGGTGTCGCTGGCGCAGCACCTTGATGAGACGCTCGCCCAGGCCCGGTCTCTGACCGACGTGCTCGACCCGCCCTGTATCAACGCCGAGCTGCGTCGGGTTGCAGCTGCCGCCGCATACCTGCATGACGTCGGGAAGGCCCACCGGGACTGGCAGCGGGCGCTGCTGGATGCAAACCCTCAGTCAGGTCCGTCCGGTCTCGGGCCTTGGGCGAAGTCGCCGGGCCGCCGGCCCTTGCGGGTCCGGCGTGATGACCCAGTCCGTGGTGTGGCCCATCGGGACGGCTTCCGCCACGAGATGATCTCGATCTTTGTCCTCTCCACTCCAGCGGCGGGAGACCTTCTCGACGCGCTCGACGTCCCGCGGCGCCTCCATCCGCTGGTGCGCTACCTCGTCGCTGCCCACCACGGCTACGTGCGGGTCACCGCTCGGGATCCGCGCTGGGATGGCCGCGACGGCCGAGGGATCTTCGGCTGCTTCGACCAGGAGGAGACACCCGATCTGCGTGTGGACGATCACGAACTGCCCAAGGCCCGTGTAGACCTCGGCATCTTCGAGACCGGGCGGTCCGACTCCTGGCCTGAGCAGGTGCTGGCCGCCCTCGACGAGCTCGGGCCGTTTCGACTTGCCTACCTCGAGACCTTGGTCCGTATGGCCGACTGGCGAGCCAGCGCGGGCCTGACTCTCGCAGGAGGTGCCCCGTGACCGTCGTCCACCGTTGCCCCGGCCTGTCAAGCACGAGCCTGCTGACCTACCTGGCCGCCCTGGGCCTGGCCAGAGTGGTGGGCGAGCAGGTCGACGCGAACGTCCGCTTCGGATGGAGCGGAGACACGTTCGTGGTTCGCACGGCGGTCGAGGACCTGGCCGCCCTCCTCGTCGACCACTACCGTCCCACTCCTGTTGTCAGCCCTTGGAACGGCGGTAGCGGGTTCGGCGTCAAGGACAAATCGCAACGCGTCGTCCTGGACCGGCTCCGCAGCAGTTCGGGAGACCGGCTGGCGTCCTACCGCGCGACGGTCGCGGAGGCCGACGCCGTGATGAGCCGCCCGGCCGTCGCGACGGGGATGTGGGACAAGGCACGGATCGTGCAGGAGCTGCGCAATCGGCTCCCCGACGAGGCATTGCCCTGGCTCGACGCCACTGTGGTCCTCACCGACGAGACCGCCGTGTTCCCGCCCATCATGGGCACCGGCGGCAACGACGGGCGCCTGGACTACAGCTCGAACTTCCATCAGAGACTTGTCGACGCGATACCCGATCTAGGCGCTACACGGTCGACGAGCCTTGCGTGGGCCTCGGACCTGCTCACCGGCCAGTCCACTGCCCGACTGCAGAGCGCCGCGATCGGGCAGTTCGACCCGCTCGGCGCAGGAGGGCCGGGATCTTCCGTCTTCGGATCCGCAGACGCGCGGGTCAACCCATGGGCCTTTATCCTCATGGTTGAGGGTGTCCTGTGGTTCGCATCGTCGCCCGCGCGCCGGCTCGGAGAGGTCCAGGCCCGCGCGGCGATCCCGTTCACGGTCACGTCCAGCCCAGACGGGCCCGTGCCCGGCGCGGCACGAGAGCAGGCCCGGGGCGAGCTGTGGGCTCCCGTTTTCGAGGTCGTGGGCCTACGTCACTTGCGCCACATCATGGCCGAGGCCCGCGCTTCGTGGCAGGGTGGCTCAGCGACCCGGGCCAGCGACATGTACGGCGCGGCCCGAACGTTCGGGGTGGACCGGGGAATCAGCCGTTTCCAGAGATTCGGATACCTGCAGCGCAACGGCCTGTCCTACGTGGCCGTCCTGCTCGACACCGTAGAGGTCGCGAACACCCCGACCGTCTCGGTGGCGCGACAGCCCATGGTCCGCGCCAAGGCGTTCGCCGAGGCGGCCGGGGCGGCAACTGAAAGCAGGGTCCGCGCCTTCGACTCGGCGGCGTTGCGGTTCCTCCGCGACCCGCGCCCGGAGCGACTGACCGACATGCTCGCGGCCCAGACACGCCTCGAGATGACGGCGACGCGCTCGGAAGGCAACCGCCGTGCCCTGTCGATCCGCGAGGCGGGCGCACCAGCCAGTGAGGTACTGGAGCTCGCCGCACCCATCCTCGACTCCTGCGCCGAGGCCAGGGTGGCGTCGGGGGTGGCGTCGGCTCAAACCTGGGGAGGGGACGGGTCGACACTTTCGATGCGCGATCTGCTGCTGGGGATCGCTCCCCGACGAGGATCAGGCCCTCCCCCGGTCGCGCGTGGGTTCACCAGCCGTCGACTCGTCGATACCCTGGCTGATGTCGCCGTGTGGCGCGGTCAACACCCTGTCGACGACCCGCTGACAGATCGCGGCCTCCGGCTGTTTCGTCGGCACGCCTACCGCACGCACTGGACCGACACTCATGCCTGGGCACGTGGCCTGTTGCGGGACGACCTCGTCGAGCGATATCTGCTGGCATTCCTCGCCGTGGACTGGGCCGGCAGTCAGACACTGCCTGACGGTGCAAGGCCCGAGCCCGTCACGGTTGTGCCCGATCTCGCCGTGCTGCAGGCGATTGCGTCGGGGCAGGTCCTCGCGCCCGGCACGCCTGTGGAGGCACCTGACGGGCGCATCGGGCTGGCGCCCGACTGGCTGCTGCGCCTGCGCGCGGGACAGGTCGATCCGGTATGTCGCGCAGCCACCGACGTGCTCGCACGCAGCCGAGTGCGCGTACGCACCTCGCAGGGTTGGCAGGCCAGGACCTGCAGTCACATCCGACCCTGCCTCACAGGGAGGTTGCCCGGCGTGCGGCTGCTCGCCGCACTCTGCGCGCCCACCTCCACCGGAGCCCTGCATGCCATCCATGCGCTAGACAAAGGCGGCGGGCGCTCCGCCACAAGCCGAGCCACACCCACCGAAGGAGCATTCGCATGACCTCTCGAACGATCTACCGCGTCCCGCTCGAGCCAGTGCTGGGCAGTCGATTCCAGCCGACCGGATTCCCCGACCTGGGCGCAGCGACCTTCCAGAAGCCGTCCGGCGACGCTGGCTGGACGCAGGCGCTGCACGTCGAGTCGCCCCAGTCGATGGCGAACCGGCTCGAGCTGACGACCTGGGATGCCGCAGCCGCAGATCAGGGGGAAGGACTGGCCGGATTGCCGTACGTTCGTGTCGTTGCCGAGGATGGGACCTTCTTGACCAGTTCCCGGCTTGAGGCGCACCGTCTGGCCTCGGCGTACATCATGGATGGCTTGATCAACGGCACACCGGGTCGCGACCTCTTGCCGGATTGGCTTGGCCTAGCCAGCGGCCGGGCCATGGACCATCGTGGCCTCGCTCGGGCGGTCTTCCGACTGGATCCCCTGTCTTTGGTACACGGCGTCTTCTTTGCACAGAAAGCGTGGCCTTGGCAACCGAAGATCGCTCGGGTGGTGACCTGCTTCATCGACGCAGAGGACGTCCAGGAGGCCGTGTCCGGCGGGGTCAAGACCGACTCGGTCAACCCAAAGGTCGACGACAACCGTGGCACCGCCGAAGGCTACGGCATGGTGCCTCACCAGCGGGTCGAGTTCACGGCCCGCACGATCACGGCATACGTCTCAGTCGACCACGAGCAGATCCGCTCATACGGCCTCGGAGGAGTAGGAAGCAAGCTGCTCGATGCGCTCATCGACTTCGAGTTGGCGCGGCTCTTCCGGAGCGGCCCGTTGCGGCTGCGCACGGCCTGCGATCTGGAGGTGCGCCAAGGTGGTGAGTCCGCCCTCGACGGCATCCCCGAGCCCGACATCGCGGCCGACCAGCTCACCGCGGCGATCGCAGCGAGCAGCGAGCTGCTCGGACCCGTGACCGAGGTCGTGTGGTCCCAGACTGGGGCCCGCAAGCGGGCGAAGGCCTGACCCATGGCCGTCTGCGTCGAACTCCGGTTCCCACTCGGGGAGTATCACGCCACCGCGTGGGACAGGGCAGTCAACAGCGGCGAGGCGGAGTGGCCGCCCTCCGCGTGGCGAATCCTGCGAGCCCTGCTGTCGACCTGGCACCTGCGCTGTCCCGCGCTCGATGCCGACGGTGTCGAACAGGCCTTGGCGTTGCTCGCTCGGCAGCCCCCGAGCTATCGGTTACCCGCAACATCGGTGTCACACACCCGGCACTACCTGCCCGGCCCGGAGTTCACAGCCGTCAAGCGCGACACGGCGTACACGTTGGCCCCTCGGGTGCAGATCGACCCGAACGACGTGGTGCTCGTGTTGTGGCCTGAGCTGGAGCTTGACCCGGACAGCCGCCATGTACTCGGCAGTCTGCTGAAAGCTTTGCCCTACCTCGGCCGAGCAGAGTCGGTCTGCGCGGCACGCTTGCTGGAGACTCACGAACATCCGGACCTCGACGAATCGTGGACAGTTCCGGCGGACGAAGCCGACGGGCTGCGGGTGTTGGTACCTCAAGCCGGAGTCACGCGCCGCCAACTTGAGGTCACGCCAGATGCCATGCGCAAGGCTCGCCGCCTCTTGCCAGAGGGGGCACGGTGGCAGCCCTACCGGCGTGGGAGGCCGGACGACCGACACCCCGCCAGCCCTCACGTCGCCCAGCCGACCTGTCTTCGCTGGGCGGTGGGCGGCCCCGTTGCGATCAGAAGCATCAACGGCATCCTCGCGGCAGGGGGGTTGCGTTCATCCGTCCTGTGGCTGATGCACCATCACGGGACGGACACCGCGCACCGCGCCTGGTCGATCGCCGGCCCGCACAACGATCGCGACGCGACCCACCGGCACGAGCACGCACACTGGCTCTGGTTGGGCTGCCCCCACACTCGGCGCAGCACGTCGGTCGTCGAGGTGGCTCTGTGGGTGCCCCACGGGATCGACCAGGAACTGCTGCCCTCGGTGCTCGGAGTGCGCAGCCTCGCCAAGCTCGTGGAGCCACCCAAAGGCTACATTCCTGCCCCGATTCACCTGCAGGCGATGGGGCAGGCCAACCAGGTGCTGCCCCAACTGGCGACGTCGGCGAAGCGCTGGGTGTCACAGACACCGCTGCTCACCGACCGGCACCGCAAACAAAACCACGACCCTGCTGCCTTCGTGCGACGCGAGATCGTACGCGAACTGTCCTTCCGAGACTGGCCCGGCGGGCCCGTGCAACTCGAGTCATGCGAGATCCAGGGCAATCCCACAGATCTCGACGTCAAGAGCTTCCGGCGGTATCGGCCGAACGAGGTGATGTCCAAGCGCCGGCCCGGATGGAGGGTGGCGATCGAGCTCGACCGCCCTGTGCGTGGCCCCGTCGCACTTGGCGCGCTCAGTCATTTCGGTTTTGGGCTCTTCCGACCTGCGTGAGGCGAAACCATGAGCGAACTGAGCGATGAGTACGCCGAGGTCCCGCATCTCATCCCTGCACGGATGTTGAACGAGTTTGTCTACTGTCCGCGGTTGTTCTACCTCGAGTGGGTCGATAAACGATGGGCTGACAGTGACGACACCATCCAAGGGCACTTGGCGCACGATGCCAATGAACACCGTGGTGGACGGATGCCACAGCCAACCGACCAGTCGCCCGTGCAGTCCACCTCGCAGGTGCAGATCGCGGACCAAGAGCTTGGGGTCATTGCCGTGGTCGACAGGGTCGATCATCGCGACGGCACGTCTTCCCCGGTCGACTTCAAGAAGGGTCGGCCACCTCGCGACGGGGTCTGGCCCGCCGACCGGATCCAGGTCCTGACTCAGGCGGTCCTGCTGCGCAGGGCTGGATATGACGTGCGCGAGGCCTACGTCTCGTATCTGGCGACGCATGACAAGGTGGCCGTGCCTGTGGGAGAAGGCGCCGAGACCGAGGTGCGCGAGCTCGTCGAGCAGGCTCGCCGCACAGCCCAGGCGATCGCCGCACCTCTTCCTCTCGTGAACGACAGGAAGTGCCCTCGGTGCTCTCTGGTCGGTCTGTGCCTGCCAGACGAGACGAATGCCCTGCTGGAGCGCACTGATCAGGCCCCGCGGAGCATCGTGCCGCGGGACCCGGACGCAACACCGTTGTACGTAACGACCCAAGGGGCGATGGTCAAGGTCGGTGGCCAGCGCATCAGGGTGGAAGCGAAGGGCGAGGTGCTGGCCGACCGCAGGCTCATCGACGTCTCTCACGTGTGCGTCGTCGGCAACGTCCAGGTCACGACACAGGCGCTCGCCGCATTGTGGCGCCGCGGCGCCATCGTCGTTTGGCTCAGCTACGGTGGTTGGTTCAACGGGTGGTCTCAAGGGCCGCCCTCCAAGCACGTCGAGCTACGTCGACGCCAGGTCATGGCTCACAGCCACGGACTGCGCTTCGCCGTGCACATGATCCAGGCGAAGATCCACAACCAACGTGTCCTGCTGCGTCGAAATGCCAAGAATGGCTTGCCGGCCCGGACGGTCGCGTCGTTGAAGGGGCTGGAAGCGGCTGCTCTCGACGCTGTGTCACTGCCGGAGCTGCTGGGCATCGAGGGCACCGCTGCGCGCATCTACTTCGAGCACTTCGACAGGATGCTGTCGCCGAACATGCCCTTCGCCGTTGAGTTCTTGGCCAACGGCCGGACTCGACGTCCACCGCAGGACCCGGTCAATGCTGTACTCGGCTTCTGCTATGCGCTTCTGACCAAAGACTTGGTCGCGACCCTCGTCGGCGCGGGGCTTGACCCCTACCTCGGACTGCTGCATCGCTTGCGCTACGGCAGACCCGCTCTGGCGCTCGACTTGGCGGAAGAGTTTCGACCGCTCATCGCCGATTCGGTCACCGTGCAGTGCTTCAACAATGGGGAGGTCCGCGAAGGCCACTTCATCAGACACCCCCTCGGGGTACGTCTCACGGCGGAAGGGCGACGTGCCGTCATCGCGGCATACGAGCGGCGGATGGCTACGTTGCTGACGCATCCCATATTCGGCTATCGGATCTCGTACCGCCGGGTCCTGGATGTGCAGGCACGAGTCCTCGCGGCGGCGGTGCTCGGTGAGCTGCCGGACTACTCAGCGGTGATGACGAGGTAGGTGACCATGAGCAGACGCCGCTACCTGATTGCGTACGACATCGCCCATCCACGGCGCCTGCGCCTGACCTGCAAGGTGATGGAGGGGTATGGTGATCGGCTGCAGTACTCCGTCTTCTTGTGCGACTTGAGCGGAGCCGAACTCGCCCAATGGGAGCGCGACATCCGACCCGTCCTCAATCTGGGGGAGGACTCGATCGTCGTCATCGACCTTGGCCGACCGGAGACCGTACGAATGCAGTGCCTCGGCGTGATGCGACAGATCCCGCACTCTGGACCCACCGTGGTCTAGCGAGAGGTGAGCCCAAGCAGCCCACCGGCGTCAGCTCTCGCGGTCCGCCTGACCAGGCAATACGCACCTTGACATCTCAACAGCGCAGTTCGATACCCGCAGACGGGGAACAGCGCTCGGCTTCGTCCGCATCTGCCCAGTTCAGACAGTACGCTGAGGGCGAGCCCTCATCCCCGTCGTCAGGGCGGGGCTTCATTGCGGCGTCGAGAGTGAGTGGTGTGACCCGCTGCCGCACCACCTCATCCCCGTCGTCAGGGCGGGGCTTCATTGCGGCGAGCGGGATGAGAGCGACGGCGCCCACCTGCCTGGGCTCATCCCCGTCGTCAGGGCGGGGCTTCATTGCGGCTCGAGTACGCTGACCGGCTCATCCCCGTCGTCAGGGCGGGGCTTCATTGCGGCCAGTCATATACAAGGCGGTCAAGTTCAGCGCATTCCGCCTCATCCCCGTCGTCAGGGCGGGGCTTCATTGCGGCCCGGAGACCGTGGTGGGGGTGACCGTCGCAGCCGATCTCATCCCCGTCGTCAGGGCGGGGCTTCATTGCGGCCGAAGATCCAGGAACGAGCCCGTCAACTCCGCGACGCTCATCCCCGTCGTCAGGGCGGGGCTTCATTGCGGCAGGATGCGCCACTGGGACCCCTCCTCGGCCAGGAGACTCATCCCCGTCGTCAGGGCGGGGCTTCATTGCGGCACAGCAGGCGATGGCCTGCTTACGGTCGATCTCGGTGCTCATCCCCGTCGTCAGGGCGGGGCTTCATTGCGGCAGGAGCCGCACTGAGGCCCTCACAGAGCTGCGCCGGCTCATCCCCGTCGTCAGGGCGGGGCTTCATTGCGGCCTGGAGCGCGAGGACGGTGATGAGCTGCTCGCTGCGACTCATCCCCGTCGTCAGGGCGGGGCTTCATTGCGGCGCCGACATCTGGCGGCACAGGGGCGTGCTACCGCTGCTCATCCCCGTCGTCAGGGCGGGGCTTCATTGCGGCAGCCCGGTGGGCACCACGACCGGTGATCCTGTCTTCCTCATCCCCGTCGTCAGGGCGGGGCTTCATTGCGGCAGCGGAGATGCCGGTCAGCCGGGCGATTTCGGTGACTCATCCCCGTCGTCAGGGCGGGGCTTCATTGCGGCAAGACCGCACACGCCGTAGCCATCTGCACCGTTGACCTCATCCCCGTCGTCAGGGCGGGGCTTCATTGCGGCGACACACTGGACATGGCATCCATCGGCACGAGCGACTCATCCCCGTCGTCAGGGCGGGGCTTCATTGCGGCGTTCTCAAGCAAGTTGTCCTCTAGTGTTCCTCGTGCTCATCCCCGTCGTCAGGGCGGGGCTTCATTGCGGCACCTCGGTGCCGTGATAGGTGAGCGCCGCCGGGACGCTCATCCCCGTCGTCAGGGCGGGGCTTCATTGCGGCGACGGTCGCGGCGATGCGCATCTGCGCGGCGTGCCCCTCATCCCCGTCGTCAGGGCGGGGCTTCATTGCGGCAGGTGACGGAGACGCTGACGGGTCCGACGATCCAGGCTCATCCCCGTCGTCAGGGCGGGGCTTCATTGCGGCACCTCGATCCCGTACGCGTCATCCCACGTGTCGCACACTCATCCCCGTCGTCAGGGCGGGGCTTCATTGCGGCGTCAGTGATGATGGCGTAGTCACCGATGGTGGTGGTGCTCATCCCCGTCGTCAGGGCGGGGCTTCATTGCGGCATCGCGGACGGAAGCCGATTCGTGAAGTCCTTCGGCCCTCATCCCCGTCGTCAGGGCGGGGCTTCATTGCGGCGTACACGGCGTTGGCGACGTATGAGAAAAGCGATGGGGACTCATCCCCGTCGTCAGGGCGGGGCTTCATTGCGGCTGCCGACCGACCTTGTGCTGCATCCCTATGCGCGGCAGCTCATCCCCGTCGTCAGGGCGGGGCTTCATTGCGGCGCGCGCTTGGACGCGCCAGGCCAGCCACGAACAAGGGCACCCACCCGGCTCATCCCCGTCGTCAGGGCGGGGCTTCATTGCGGCGCGCGCTTGGTGATCTGCCTGCGCGGGCGATCCTGTCTCATCCCCGTCGTCAGGGCGGGGCTTCATTGCGGCATGCGCCTGGTGTTCCCGGCCACGTCGTAGCCGGTGACTCATCCCCGTCGTCAGGGCGGGGCTTCATTGCGGCTGGGGTCGTGAGCCCGCGCTGATCATCGCGGCCGTGCTCATCCCCGTCGTCAGGGCGGGGCTTCATTGCGGCGTGGCGGGGACGAACCCGCCGGCGTGGCTCACAACTCATCCCCGTCGTCAGGGCGGGGCTTCATTGCGGCGACAGGATCGGGATGACGATGCCGCCTGTGTTCCGGCTCATCCCCGTCGTCAGGGCGGGGCTTCATTGCGGCGCCTACCCCGAGCCCGCCGAGGACGGTGACGGGCTCCTCATCCCCGTCGTCAGGGCGGGGCTTCATTGCGGCGAGCCGCTCGGCACCACGACAGGCGATCCTGTCTTCCTCATCCCCGTCGTCAGGGCGGGGCTTCATTGCGGCACTATCGCGTTGGAGACGCGGACGGCGGCGCTGCTGACCTCATCCCCGTCGTCAGGGCGGGGCTTCATTGCGGCAGGTACGCATCCGATGTCGCGCCGTCCTGCACCGTCTCATCCCCGTCGTCAGGGCGGGGCTTCATTGCGGCAAGACTGCGCACCCGTTCATCTTCGAGACGATCGGGACTCATCCCCGTCGTCAGGGCGGGGCTTCATTGCGGCGTATGCTCCAGCTTGGCGGCTTCCGCGCTCCACCTTCTCATCCCCGTCGTCAGGGCGGGGCTTCATTGCGGCTACAACCACGGCGACGACAAAGGCCAGCCCATCGCCGCCTCATCCCCGTCGTCAGGGCGGGGCTTCATTGCGGCTACAACCACGGCGACGACA
>NZ_JAKDLO010000315.1 GCF_030452765.1 Intrasporangium sp.
GGATCGAGAGTGCACTTCCCCTCATCGAGAGTGCACTTGTCGGGATCGAGAGTGCACTTCCCCTCATCGAGAGTGCACTTGTCGGGATCGAGAGTGCGCTTGTCCACGGCGCACGGGCACTGTCGATCGGAACTACTGCACTGTCGATCAGGACTGAGGCACTGTCGATCAGGACTGAGGCACTGTCGATCAGGACTGAGGCACTGTCGATCAGGACTGAGGCACTGTCGATCGGAACTACTGCACTGTCGATCAGGACTGAGGCACTGTCGATCGGGGTCAGGACAGGCGGCGGTCGCCGTGCCGCGTGACCGGGCCGAGTCGCACCTCGATCAAGGTGTGCTGCATCGATGCGGCGATGACCCCCGGCACGACGAAGATCGCCGAGACCGGCGGGATGGCGATCCCCGAGTCGTTGGTGAGCAGCCCGATCATCGCCATCACGACGACGCCGACCAGGCCGATCCGCAGCAAGGGTGCGTCCCTGCACAGCCGCGCGAACGCACCGGTCCCGAGCAGTCCGGGCCGCACCACGACCACGATGAACGGGATGAGCGCCGCCACGCACACGACGAACAGGACCGGCATCGAGACGCCGAGCTCGATATTGGCCAGGAGCTTGCGCCAGATGATGGGCCACGCGTCACCGTCGATGAGCGACTGGACGAACCGGCCGGGATGGGCCCGCTCAGCGGGGGGCCGGAGCCAGTCGAGCCACGAGACGAGCCCGACGACGACGACCGCAGCCACCGCGACGAGCACGAGGTTGCGTACCGACACTCGCAGCCCGGAGACGGCGATGAGCAGGATCCCGAGGGCCGGCACGAGGGCGAGCGGCCCACCGAAGTCGGCTCCCCACGCGGGCAGCACGTCGACGGCCACGGCGACGACCGAGACGACGGCCACCGCGGTGCCCGCAAGACGCTGCTCGCCCCGTCTCGTCAGGGCGTGCCCGAGTCCGGCGCAGAGGACCAGCACGGCCGTGCCGTAGAGCGCGAAGGCGACGTTGCCCATGCCGTAGAACCGGCCGCCGACCAGCGGCTGGAGCCCGAAGATCGAGGCGACCTGCAGGTTCGAGCCGGTGACCAGGTCGACAGCGATGACGCCTACCGTGGCCGCCGAGACGGCCGAGAGCGGGCCGAGCGCCGACCCCCCCCACGGCCCTTGCGCGGCGATGGCGGCGAGGACGACGGCGATGAGCAGGACGAGGGCGGTGAAGACCGCCACGAGCGACCACGCCCCGTCCGAGACCCGCCACCACGGGACGATGTTGGCCAGGAACGTCGCGGCCGGCATCGCAGCGCTGACCAGCCCGACGACCACAGCCCCCTGGGCCACCCGCAGCCGGGACGAGGTCGTCGCCCTCGCCTGCCCCCGGTGCCAGGCGACGGCGAGCGCGATGAGGAGCAGCACTGCCACGCCGAGCCACAGGACGAGGAACGGCACCTCGATGACCTGTTTCGCGACCGACTTCGCGTCGAGGTCGGTCAGGAGGGTCAGCCGGCCCGCCGCCGTGGCCGCGCCCTCGTCCGCCGAGGGTATGACGCTGAGCGGCCTGCCACCGATCTCCTGCACCGGGTGCACGCCGCCTCCGGCCAGGATCGTCGCGGTGACATCGGACAGCTGAGCCAGCCCGGTTATCCGGGTCGAGGCGGAGGTGAGCAGGCCCGGGGGATAGTGGGGTCCCGTCGCCGCGAGAATGTGTAGCCGCGCCCGATGGTCTCGGTCCGCAGTCCCCACGACGACGATGTCTGCCCCGTTCGGCGCGGCCTCGACGACCTGACTGACCCGACGGTCGAGAGCACCCAGCTGCCCGGCCTGGCGCTCGGGATCGAGGCCGGTCTGCAGTAGCGACCCGACGTCGACGAGTGAGACGGGACATCGGGCCAGGTCAGAGCCGAGGGTGGTGCCGGAGAAGGGCGAGTAGCGCGCCACCTGACCGTCCGATGTCGCCGCGGCCAGGGCGGCGCCCGGCCCGACGGCCTGCACACAGGTCCCCGCGCGGTCGAAGCTGTCGCCGAGCAGCCCGAGCGCGGCGGCATACGGGCCTTCGGCGGAGGCGCGCGCGATCGCTGGGAAGCCGACGACGTGCCACCCCGTCGAGTCGTCGCCGACGACCTTGGGCAGGGGTGCACAGTCGGGTCGAGCGGCGGACGCGGGGACCCCGGCCGCCTCCCCGGCGCCGAGGGTCGCCCACCCGTCGGTCGGGCACGTGGTCGGGTGCATGGCCTTGGTGGACACGGACGCTGCCGAGCCGTCGCGGAGCATCCCCCAGAGGGTTGGGGTGGTGCTCGCGGTGACGCCACGCCACGCCACGCCGCCGACGCCGAGGACGACGAGGGACTGTCCCGACCG
>NZ_JAKDLO010000316.1 GCF_030452765.1 Intrasporangium sp.
TGCACTCTCGAACCGGACTGGTGCACTCTCGATCCGGACTGGTGCACTCTCGATCGATGAGTGACCGTGCGGCGGCGTAGCGTGGGCGCGTGCGCACCCCGGACGACGGCGACCCGTGCGACGCCAGCGACCGCGACCGCGCCGACCGCGGACCCAGCGAGGGTCTCATCCGGGTCCGCGGCGCCCACCTGCACAACCTTCAGGGCCTCGATGTCGACCTCCCCCGCGACCGGCTCGTCGTCGTCACGGGGGTCTCGGGCTCGGGCAAGTCGTCGCTCGCGTTCGGCACCGTCTATGCCGAGTCGCAACGCAGGTTCCTCGAGTCGGTCGCCCCCTACGCCCGTCGGCTCATCAACCAGGTCGAGTCGCCGCGGGTCGACTCGGTCAGCGGCCTGCCGCCGGCCGTCGCGCTCCAGCAACGCCGGGCCGGCGTGAGCACGCGCTCCAGCGTCGGCACCGTGACGACCCTGTCCAACACGCTGCGGATGCTCTTCTCCCGGGGGGGCGACTACCCTCCGGATGCGCCCCGACTCGACTCGGACTCCTTCTCTCCCAACACGATTGCCGGCGCGTGCCCGACCTGTCACGGCCTCGGCCACGTGCACCACCCGACCGAGGCGCTCATGGTGCCCGACCCCGGCCTGTCGATCCGCGAGAAGGCGATCGCCTCATGGCCCGGCGCCTGGCTCGGCAAGAACTACCGCGACATCCTCGACACGCTCGGCCACGACATCGACCGTCCCTGGCGTGACCTGCCTGCCGCCGACCGCCACTGGATCCTCTTCACCGACGAGGAGCCCGTCGTCACGGTCCACCCGGTCCGCGAGGCCGGCCGCATCCAGCGCCCCTACGAGGGGCAGTACGCCAGCGCCGCACGTCACGTGCTGCGCACCCTGTCCGAATCGAGGAGCGCGCCGGCTCGCCGCCGCGCGCTCGAGTTCGTCGAGACGGTGCCCTGCCCTTCGTGCCACGGGCGCCGACTGCGGCCGGAGCCCCTCGCGGTCACCGTGGCGGGCCTGCCCATCGACGAATGGTGGGGTATGCCGCTCAGCTCGGTCCGCGCCCTGGTGCAGCACGTGGGGGGTGACGCGGAGGAAGGCGACGTCGCTGCGGCCCTGGCACCCGAGCTCGAGGCCCGGCTCGAGGTGCTGCTCGAGCTGGGTCTGGGCTATCTGTCCCTCGACCGACAGACGCCGACCCTGTCCTCCGGTGAGCTGCAACGGCTCCGGCTCGCAACGCAGCTGCGGTCCGGGCTGTTCGGGGTGGTCTACGTCCTCGACGAGCCGTCTGCTGGCCTGCACCCGGCCGACCGTGAACCGCTGCTTCGGGTGCTGAACCGTCTTGTCGGTGAAGGCAACTCGATCATCGCAGTGGAGCACACCATCGATGTGATGCGGCGCGCCGACTGGATCGTCGACGTCGGCCCGGGGGCCGGCGACCTCGGCGGGCGACTCCTGCACTCCGGCTCGGTGGCGAGCCTGGCCGAGGCGGCGGAGTCGGTCACTGCCGCCTACGTCCTCGGCACGGCGACCCTTCCGGACCCGCGCGAAGCCCGCGCAGCCAGAGGCGAGCTCGCCCTTCGTGGCATCGAGCGCCACAACGTCCACGGCACCGACATCTGCTTGCCCCTCGGTGTCTTCACCGCCATCACCGGGGTCTCCGGGTCGGGCAAGTCGACGATGCTCGAGATGCTCGGCGACGTGCTCGGAGCCCACCTCGGCCCGGCGTCGCCCGGGCGGACCGAGCCCGAGCCCGAGGGCGCGGACGGGGACGAGGAGCTGAGCGGCATACCGGCCGGTCTGCCGCAGGTGAGCGGCACCGAGCAGGTGCGCCGGGCCGTCGTCGTCGACCAGCGCCCCATCGGGCGCACCCCGCGCTCCAACCTGGCAACCTACACGGGGCTCTTCGACGGGGTGCGCAAGCTGTTCGCGGGGACTGACGAGGCGAAACGTCGGAAGTACGGCGTCGGGCGGTTCTCCTTCAACGTCAAGGGTGGTCGGTGCGAGACGTGCCAGGGCGAGGGTTTCGTCTCGGTCGAGCTGCTGTTCCTGCCGGGGACCTACCGGGCGTGCGCGACCTGCCACGGCGCGCGCTACAACCCCGAGACGCTCGAGGTGACCTGGCAGGGGCTGAGCATCGCCGACGTCCTCGGGCTCAGCGTCGAGCAGGCCGCGGGGGTCTTCGCGCAGGAGAATGGCGTCGCGCGCAGCCTGCGCACTCTCGTCGACGTCGGGCTCGGCTATCTGCGGCTCGGGCAGCCCGCGACCGAGCTGTCGGGGGGCGAGGCCCAACGGATCAAGCTGGCAACCGAGCTGCAGCGCACGCAGCGCAAGG
>NZ_JAKDLO010000124.1 GCF_030452765.1 Intrasporangium sp.
CCCTGATCGACAGTGCATCAGTCGCGATCGAGAGTGCAGGGAACTGAACTCTCGATCACGAGACGTGCACACTCGATCTGGGTTTGTGCACTCTCGATCTGGGTTTGTGCACTCTCGATCGGGGGATCAGCCGGGGTGGATGCCCCACGTGCCGGTCCACTCCTGACCCGGCTCGAGAACGAGCAGGCCCACGCCGGAGTTGAACGCATCGGCGGGGCACGTCATCGGCTCCACCGCGATGCCGGGAGCGCCTTTGCCCTGGTGGGCGGCTCCGGTGAAGACCTGCAGCCACGGGAAGGCTGCATCGGCCCAGAGGCTCACCGACCCGAACGTGTCCGACTGGACCCGGCAGCGCCACATCCCGTCGTCGTCGCGCCGCACGTCGGTGTAGGCGGTATCCAGGATCTCGGGGCCCACCCGACGACCGGACCGGAAGTCGTAGCGAGTCCCCTCGACGGGGTGGGAATCGGTGGGCAGCATCCGGTCGTCGGCGGCCAGCCACGTCGAGGCCGGCACGCGGAGCTCGACATCCTCGATGGGGACCATCCCGATGGACAGGTACGGGTGCGCGCCGTACCCGAACGGTGCCGGGCCGTCGCCGACGTTGCGGGCCGCCGGCGTCACGACGAGACCGGTATCGTCGAGCGTGTAGGTCGTGCGCAGATCGAGGTGGTGCGGCCAGCCCGGCTGCGGGTGGAGCCGGTAGCGCACGGTCACCGAGTCGCCCTCGTCCTCGAGCAGCTCCCAGAGCGACCAACGCACCAGGCCGTGGCTGGCATTGCGGCGCGACACCTCGGTGAGGGCCAGCTGCTCGGCCCGCCCAGCGAACTCGTACCGCCCGTCCCGGATCCGGTTGGGCCATGGCATGAGCTGCTGTCCTCGACCGGACCGACACTGATCGCCCGCGTCGTACCCGGCAACGACGGGCACCCCGTCCCGGGTGAAGCCGCGCAGACCACCGCCGACCTCGACAACGGTCGCCTCGAACGGTCCGTGCGCGATGGTGAACTGCTGCCCGGTCGGCGCCGCCGGCGACACAGCACCGGTGTCCTGGCTCATGCTCTCGGTCGCACCTCTTCCCCTCATCCCACAAGCCTATCCGCGACTAGGTTGAGACCATGGCCGTGCCGAGTCGGAGCCTCGCCGACGACATCCGTCGCCGCACCGACGACGAGCTCGTGGCGCTGGTCCTCGCCCGGCCCGACCTGGCCCGGCCGGCACCGGCCGACCTGACCGGGCTCGCCGCCCGGGCGAGCACGAAGGCCAGCGCGCAGCGGGCCGTCGAGGCGCTCGACCGGGGGCACCTGCAGGTCCTCGAGTCCCTCGTGGTCGCCGGTGACGACGCCACCCGCTCCGACGTCCGTCGCCTGCTCGGCGTGGACGAGGCGGACGACGCGACGGTCCGGTCGATCGTCGAGGACCTGTGGCGCGCGGCCCTGCTCTGGCGGGCGGGCGGCGCGTTCCACGTCGTTCGCACAGTCCCCGAGGTCCTCGGCCGCGCCATCGCCGGCCTCGGTGCGCCGATCCACGAGCTGCGCCCGTCGCCGAGCCGCGCCACCGCGACGATCGAGGACCCGGCTGCGCTCGCCGCGCTGCTCGAGGAGGCCTCACCAGCCGCACGGGCGGTGCTCGGCCGGATGGCGTGGGGCCCGCCGCTCGGGGTCCCGCCGACGAGCGGTGCGGGGCAGGCAGCGGTCCGCTGGCTCCTCGAGCACCACCTGCTCGTCACCGTGTCGGTCGACCGCGTCGCGCTCCCTCGGGAGGTCGGGCTCGCCCTGCGCAACGGGCGGCTGCACCGCACGACCTCCCTGAGCCCACCCGACCTGCCCGCTCGCACCGTCCCAGCGGTCGACGCCGTCGCGGGCGGCGCCGCGAGTGAGCTGCTGACCCGCATCGACGAGGTCGCCGAGGCCTGGGGTGCCGAACCGCCGCGCGTCCTGCGCGGCGGTGGGCTGTCGGTACGCGACCTCAGGCACACGACCGCGCTGCTCGACGTCGAGCCGGAGCGCACGGGGTTCCTCCTCGAGGTGATGTATGCCGCTCAGCTGGTCGCCGACGACGGCGAGGTCGCCCCGGTGTGGGCTCCCACACCGGCGCTCGACGAGTGGGCCGGGGCCGGGGCCGGACACCGGTGGGCGGCCCTCGCCTCGGCCTGGCTGCGGATGACCCGGGCCCCGCACCTGGTGGGTCACCGGGCCGCCGGGACGTCCGGCGCGAACGCCCTGGGACCTGACCTCCAGTGGCCACCGATCCGCGCGATCCGGCGTGAAGCCCTGACCGAGCTCGCCGCGCTGCCCCCGGGAGGCGCCCCCGGGGCGCAGGACCTGACGCGACGCCTGCTCTGGAGACGCCCGCTGCGTTCCGGCACCGACCTCGCCGAGGCGGTCACTGCGGTGCTCCGGGAGGCCGAGTGGCTCGGGGTGACCGGCCGGGGCGCTCTGTCCACAGCCGGCCGGGCCCTCGTCGGGGCCGGCGGCAGTGTCACCCGTGTCGAGTCGGCCGCGAGCGCGATGGCGGCCGAGCTCCCCGCACCGGTCGAGCACATCCTCGTGCAGGCCGACCTGACGGCCATCGCCCCCGGCCCCCTCGTCGGCAGCCTCGCCGCGTTCATGCGCCTGGCCGCAGAGGTCGAGTCGAGGGGTGGCGCGACGGTCTACCGCTTCACGACCGAGTCGCTCCGCCGGGCGCTCGACGCCGGCCAGTCGGCGGCCGAGGTGCTCGACACCCTTCGCCGGGCGAGCCGGACGGCGCTTCCACAACCACTCGAGTACCTCGTGACCGACGTCGCACGCCGGCACGGACGTACGCGGGTAGGCGGCTGCGCGGCATACATCCGCTCGGACGACCAGGCCATCCTCGAGGCGATGCTCGTCGCGCGCGACCTCGGCCCGCTCCTGCTTCGGCGCATCGCGCCGACCGTCCTTGTGTCGCAAGCGAACCCAGCCGTCGTCAGGGAGCTGTTGCACGACGCGGGGTTCTCGCCCGTCATGGAGTCGGTCGACGGGTCAGTCCTGGCCACCGAGGTGCCGCGGCGGCGGGCCCGCGGCCGGAGGGCTCCGGGGATGACGGTCAGCGCCGTCGACGAGCCCTTCACACGCTCCCTCGTGGCGGGGCTGCGGACGGCGGAGGAGGCGGCCGACGCACGGCGCGCCGAGGAGGAGCAGCGCGAAGGACCGAGTATCCCGGTGACCGATCCCGTGGTGACCCTGGCGCTGCTGCGTGACGCGGCGGCGGACCGGCACGGAGTCTGGGTCGGCGTCACGGACCGGCACGGCGCGAGGACCCGAGAGCTGATCCACCCGAGGCGGGTCGACGGTGGGCAGGTGCGCGCGACCGACGCGGCGGGACACGAGAAGACCTACTCGGTCCACCGCATCACCGGCGCCACCCTCGCCTGAGGTACCCGGCCCGAGCGCGCAGCGGTCCACGGGACACCCGCCTCGTCCTGCCGTCCCGCTCTCAGCGAATTACCAGACTCGAGTCACACGATCGTCTACGGGCTGGAAGTTGCCTGCAGGTGCGCTGATGACCTCGAGCACCGGGGGATCGTCCCCGGCAGGCAGGACCGTTCGGACCCAGCTGCGGGTCTGGACCCAGCTGCGGAAGGAGCCAAGGATGACAATCGAGAAGCAGCGCCGTCGCGGGCGACGACCCCCGACTCAAGAAGGGGCTCGGCACCGTCAGTCTGCTGTTCACCGCGATCGGGTCCATCATCGGGTCGGGCTGGCTGTTCAGCTCCCTGGCCGCCTCGAAGATCGCCGGGCCCGCCGCGATCATCTCCTGGGTCATCGGCGCGATCATGTTCATCTTCATCGGGCTGGCCTACTCCGAGCTGGGCACGATGTTCCCGCACTCGGGAGGCGTCGCGCGTTACCCGCACTACTCGTTCGGGTCGTTCACCAGCTACTCGATGGGCTGGGTGACCTGGCTGGCCGCCGCCGCCGTAGCCCCGGTGGAGGTCTCGGCGGTGCTGACCTACGCCACCAGCTACCTGCCCTGGCTGGAGAACTCCAACACGACCCTGACCGGGCTGGGCATCCTCGTGGCGATCGTGCTCATGGCGATCTTCGTCGGGATCAACTACATGGGTGTCACGTGGTTCACCCGGGTCAACAACGTGGCCGTGTGGTGGAAGCTCGGCATGATCGCACTGGTCATCATCATGCTGCTCGTCCACTTCAACGCCAGCCACCTGACTCAGTTCGGCGGGTTCCTCCCCTACGGCTGGCACGGCGTCTTCTCGGCCATCCCGGCAGCCGCCATCGCCTTCTCGTTCTTCGGCTTCCGGCAGGGCATCGAGCTCTCCGGCGAGACCGACAACCCGAAGCGGAACGTGCCGCTGACCCTGCTCGGCTCCGTGGTCATCTGCGGGATCCTCTACATCCTGCTGCAGCTGGCCTTCATCGGGACCGTCCCGGAGAGCGCCTTCGCGAACGGCTGGGCCGGCATCGGCGCCGGGTTCGTCTCCACGACCGGGGCCGCCGCGAACTTCGCCCCGCTGGCCGCGATCGCGAGCGTGCTCGGCCTGATCTGGCTCGCCGGTCTG
Source organism: Intrasporangium sp. (assembly GCF_030452765.1). GTDB lineage: Bacteria > Actinomycetota > Actinomycetes > Actinomycetales > Dermatophilaceae > Intrasporangium_A. The sequence goes on from NZ_JAKDLO010000124.1 coordinate 4,547, forward strand.
CTCTACGCCGACGCGATCATCTCCCCCAGCGACACCGCGATGATCTACCTCAAGGTCACCACCCGGATGTCCTACGCCATGGGACGCAACCGCAACGCCCCTGCCGCCCTCTCCAAGGTCAACGACAACGGCGTCCCGTGGGTCAGCCTGATCCTCGCCTGGGTCGTCGGGTGCATCTTCTTCCTGCCGTTCCCCAGCTGGCAGTCCCTGGTCGGCATCGTCACGAGCATGACCGTGCTGTCGTTCGGCAGCGGCCCGATCGTGCTGCTCGCCATGCGCAAGCAGCTCCCCCACCAGCACCGGCCGTTCAGCCTCGGCGTCGCCGTGTGGCCGGTCGCGTTCCTGGCCCTGCTCGCGACGAACCTGATCATGTACTGGTCCGGCTGGGACCAGGTCTGGAAGATGATGCTGGCCATCGTGCTCGGCTACATCCTGCTGGGCGTCTTCCACGTGACCGACAAGGGCCGGGCACCGAAGCTGGAGTTCCGCAACGGCTACTGGGTGCTCATCTGGTTCGCCGGGATCACCCTCGTCAGCTTCCTGGGCCAGTTCTCCGGGGTCCCCGGCAAGGCCGACGCCGGTGAGCTGAACTACCTGGACTTCAACTGGGGCATCATCGCCAACATCATCCTGTCCCTGGTCGTGATGGCCTTCGCGTGGACCTGCCAGCTCCCGAGCCACCGGGTGCACGAGATCCTCGCCGAGACCGACAACCCCGACAGCATCATGCTGGAGGACTGACCGTCGTCGTCCCGCACGACCAGCGCCTGGACCCATCGGGGCACTCACTGCTCCCGATGGGTCCACCCGCTCGCAGCGACGCCGGGATCAGGCGCCGGCCAGTGCCCGGACGACGCGGGAGGGGCTGGGACGGCCGAGCTGCCGCGCCATCCAGACGCTCGTCTCGACGAGCGTGTCCAGGTCGACGCCGGTCGACACGCCCGCCCCGGTCAGCGCCCAGACGAGGTCCTCGGTGGCGAGGTTGCCGGTCGCCGACTTGGCGTAGGGGCAGCCGCCGAGCCCGCCGGCGGCCGCGTCGACGGTGGCGACCCCGTCCTGCAGGGCGGCCAGCGTGTTCGCCAGCGCCTGCCCGTAGGTGTCGTGGAAATGGACCGCGATCCGGTCGGTGCCGATCCCGCTGTGTCCCAGGGCCTCGAGGAGCCGGTGGACGTGACCGGTCGTGCCGACCCCGATCGTGTCGCCGATGCTCAGCTCGTCACAGCCCAGGCCCATGAGCCGCTGCGCGACCTCGACGACCTGTTCGACGGGGACCGGCCCCTCCCACGGATCCCCGAAGCACATCGAGACGTAGGCGCGCACCCACAGGCCGTCGGACGTCGCACGCCTGACGACCGGCTCGAACATCGCGTACTGCTCGGTCACCGACCGGTTGAGGTTCTTCTGCGCGAAGGTCTCGGTGGCCGATCCGAAGATCGCGATGGCCTGCAGGCCGAGCTCCTCGGCTCGGTCCAGGCCTCGCTCGTTGGGCACGAGCGCAGGGCGGCGCCGACCGACCCCGTCGGGGCCGAGGGCGCCGAGCACCTGCTCGGCGTCGCCCATCTGCGGCACCCACTTCGCGGGGACGAACGAGGTCGTCTCGATCGTCCGGAGCCCGGCGGCCTCAAGGCGTCGGATGAACTCGACCTTGGTGGCGGCCGGCACCACGGTCTGCTCGTTCTGCAGGCCGTCGCGGGGACCGACCTCGTAGATCGTGACTTCCGCGGGCAGTCCGGACGCCGACTCGACCTGGGGGGTGCGCATGGCCCCATGGTGTCAGGCGCCGCACTGCCCGGAAACCGGTATGTTGCGGAACGTCTGGATCAAGGGCAGGACCGACCGAGAGAAACGGCAGGACGAACGAATGAGCCTACGCGACGACGCGACCTCGATGGCGGACGAGCTCGTACAGCTGCGACACGAGCTGCACCAGGAGCCGGAGATCGGACTCACCCTCCCCAAGACTCAGGCGCGGGTCCTCGCCGCCCTCGACGGCCTCCCGTTGGAGGTGAGCACCGGCACCCGGACGACCTCCGTCACGGCGGTGCTGCGCGGCACCGGGCGGGCCGGGACGCAGAGCGAGACCCCGACCGTGCTGCTGCGCGGGGACATGGACGCGCTGCCGGTGACCGAACGGGCCGACGTGCCCTATCGCTCCCGGATCGACGGCGCGATGCACGCCTGCGGGCACGACCTGCACACGACGATGCTCATCGGTGCCGCGCGGCTGCTCGCGGCGCACCGCGACCAGCTCGAGGGAGACGTCGTCCTCATGTTCCAGCCCGGCGAGGAGGGCTGGGACGGGGCCGGCGTCATGATCGAGGAGGGGGTCCTCGACGCCGCCGGCCGGCGCGCCGACGCGGCCTTCGGCCTGCACGTCTTCTCCGCGGTCGCCCCACACGGCGCCTTCCTGACCCGGCCAGGCACGATGATGTCCGCATCCGACGAGCTGCGCGCGACCGTGCAGGGCGCCGGCGGGCACGGCTCCACACCGCACCGGGCCAAGGACCCTGTCCCGGCCGTGGCCGAGGTCGTCATGGCGCTACAGGCGATGGTCACGCGCCAGTTCGACATCTTCGACCCGGTCGTGGTCACCGTGGGCCAGCTGCACGCCGGCACCACGTCCAACGTCATCCCGGACGACGCCTACCTGGAAGCCACGGTGCGCACCTTCTCCGAGGAGTCCCAGGAGCGGATGGCCGAGGCGGCGCCCCGGCTGGTGCGGCAGGTCGCCGCGGCACACGGCCTGGAGGCGAGCGTCGAGTACCTCCGGTCGTACCCGGTGACCGTCAACGACGTCGACGAGACGGCGTTCGCCGCCAAGACGGTCGCCGAGGTCTTCGGACCGGCTCGCCAGGTCGACCTCGCCGCACCGCTGGGCGGGTCGGAGGACTTCTCCCGGGTCCTGCAGAATGTGCCGGGCAGCTTCCTGTTCCTCGGCGCGGTCCCTCCCGGTCAGGACCCCGCGACCGCGCCGATGAACCACTCGCCCCTGGCGACCTTCGACGACTCCGTCCTGCCCGACGGCGCCACCCTCTACGCCGAGCTCGCGGTACGACGCCTCGCCCAGCTCGCCGCCACGCGCTGACCTGGGCCCTCCTCGAGGGAACACCGGGACGGCTGCGGCTGTTGGTCACTCGTGATGAACGACGGAGCCCTGATCGTCCAGAGCGACAAGACCCTCCTGCTCGAGGTCGACCACCCCCGAGCCGAGGAGGCGAGGCGTGCCATCGCGCCGTTCGCGGAGCTGGAGCGGGCTCCCGAGCACGTCCATACCTACCGGGTGACCGCGCTCGGGCTCTGGAACGCACGGGCCGCAGGACACGACGCGGAGCAGGTCGTCGACGCGCTCATCACGCACAGCCGCTACCCCGTCCCGCATGCCCTGCTCGTCGACGTCGCCGAGACGATGGACCGCTACGGCCGGCTCACCCTCGAGAAGGAGGGCTTCGCCGACAGCCCGGAGGGCACCCGCCTCGTGCTGCGGACGACGGACCGCCCGGTCCTCGAGGAGGTCCTGCGGCACAAGAAGATCAAGCCGCTGACCGGCGAGCGCATCGACGACCTGGCCGTCACCGTCCACCCGAGCGAGCGCGGTCACCTCAAGCAGGAGTTGCTCAAGGTCGGCTGGCCCGCGGAGGACCTCGCCGGCTACGTCGACGGCGAAGCCCACCCGATCGACCTGGTCCAGCAGGGGTGGCACCTACGCCCCTACCAGCAGCACGCCGTCGACGGCTTCTGGCACGGCGGCTCCGGCGTCGTCGTGCTGCCCTGCGGCGCCGGCAAGACGCTCGTCGGAGCCGGTGCGATGGCATCCGCCAAGGCGACGACCCTCGTCCTGGTCACCAACACGGTCGCTGCCCGGCAGTGGAAGGACGAGCTGCTCCGGCGCACCTCCCTGACCGAGGACGAGATCGGCGAGTACTCCGGCGCCCGCAAGCAGATCCGGCCGGTCACGATCGCGACCTACCAGGTCCTGACGACCCGGCGGAAGGGCGCCTACACCAACCTCGACCTGCTCGACGCCCGCGACTGGGGCCTGATCGTCTACGACGAGGTGCACCTGCTGCCCGCGCCGATCTTCCGGATGACCGCAGACCTGCAGGCCCGCCGCCGGCTCGGCCTGACCGCGACCCTCGTCCGCGAGGACGGCCGCGAGGCGGACGTCTTCTCGCTCATCGGTCCCAAGCGTTTCGACGCGCCGTGGAAGGACATCGAGGCGCAGGGCTGGATCGCTCCGGCGGACTGCGTCGAGGTGCGGGTCTCCCTGCCCGACGGGCAACGGATGACCTACGCGACGGCCGAGCCGGACGACCGGTACCGGCTCGCGTCCTGCTCCGACGCGAAGCTGGCGGTCGTCGACAAGCTCGCGCAGCGGCATACCGACGAACCGACCCTCATCATCGGTCAGTACCTCGACCAGCTCCACGAGCTCGCCGAGCGGCTGGGCGCCGACGTCATCACCGGCGAGACGACCGTGCGGGAGCGCCAACGGCTCTACGAGGCGTTCCGCTCCGGGCAGATCCGCCGCCTCGTCGTCTCGAAGGTCGCAAACTTCTCCATCGACCTGCCCGAGGCATCCGTCGCGATCCAGGTGAGCGGCACGTTCGGCTCGCGCCAGGAGGAGGCGCAGCGGCTCGGCCGGGTGCTGCGCCCCAAGGGGGACGGCCGCACCGCCCACTTCTACACGGTGGTGGCCCGCGACACGGTCGACGCCGACTTCGCGGCGCACCGGCAGCGGTTCCTCGCAGAGCAGGGCTACGCCTACCGGATCGTCGACGCCGGCGACCTCTGAGCGGTCATGCCAGGGCGGTCTGCACACCGACGACCACGGCGATGACGACAAGGAAGACCGCGAACGCGCGCATCAGATGCGCACCGTGCAGCCTGCCTGAGACGCGGGTGCCGAGCGAGGTCCCCACGCCCGTGCCGACTGCGAAGGTCAGGACGAGCAGCCACGGTATGCCGCTGACCCCCTTGCCGGCGATGCGGGTCAGCAGCGCTGCCACCGAGTTGACGCAGATGACGACCAGACTCGTGGCCGTGGCCCGGCCGGGCGGCATCCTCATGACGAGAGCCAGGGCCGGCACCGTCGCGAACCCGCCTCCCACACCGAAGAACCCGGTGAGCGCGCCGATGCCCAGGGCGGTCGGCACGAGCTTGCCCACCGAGACGTCCCCCGGCCCCGTCGACACCGACTGGTCACGGTCGGCGCTGCGCCACATGAGGACCGCGACGGCAGCCAGCAGCACCGCGAAGGAGCCGAGCAGCAGGCGGGCGTCGGCGGCATACGACAACCGGGCGCCGGCGATCGAGCCGGCGATGCCGAGCCCGCCGAAGACCAGACCCGTTCGCCAGGCGACCCGACCGGACCCGCGCATGGAGACGAGCCCGACGAAGGCTCCGAAGAGCACGACGACGAGCGAGATCGTCGTCGCCGGGTGCGCCGGCTGCCCGAGGACGTAGACGAGAACGGGCACGGACAGCACCGCCCCACCACCCCCGAGGCCACCCATGACGAGACCGACGACCAGCCCGACGAGGGGGGCGAGCAACCAGGTCGTCACGGCGCCCAGCGTACGGCCAGCCACGTCGCCGGCATGCCCATGCGATTCCCAGCAGACTCACAGCATGCGTGGGGAGACTGTAGAACGTGCAGACCCAGACCCCTGAGGCCCGCCTCCTCGTGGTCGAGGACGAGCCGAACATCCGAGAACTGCTTGCGACCTCGCTGCGCTTCGCCGGTTTCGAGGTCGAGACCGCCGAGGACGGCACGAGCGCGCTCGCCCTCGCCGAGAGCTCCGAGCCCGACCTGGTCGTCCTCGACGTCATGCTGCCCGACGTCGACGGCTTCGAGGTCACCCGTCGGCTGCGCGACCGCGGTCGTCAACAGCCCATCGTCTTCGTCACGGCCCGCGACTCCGTGGGCGACAAGATCGCCGGCCTCACCGTCGGGGGAGACGACTACGTCACCAAGCCGTTCAGCCTCGAGGAGGTCGTCGCCCGCATCCGCGCCGTCCTGCGACGCACCCGCGGACCGCGCGACGACGACTCGGCCACCCTGCGCTTCCACGACCTCGAGCTCGACGAGGACTCGCACGAGGTCCGTCGGGGGGGTCGGGTCATCGAGCTGTCGCCGACGGAGTTCAAGCTGCTGCGCTACCTGCTGCTCAACCCCAACCGGGTGCTGTCGAAGCTGCAGATACTCGACCACGTCTGGGACTACGACTTCCGGGGCGAGTCGGGGATCGTCGAGTCGTACATCTCCTACCTGCGACGCAAGATCGACTGCGACGGCCTGCCCTCCCTCATCCACACCAAGCGTGGCGTCGGGTACGTGCTGCGGGTCCCGCCCGAGTCCTCGCCCTGACAGGATGGTCCGCAGCACGCGACCACTGGGGAGGAGGCGGTTCACGCTGCGCGCCATGCCGCTGCGTTGGCGTCTGCTCGCCGTCGCCCTCAGCCTCATCCTCGTCGCACTCGTCCTGACCCTCGTGGTCACGAGCGCGTTGCTCAACCGGTACCTGCTCGGGCAGGCCGAGCAGGAACTGCGGCTCTACGCGGCGAGCCTCGCCCGGCTGCAACCCACCCAGCTCGAGCCCGACCACCCAGTGCTGCCGACCGGGTTCACCCTGCGCGTCATCCCGGCGCAGGGTGACAACCAGCTCTCGTTCGGCGAGTCCGTGACCGAGAAGGACCGGGCCGACATCCCCCTCATCCGCCCGGACGACCCACGGGTCGAGGACGGCCGTGTCTTCACCGTCGGCTCCGTCGGCGGTGGCGTGCATTGGCTCGCCCTCGCGACGACGAACACCGACCGCAGCGCAACCTTCGTCGTCGCCCTCTCGCTGCGCAACCTCGACGACACCGTCGACCAGTTCATCTGGTACGCCGCCGGGATCGGGGCGATCGTGCTGGTGATCTGTGCGGTCGTGGGCTGGTTCCTGGTCAGACGGGTCTTCCGTCCGCTGACCGAGATCGAGGACACGGCAGCGACCATCGCGGGCGGCGACCTGACCCGGCGCGTCCAGGTCCCCGCCACGAGGGACGAGGTCGCCTCCCTCTCCCGGTCGCTGAACGTCATGCTCGCCCGGATCGAGCGGTCCTTCGCGGTCCGCCAGGCCAACGAGGCGAAGATGCGCCGCTTCATCGCCGATGCCTCGCACGAGCTACGTACCCCTCTGGCGGCGGTCTCCGGCTATGCAGAGCTCTATCGGCAGGGCGCGCTGCCGACCGAGGACGCGGTCGGAGGGGCGATGGCCCGGATCGAGGGCGAGAGCCACCGGATGCGCGACCTGGTCGACGACCTGCTGACGCTGGCACGCCTCGACGGTGAGCGGCCGCTCAAGTTCGGGACGGTCGACCTCGCGGTGCTCGCCGCCGACGCCGCCCAGGACGCCCGCACCATCGACCCCGACCGCAGCGTGAGCGCGACGGGGATCGCCGGGCCGATCCGTCCCACCCTGCTCGTCGCGGACGAGCGACAGCTGCGCCAGGTCGTCACGAACCTCGTGACGAACGCCCGCGTCCACACTCCCGGCGGCACGCCCATCCAGATCCTCGTCGGCCCCCTCGACCGTGGCCATGTCGCGCTGGCCGTCCGCGACCACGGTTACGGCATCCGGGAAGCCGACCGAACCACCGTCTTCGAACGGTTCTACCGCGCCGACGCCTCGCGCAGCCGCGGCCACGGTGGCGGCAACGGTCTGGGCCTGGCCATCGTCGAGGCGATCGTCACGGCCCACGGCGGCGCGGTCCGCGCCGACGAGACACCGGGCGGCGGGGCGACCTTCGTCGTCGAGCTGCCCGTCCAGCCACCAACCCGGGACCACACAGCGGACTCATAGGAAGGACAGAGGGGTAACCAAACGAGAAGGAGTGAACTAGGAAGCAACCAGCCGATCGAAGGAGCCGCCATGACCATGGCACCCGGGACCCACAACCCGATGTCCGCTGTCCCCCCGCCCCCGCAGCAGCAGCCGCCCACACCACCGGGGAACCGGGAGCCCGAGCCGAAGCCCAGGCGGCGCATCGTGGAGATGACCGGAGTCGCCGTGCTCGCGGCGGTTCTCGCGAGCGGTGGGACCTACGCGGCCCTGCACACCGGGGGCGGGGCCAGCGTCGCGCCGCAGAACGCGAGCTCGCAGGCCCTCCAACAGGGAGGAAGCACCTCACCCACTGTCATCCAGGGCGATGCCGTGGCGCCGGACTGGGCCGCGGTTGCCAAGGCAGTGTCGCCGAGTGTCGTCAGCATCACCGTCGTCCTGCAGAACGGCGAGGCGCAGGGTTCCGGCGTCATCATCGACGGGCGGGGCCATGTCCTGACCAACAACCACGTCGTCGCGGGCGCGACAGGCGGCTCGATCTCGGTGAGCCTCAGCAACGGCCGGACCTACTCCGCATCAATCGTCGGCACCGACCCGTCGACCGACCTGGCCGTCGTCAAGATCCAGGGAGCCCCCGACGACCTGACGCCGATCACCCTGGGTGACTCGAGCAAGGTCTCGGTCGGCGACCCCGTCATGGCGATCGGTAACCCGCTCGGCCTGTCCGGGACGGTGACGACCGGGATCGTCAGCGCCCTCGACCGCCCCGTCACGACCCAGGCGAGTGAGCAGGAAGGGTCGCCCTTCGGCAACCAGACGACGGCCGACACCGTCGTGACGAACGCGATCCAGACCTCGGCCGCGATCAACCCCGGCAACTCCGGTGGCGCCCTCGTCAACGCCAAGGGGGAGCTCATCGGCATCAACAGCGCGATCGCCCAACTGGGTGGCGGGGGGCCGTTCAGCAGCGGCCAGAGCGGCAACATCGGCATCGGCTTCGCGATCCCCGTCAACGAGGCCAAGACGATCGCCACCCAGCTCATCGCCAAGGGTCACGCCGACCACGCCTTCCTCGGCGTGAGCGCCCGCGATGCCGTCGTCACCGATGGCCCGGCCAAGCGGGCCGGCGCCGAGGTGGTCCAGGTCGTGCCGGACACCCCGGCAGCCAAGGGCGGCCTCAAGCAGGGCGACGTCATCATCATGGTGGACAACGAGCGCATCGAGTCCTCGACCGCCCTCGTGGCCCAGATCCGCGAGATGCAGGCAGGCCAGCAGGCCAAGCTGACCGTCGTGCGGAACGGACAGCGCCAGGCGATCACGGTGACCCTCGCCGTCAAGCCGACCAGTTCGAACAGCTGACCCGCGCACGACGCTGTGCAAGGGGCCGTGGCTTGAGCAAGACTGGGGCATGGACGCGGAACGGAACAGACAGAACACCCTCGATGCGATCGCGGCATTCAACACCGGCGACCTGGACCGCTACCTCGCGAGCTATGCGCCTAACGCGGTCATCCACGGGCTCCCTCAGCACCTCGAGCCCACCGTGTCGGGACACCGCGAGTTCCTCACCGCGATGCGGGACGCACTCCCGGACGTCACCTCGACGGTCGAGGACTCCGCGGCGAGCGCGGACCTCGTCGCGACGCGGCACACCTACCGCGGCACCCACGAGGGCGTGTTCCACGGGGCGCGACCGACGGGGCAGGTGCTCGAGTGGACGGCCATGACGTTCCGGCGCTTCAACGACCAGGGCCTGGTCACCGAGCGCTGGATCGTCAGCAGCGACCTCGCGCTGCTGCGGCAGCTCGGTCAGCTCGGCACGCCGGCCGCGAGCCATCCCGCGCGCTGATCCATCGCGAGCCGACGCGGCGCTGAGCAGGCTCAGACGACGAGCGCGCTCGGCACG
>NZ_JAKDLO010000317.1 GCF_030452765.1 Intrasporangium sp.
TGGAGCGCGAGATGGACCAGCCTGGCTTTCTCGCCTGGTACCGGAACCCCGGACGAGCCTCAGCTGACTCCCTGGCTGTCGCCTACAAGGACGGCAAGGGAGCCTGGCGGCGACTCTGCCCAGACTTCGTCTTCTTCAGCGGGCACGAGGACGACGTGCGGGTCTCGATCGTCGACCCGCACGGTTTCCACCTCGGCGACGCCATGCCGAAGCTTCGGGGACTGGCCGACTTCACCGAGGCCTATGGCGACGAGTTCTACCGCATCGAGGCCATCGCTCAGATGAAAGACCGAACTCTGAGGGTGCTAGACCTCAAGTCGCCGACGGCGCGGCAGGCGATCCGCGAAGCCCAGGACGCGGAGGCGTTGTACCTAAGTCCTCGCGCCAGCGACTACTAAGGGCAGATCTCCACAGCTGGTGTGAGCAAGGCGCCGGCGCGATTCTCGAACACTCGTTCTACACTGGGACGATGGCTGGCGGGATGAGTTCGAGGCGCGGTGTACCGCTGAAGGACCGGCCGGTGTGGTCTGGTCCAGGACAGCAGCCGGGACCGCCTGAGCCTGGCGCAGGCTCAGCGGCCCGACGCCGGCACTGCTGGCTATCTCATCCTGACCAGGACGGGGAGGCCGAGGGTCTCGTCCTTCAGTGGGCATCTGAGCCGACTGGGTGGGTGGCCCTCACGATCTACGTCCTCGACCGACCAGGTGGGGCCGTGGCAATCCAGGAGTGGATCCCGGCTGCTCGGCTGCGGCCCGCCTAGGCGCGACGTTGCGCTATATGACACCGGTCGGTCAGTTGGTAGCGGCGGCATACCGCTTGATCGACCAGGCCATCTGCTCGTAGTAGCTCGAGCCCTTCAGCTGGACGATCTCGACGGACTTCCCAGGCCGCGGAGCGTGAATCATCTGCCCGCCGCCGATGTAGATCCCGACGTGACCGAAGGTGCCAGGCGCACCGGAGCCGTCCTCGCTGAAGGAGATGACGTCACCGGGCTGCATCTTTGACCAGTCGCGCGGGATGCTCTGCCCGCGGGAGTCCTTGCCTTGGTCCTCAGCTGAGTGGGACAGGCTGATGCCGGTGGACTTGTACACGGCGAACAGGACCAGCCCGGAGCAGTCGAACCCGACGGTGTGAGTTCCATCCAGCGATGGCGAGGAGTAGATCCCCAGGCTCGGTCCGTTGATGTTTCCGCCACCCCAGCTGTACGGGGTGCTCAGGTAGTGCCGGGCGGCCGAGACGATCGCCGCGCCGCTGCCGTCGCCGGCGGGCAGGGGCTCGCCGATGCCGCCACCCTCACATCCCGCGATCGGGCCAGAGACTGGCAGCTTGGCCAGTAGCGACGGGTCCGCGGTCAGGACGGCGACCATTTGCACGGCCGGGCCCCAGTAGGGCGCGTAGTGGTACGGGTCGGCGTTGCGCTGGGTTCGGTGGGCCGCGATCGTCGGCTCGAGGGAGTGGTAGTGCGGCACCTTCACCAATGCCGCGTAGAACAGGCCCGACGCCGTTGAGGGGTTCATCCGCTCCTGCAGAGTGCCCCACGAGTCGCGCTGCTGAAACAAGCCTCGACTGTCCGGGCCAGCGGTGTCTCCGTAGCCGATGTTGACCAGGCTGGACTCCCCCATGGCCGTCATCACCCCGACGGTGATTGACCACGCGTCAAGGCCCATCCCCTGCCCGGACTTGATCACGTATGCCGCGTTGACGACCTGCTCACCCTTGTAGGCGCCGACCTGTGCCGGCAGCGCCGAGACGACCGCCTGGGTGTCGCCCGCCGATCCGGTAGGAGCGACCGGCGCCGGCCACGACAGAACGGGCGACGTCGTGGCTCCGCCGCCGGCGGAGCCCGGGTCGACCAGCGCGAGCGGAGGCGCGGTCCCCTGCACTCCCTTGGACGGGACCACGACTCCCTGCTTGGTCAGCCAGTCCCGGGGGTTCACCCTGGTGCCGTTGATCGACACCTCGAGATGCAGGTGTGGGCCGGAGGAGTTGCCCTCGTTGCCTTCGACGCCGATCTGTCGCCCGGCCCAGAGCCGATCGCCCACCTTGACCGTTCGCGACGCCATGTGCAGGTACCGGGTCTCCAACCCCGCACCGTGATCGATCGTGACCTCGTGCCCACCCGTCGTGGTGTCCGGGGTCGCCTTGACCACCCCCGCCTTGACTGCCACGACCGCGGACGGTGACGGTACCTCCGCCAGGTCCAGGCCCCAGTGCATCCGGTACTGGCCGGTGCCGATGTCGCCCGGGTTGTAACGCATCCCGAACTCGCTGGTCGGCACGAACC
>NZ_JAKDLO010000318.1 GCF_030452765.1 Intrasporangium sp.
GGCCGCGCGAACGAGATCCGGATGGTGGATCGCGGCGACGTCGGGGTGGGCGCGGAGGCGGGCCTTGAGGAGGTTGTCGCCGAACGTGCCGGAGATGACGTTGTCGGGGTCCTGCGTCACCCCGCGCGCCTCGGCCTTCAGCCCGGGCGGGAGCTCGATGGGCGGGACCGTCGAGTCGAGGGCCGGGTTGAGGAAGAACGGGATCGACATCCGGGTCCCACCCTCTGGCGGAGAGACGACCCGGTGCGCAGTCGCACGCAGGTAGCCGTCCGTCGCGAACTCGAGGAGCTCGCCGATGTTGACGACGAAGGCGCCCGGCACGTCGGGCACGTCGATCCAGCCGTCGCCGTGGGCGACCTGGAGCCCGGGCTTGCCCGGCTCGACGAGGAGCAGGGTGAGCACGCCCGGGTCGTTGTGCGCCCCGACGCCCTGTCGATCACCATCGGTGCCTCGGCCCGGGTACTTCACCAGCTTGACGAGCGTCGACGGCCGGTCCCCGAACGCCGCGTCGAAGTGCTCCCGCGACGCACCGAGGCTCTCGGCCCAGGCGCCCATGAGCCGCATCCCGAGACGCGTGCAGCGGTCGGTCCAGTCCGTGAAGACCTCCCGCAGCTCCGGCAGCGCGCACGGCCAGAGGTTGGGGCCCTCGAGACGCAGGTAGGCCGGGCCCTGCCCGGCCGGGACGACCTCGCGCTCGCTGCCCACGTCGATCTGCTCACGCCAGTCGACCTTGCCCTGGGTCAGCTCGCCCCCGGTGCGGGTCCAGCCCCGGAACTGCGGCGAACGGGTCATCTCCACCGCGCGCTTGTCCGCCTCGGGGAGGTCGAAGAAGGCGGCGGCGGTGGCGAAGGCACGGGCCATGACGGCAACGGGTATGCCGTGCCCGACGAGGTGGAAGAAGCCGACCTCGTGCGTGGCCCGGCGCAGGTCGTCGCGGAAGGAGTCGGCCGCCGCAGGTCCGGCATCGAGCCGGGACAGGTCGAGAACGGGCAGGGTGTCCATGTCCCCGACGATAGCCAGCGCCGGACCGGGGAGTCACTTCGACCGCGCGCCCGCTCTCCGGTGACCGGCCCTGGCGCGCTCCGGAAGATCAGCCGAGCGGGTCCGCGCTGGCGCGGGCAGCGGCCCAGCGGCATACGGAATGACGCGTATGGCGCTCAGCCCGGAAAGGGCGCAGCTCCCCGAGCATCTCGTTGAGCGCCTCGGTGCTGGACGGGTGGTCCGGATGCCGTCGAGCAGCGCGTCCGCCGTGGCGCCCGCGCGGATGGCGAGGGTCCACGAGGATGACGATCTCGTGCGAGTCGACGCGGACCTCCTTCGGCCCGGTGAAGCGTGCGGGCCGGGCAGCGTCTGGGCACGGGTCCGCATCCCACTGGTCGAGGGCGAGGAAACCTCGCCGATCCCGCGGCTGGCGATCGTCGTCGACTCCACCAACGGCATCTCCGGGGAGCTGCCGATTGCGGACTGGCTCTTCGTGCCACCGACGATGTCGCTGACGATCCTCCGGCCACCGGTCGGGCCCTGGATCCACCTTGCCGCCGAGACGCACCTGTCCGGGATCGGCACCGTAGCCGCCCAAGGACGGGTGTCGGACCTCGACGGCCCGGTCGCGTTCGTCAGCCGGCCGCTTCCGGTCGCACCCAGACGCTGAATGGTTCCGGGTTTCACCTCACTCAGAGGAAGTAGAGGCGGGACAGAGGCACGCTCTGGGCGGGCTCGCACCATACGGGCTCGCCGTCCAGCCGCGTGGTGCCGTCGGGTGCGACCTGGACGTCCGCGACGGGACGGGTGCGGTTCATCGCCTCGAGGGTCAGCCCGCGGGTGTCGCGGACGGCGACCCGGCGCCGACGGGTCGGCAGGGTGTCCGATCCGACGTCGAGGGTCGAGCCGGCCACGAAGGCCACCGCGAGCTCGGCCGGTGCCGCGCCATGTGCGCCGAACTGCGGGCCGAGCACGAGCGGCTGCGCCCGGGAGATCGCCGCGTTCGGGTCGCCGGTGACGCCCCAGGCCGGGAAGCCGGCCTTCAGGACCAGCTGCGGGCTCGCCCCGAACCAGGCCGGCTGCCACAGCACGAGGTCGGCCAGCTTGCCCACCTCGAGGCTGCCGACCTCGTGCGAGAGGCCGTGCGCCACGGCCGGGTTGATCGTCAGCTTGGCGAGATAGCGCAGCACCCGCTCGTTGTCGTGCCCCGCGTCCGCGCCGTCGTGCCCCGCGTCCGTACCCCGGACCTGCTTCATCAGCCCGGCCAGTGCGAACGTGCGCCGCACCGT
>NZ_JAKDLO010000319.1 GCF_030452765.1 Intrasporangium sp.
GTTCGCGGGCGGAGGGCGCCGGGACGCCGTGCAGGATCGAGGTCACGACGGCTCCGGCGCTGACGTTGCTCATCCACAGCTCGGGTTTGATGGTGACCCGATGGGTGAGCACGGCCGGTGCCACGACCTTGACGTCCTCGGGGGTGACGTAGTCACGTCCGTCGACGACCGCGAACGCGCGGGCGCACAGCATCAGCCCCAGGGCACCCCGGGGTGATGCGCCCATGAGCACGTCCCCGTGCGTCCGGGTCGCGGCCGCCAGCGCCACGCAGTACCGCCCGACCGACTCGTCGACGTCGGTTCGCTCGACTGCGGTCTGCATCTCGAGGAGCTGCTCGCCCGTCACGACCTCGCGCAACGTCTGCTCCTCCTGTTGCCTCGCCACCCTCGACGCGAGGATCTGCCACTCCTCGTCGGCCGACGGGTACCCGAACGAGACCCGCATGAGGAAGCGGTCGAGCTGGGCTTCGGGCAGCGGGTAGGTGCCCTCGTACTCGACCGGGTTCGCGGTCGCCAGCACGTGGAACGGGCGCGGCAGCGGGAAGGTCCGGCCCTCCACCGTGACCTGGCGCTCCTGCATGGCCTCGAGCAGCGCCGCTTGGGTCTTCGGCGGGGTCCGGTTGATCTCGTCGGCCAGCAGCAGCCCCGTGAACAGCGGCCCGGCCCGGAACTCGAACTCCCCGCTGCGCTGGTCGAAGACGAACGAGCCGGTCAGGTCGCCGGGCAGCAGGTCGGGCGTGAACTGGGCCCGCCGGAACTCGAGGCCCAGCGACTGGGCGAAGCTGCGGGCCGTGAGGGTCTTGCCGAGGCCGGGAAAGTCCTCCATGAGCACGTGACCGCCGGCGAGGATGCCGGTCAGCACGAGCCGGAGGCTCTCCCGCTTGCCGACGACGGCCCGCTCGACCTCGGCGATGATCGCCGAGCTGAGGGCGCTCACCTCGGGCAGCCGCATGGTCACCACCTCTCGATCCGTCCGAGCACTGCCTCCAGCCTGCCCGGGCGGTACAGCTCCGGGTCCGGTGGGTGCGTCACGAAGTCCCACAGCTCGGCTGGCATGACCCCCTGCGACCACCTCGGCTCCTCCTCGATGACGATCCCGTGCATCGCATAGAGCCGCTCACGGATGATCGTCGTGAGCTGGTCGTGCAGATCCTCGACGAGGCTCTCGCGTCCCTCGCCGCGCTCGCTTGCTCCCCGGAGCCGGGACGCGAGGTTCGTGACGCGGAAGTCCTCGCCGCGATGCGAGCGGAACCGGTAGAGGTCGCTCACCGGCCAGTGCGTCACGGCGTTCGACCCGACATGGTCCATCAGGTACCAGATGAGCATCGCGACGGCGACGATGAGGACGGCGAGCTGCAGGACGCTCGCGTGCTGCCCGAGCAGGGCCCCGAGCACGATGAGCGCGAGCCATACGCCGGCCGTCCAGGCGATGCGCCGGTGCCACGGTCGTGACGTGCGTCCCAGATCCCGTATGCCGTCCAGCCAACTCACGTCGTCGGCGCCCCTCTCGTCTCGGTCGCCACCTGTGCGAGGTCGTCGTGGATCGTGGTGAGGTCGCGCATCGCGCGTCGGCGATGCTCCTCGCCGAGTGCGTGCTGTGAGAACCGCGCCTCACGGTAGAGCGCGGCGAGGTCGGCGAGGCTGCGGGGGTCGATGTCCCAGGTTCGCAGCACCCGGGTGGTGTACTCGGTCGAGGTCTCGGCCGGCTCTCGGGGGAGCCCGATCGCCCCGACGACGGTCTCGAGGCTGAGCCAGGTGGCGACGATCGCGTTGCGCGGCTCACCACCGGAGAGCAGGCCGAGCTGCCCCTGCCGCAACGAGAGCAGCTCCTCGGGCACATCGGGTGCCACGACCTCGCCTGCCGGCCTTGAGACGAGCCGGGGGCGGTGGTGCCAGGCCGACCGGAGCAGGGCGATGACCACCCCGAGGACGAGGAGAATGACGAGCACGACGGCGATCTGGATCAGGAGCCCCACGAAGGCGGTGAGTGGTCCGAGCGGCTCGCCCGACCCGGTCGGCAGCGCCTGGGACGACCCTGGTGGTGCTGTGGTGGGCGGCGGCTGAACCGGAGGGGTGCGGGGCGCCGCCAGGTCCGGCCCCGGCGTCATCAGCGAGACGGGGTCGCCGACCGCGGTGAGCAGCACCGCGAGCACTACACCGGCGCCCGCTGCCGCCCACGTCGCGAACCACCTTCGGGACATGGGAAAACCCTAGGCCAGGCTTGCGCCCCTGTGCCTCGAGCGCTTGGGATGAAGGGTGCTCTC
>NZ_JAKDLO010000320.1 GCF_030452765.1 Intrasporangium sp.
CCGCGAAGGCGCGCATCCGCCGGGAGGCCCTGCACCTCTTCGCCGAGCACGGCGTGGGCGCGACGTCGCTGCGCACCGTCGCCGCCTCGGCCGGCGTCACCGTCGGCCTGATCGTGCATCACTACGGCACGAAAGAGGCGCTGTGCGAGGCGGTCGAGTTCGAGGTCGTCGACCTGTTCGCCGAGGCCATCGCGTCGGTGCCCGTCGATGACCGCCTGGCGGCTGAACAGGTGGCCGCGCGAGACATCGCGGTCGCCGAGATGCTCTCCGACAACCCGGCGGTCGTCGACTACCTCCGGCGCGCGATCCTCCACGGCGGTGGTGACCGCAAAGACCTGGTGAGCCGCCTCACCGAGCTGACCGCCCAGCAGGTGCACGACCTGCGCACCGCGGGCCTCGCCTCGACCCGCCAAACCGTGGGCGAGCAGGTCGTCACGATCATGGTGCGACAGCTCGGACGGCTCTTCCTCCAGCCCCTCGTCGACCGCATCGCCGAGGAGTTCGAGGACCTGGCGGGGCCATCAAGACCGCAGCTGCTCGTCACCCTGACCCGTTGACCGCCGCCCCCTTCCGAGATCGACTTCGGAATTGAGAAGGACTGGGGCCGCGGGCTCGCGATGGCGTGGCAGTACGGCACGCCCTTGGCGATCGTCGACGGGGCAGGCGGGGTGGACGTCGTCTGTGGGGGAGCGGACCTGCAAGGTGCGCTGGGCGCGGCCTCGATGCCCGGCACCGAGATCAGCCTCGAGAGCAACCTGCGCGCGTCCCTCGGGCAGCTGTGCGCCGACCGGGCCTACGACCTGGTCCTGATCGACTCCGGCCCCGGAGACACCAAGCTGCTCGATGCCTACCTGCGCGCGAGCCGGTGGCTCATCGTGCCCACCATCAGCGACGAGGCCAGCCTCGCCGGCCTAGACAAGATGGGCGCCCGGTTCGTCACCGCGAAGCAGGCCGGAGCAGAGATCGAGTGCCTGGGTGCCGTGCTCACCAAGATCAACCACCAGGCCACCGCCCGCAACCGAGCCATCCGAGGCGAGCTGACCGAGGCCCTCGGAGACGCCGCTAGGCCCTTTGAGTCGATGATCCGCTACAGCGACGCCAACAGCATCGACGCCCGCCGGCACGGCATGAGCGCCCACGACGTCGCGGGGGAGGCTGTCTCCCAACGCAAGACACGCCTCGCCGGGTTGCGGGAGCGGGCCCGGGGTGAGCACCGCCCGAGCAGCGACAACACGGCCTGGTGGTCCAACAGCAAGAACAGCGGCTCCGGCCTGGCCGCCGACTACGAGGCCCTGACCCGCGAGATCCTCACCCGGATCAGCGAACGGGAGGCGGCGTATGTCTGAGCTGAAGCCTCGCCGGGCCCGAGCCAACGCCTTCGACCTGGCCCGCACCGACCGCGACGACGTCGAGGTCACCCTCCCGGTGGCGCCGTTGAGCGACCTCCTGCCGCGCATAGCGGACCGGACGCCGGCAAAAGCCGCGTCCCTTCACCGCAGCCCCAGGACGCAGTCCCCCTGGTGCTCCCGCCGCGGCGCCGCCGGCCGCCGCGACGTCGTCTTCGCCGCTGCGAACGGTTCCGGACCTGCCCGTGCCGGCTAGAGACGAAGGCTCAAGCCTTATGCCGGCTGACGAGCCCAGGGGAGTGGGCGGTCGACCACCCTGACCAAGACGGGAAGCGGCCGGATTACGACCACCGCAGCCCGGGTGCCGATCGATCTCTACGACAACGCTGAAGACCTCGTCAAAGGCCGCGGCAAGCCCTCCTGGGGCCAGCTGATTGCCTGGACCTGCACCACCCGGCAGCAAGACGTCATCAACGAGGTGCTCACCCTGACCGAGCCGGCCCCAGGGCTCGTCCCCCGCGGGCAGAACAGACGCGGAACCGCTAGCACCCAGATCACCGCACGTTTCACCCTCGACGAGCACGGCACCTTCACGCGCACCCGCGAGCTCGCCCATGCGGCAGCTGAGACCGCCGAGCACCCCGTCGAAGGACCCGTCACAGCCACCCTCGTCGTCATCGCCGCCCTGCAGGTCGCCACCACGCGAACATGACGACCCTGCATCCAACCGGACATCCTAGAAGAACGTTCACCGGCGACCACGAGCGGGACAGTCTTCAGCCCTTTCTTGAGCGCGCTTGAACGGCGCGAGGTCAAGTTGATCCACTGCCGGGCCGGCGCTGGATCCGGGAGTGTCCGACGAACGGTGTTTCTGGCATTTGCTTCTCAGAGGGTTTCGGCGG
>NZ_JAKDLO010000321.1 GCF_030452765.1 Intrasporangium sp.
GGCGGACGGCCGTGACGCGACAGCATCCGGGAGCGCGACACAGGAGCCGGCGACGGAGCGACCGAGCGACGACACCACCCCCGACACCGCGAGCCCGGCCGGGGCGTCCGCCGCGACACCGACACCCACCGCAAGGGCAGCGACGACGCCGCCCGCGGGTTTGCCAGCCCCAGCGACGACTGCGGCATCGGGGGCCGGCACGCACCAGACGGCAGCAGACACCGGTGTCGACACCGTGGACGGCACGGGCGACGGGACCGTGACGCCGGCGTGGCTGCTGACCGGGCTGACCGGCGCCGGCGGCATCCTCGCCGGATCGATGTTCCTCGTGCTGCGCGCATGCCGCCGCGCCCAGTTCCGGGCCCGCCGGCCCGGCCGCACCATCGCCGTCCCCGGACCCGAGCTCGCCCCGGTCGAGAAGACCGTCACCGTCACCGGAGAACCCGCAGCGGGCCGGGTCGAGTGGCTCGACGAGGTCCTGCGTCGGCTCGCCGCCGCCCAGACCACCACCGGCGAGCCGATGCCACAGCTGGCCGCCCTCCAACTCGGCCCCACCGAGCTCACCCTCCACCTCAGTCGGGCGCAGGACGCACCCGCGCCCTGGCAGCCGGGAACAGAAGGGCGGCGATGGCACCTGCCCACGACCACCGGCCCGGACGACGTCGGCCCGCACGTGCCCGACCAGCCGGCGCCGTACCCGCTCCTGGTCACCATCGGGACCGCCGACACCGGCGAGACGTGGCTGCTCAACTGCGAGCTGCTCACGCCCCTGACGATCACCGGCGACCCCACCTACGCCCAGGACCTGGCCCGCTACCTCGCCGCCGAACTCGCCTGCAACCCGTGGTCGCACGGCGTCACCGTGCACTGCATCGGCGTCGCCGAAGAGCTCGCCGCCCTCAACCCGGAACGCGTCCGAGCTGAGCCCACCGCCGACACGGTCGCCGGCGAGGCACTGACCGACGCGACGAGCACCCTGCAACGCGCCAGCGAGGCCGGCCTGGACGTGCCCACCGCCCGGGCCGCCCAGACCGGCCCGGACCACTGGCACGCCACACTGCTGCTGCTCGCCGACACCACTGCACAGGACGTCGCAGTGCAGCAGCTGCGCGACCTGATCACCGACAACCCCGGCATGACCGCCACCTCCGTGGTCCTCACCAGCCGCGGAGGAGCGACCGATGGCGTCGCGGTACACGTCACAGCCAGGGGCCGTGTCACCGTCCCGGCTGTCGGGCTCGACCTCATCGCCGTCGGCCTCACCCCCGACGAGGCCAAGGGCTGCGCAGCCCTGCTCGCCCAAGCCGATACCACCGCCGACGACCCCATCCCGGCAGACCCCCAGGCGCAGGGCTGGCGAGGCCTGGCCGACGAGGCCGGCGCGCTGCGCGCGGAGCACACCCTCACCCGCGAGAGCCTCACGGCCCTCGCCACAGCCGAGGGCCGCCCCACATCCATCCTCGACCTGCGCGACGAGGCCTACCTCGAGGTCGCCGCCACGACCATCGAAGACCTCGAGACCCTCGCACCGACCGTCACCCCCGAGACCCGCCACCTCGTCGAGGACACCGACCCCGACCTCGACCGGGACCTGCAGGCCTGGTTCGCCGAGGCCTGCGACCTGCCCCGCCTGACCCTCCTCGCGCCCGTCCGAGCCCGCACCCGCGGCGTCGCCCTCACCAAACGCAAGCCCTACTACACCGAGCTGCTCGCCTACCTCGCCACGAGGCCCTACGGCGCCACCCCGGACGAGCTCGCCGACGCGTTCTCCCTCACCCCAGCAAGAGCCCGCAACGACGTCAAGATCGTCCGCGACTGGCTCGGCACCAACCCCCGCACCGGACGCAAGCACCTGCCCGACGCCCGAGAAGCCCCCGCCGCCAAGGCCCGCGGCGTCGGCGTCTACCAGGTCCAGGACGTCCTGACCGACATCGACCTCTTCAAGCGCCTCCGTCTACGCGGCGAAGCCCGCGGCGCCGACGGCATCGCCGACCTGCGACGCGCCCTCACCCTCGTCGAAGGCCGACCCTTCGACCGGCTCCGCCCCGGCGGCTGGTCCTGGCTGCTCGAAGGCGACCGGCTCGACCACCACATGCTGTGCGCCGTCGTCGACGTCGCCCACCTCGTCACCACCCACAGCCTCCAAGCAGGCGACCACCGCACGGCCCGTGCTGCCGCCGAGCTCGCCTGCCTCGCAGCCCCCTACGAGGAGATCCCACGGCTCGACCTCGC
>NZ_JAKDLO010000125.1 GCF_030452765.1 Intrasporangium sp.
CGGCGATGCCCGCGGAGCCGGGCGTGGGCCGCCCGCCGGTGTACTGCGATGAGCCGGCGCATAATCGGGCGGCGGCCTGGCGGGCGCGGCAGCGGATCGCCGCGGGGGAGAGCGAGCACCGCCGGCCGGCGGGGGAGTCGGCGCGTCCGGTCGACGCGGCCCGGGCCCGGGCCGGTGAGATCCACGCCCAGGTGGCCGGGATGGCCGAGACGCTGACCCGGCAGCTGCACGAGCTGCTGGTGGAGCTGCGCACCCTGGCGGACCCGGGCGCTATCGAGGCACAGATCGCGGCGGTCAGCAGCGAGGCGGAGGAGAAGGTCGCCGCGGCCACCGTGCGGGCCGCGCGGGCCGAACAAGCGGCGCGCCGCGCCGAGGCCGAGCGCGCGGAGGCCGACGCTGCCGCCGACGAGGCCACACAGGCCGCCCAGGCCATCAGCGCCGAGATGGACGCGGCCCGGGCGCGGCTCGCCGAGGCCGAGGCGGGCAGGGCGGCGCTGGCCGCCGAGCTGGATCGGGTGCGCGCCGACGCGGAGAGCGCCCGCCGCGACGCACAGGAGGAGCAGGCCCGGCTCGGGTGCGAGGTCGCGGCATACACCGCGCGAGCCGACGCCGCCGAACAGGGCCGGGAGGAGGCGATCGCCGCGGGCGCCAAGGCCGATCAGCAGGCCAGCGACGCGATCGCGCGCGCCGAGACCGAGACCGCCCGCGCGGCACGCGCCGAAACCGCCACCGGCGCCCTGCGCGAGCAGCTCGAGCAGGCCCGCGCCGAGACCGCCGACCTGGCCGCGCGGCTCGCGAGCCGCACCGCTGAACGCGACGCCGCCCGCCGAGACGCCGAGCATGAGAAGACCCACGGCCAGCAGCGCGCCGCCGACCTACACGCCGCCTACGAGAGCCAGATCGAGGCCCTGCGCCGCGACCTGGCCCACGCACGAGCCCACGCCGAGCCCGCCCCGCCGCTCGCCGGGCCCGGCACATCGCCAGCCGCGCCAGCAACACCGGCAACGGCGGGGGAGGATGAGCGCGCCGCTAAGCCCGTGCGTCGTGCCCGCCCGCGCTGGCACGTCGTGCAACTCGATGAGGCCGATGCCGGCAATCTTGATGCGGTCGTGGTCGTGATGAGCACCCACGCCAGCGCGCAGGCCGCCAAGAACACGATGAGCAGGATGCGCTCCAAACACATCGGCAAAGACACTGTGCATTTCGAGGTCCGACGCGGGGTCGACATCCGCCGCCGCCTCGAATGGGACCCCGAGACAGGCCGCGGCGTCCAACGCGACGGGCCACCACCATCGTGAACACGCCCGGCTCCGGGCGCGACGCGGCGCACCCCACCAGGCGCCCCATGACCAGGACCCACGCCGCGGCCGTGCTCACCGCGTTGACCCTGGCAGCATGCGCCCCAGACGCGGACCCGACTCGCCCTCGACGCCGGCGAGCACCTATGCGTCACCCAGGGCCCCGGAAAGGTCACAGCCCTACACGCCGACCTTTCCGGGGCCAGTGTGAGCTGAAGGAACCCCTCGGCGGGGTCGCGCTGCTGTGCGGAATCACCACCACCGAGGTGCGCACGCTGCGCAGGGCGGCCAAGACGGCAGCCCCTCCGCCACCAGCCGGCAAGATGCAGAACGCCCAGACGGACCTGGCGGATCAGGCGGACCCGGCCGCGGCGAACCAGCCGCCCCCGACCACACCGAACGACCTCAGCGAGACCGGCGAGAACCGCGAGAACCGCGAGAACCGCGAGAACCGCGAGAACCGCGAGAACCGCGAGAACGCCGAGGCGGGCACCGCGGCTCACGAGGATCACGCCGCCGGGCCCGGGCTGTTGAGCGACGGGCTGGGTGACTACCACGAAGGGCCGTGGCGTCACCACACCTGAGGACGAGTCATCCTCACCGTCTGTGCCGCGGGCTGCGACAGGGTCCTGACCAGCCCAAACGGTGTCTCGACCAGTCACGGCCGAGGGGCTTGCGCCCAAGCCTTCGGTGGGGGTCAGGCTGCAACACCAACTCCCCCTTCCCGAGCAGCCGCGCGCCCGGCAGGCTCAACGCATGAGGAGCACCCGAACACATGGTCTTGATCCTGCGCCCAGCCCTGACCGGCGAGCCGTCGACCGCCCTGGCAGGGCGAGACGCGGAGTGTCCCGCCTGCGGGGGCATCCTCGCCGCGTGGGGGTACGCTCGCGCCCGGTCCGTGCGGGACGTGCACGGCACCCGTGGGCTGACGCTGCGTCGGGTCCGGTGCCGCGGCTGCCGCGCCACCCACGTGCTGCTGCCCCGCCGCGTACCTGCCCCGGCGAGCCGACACCAGCCACGTCATCGGCGCGGCCCTGCTCGCCAAGGTCGCCGGCGCCAGCCACCGCAGCATCGCCGCCGACCTGCACCGGCCCGCGGACACGCTCCGCGTTGGCGACCCGCCGAGCCGCCGCCGGCTTCCCGACCGGCAAGACATTCGAGGCATGGCGGCCCGAGGCGTCCTCGATCCCGGCCCCGACCCAACAAGCCTTGCGCACCCTGGAGTGGGTCCATCGACGAGAGAACCTGGTCGTGTGCGGCCCATCTGGCACCGGCAAGACGTTCCTGCTCGAGGCCCTCGGGCAGCACGGCGTCGAACACGGCTTGAAGGTGGCCTGGTTCACCCTCGAGGACCTCGGGGTCCTGCTGCGCCGACACCGCGCCGATGACACCGTGACCAAGGCCATCGCCCGGATCCTGCGAGCCGACCTCGTCGTGGTCGATGACATCGGCCTGCTCCCGGTCGCGCCCGACGCGGCCGAGGGCCTGTACCGCCTGGTCGATGCCGCGTACGAGAAACGCTCCATCGCGCTCAGCTCGAACCTGCACCCGGCCGCTTTCGATGAGCTGATGCCCAAGACCCTGGCCACAGCAACCGTCGACCGGCTGCTACACCACGCCCACGTGTGCCAGACCACCGGTGAGAGTGTGCGCCTGTCCCAGGCCCTAGCTGGTCAAGGGGTGAGCCCCTTGAGCTGAGGAACGCCGCCGGTGGTGGCCAGCGCTGGGCAGATCCCATGGCCACCACCGGGCAGTTCTCGTGACCGTCGCCGGGCAGGTTTCACGGCCGCCTCTGGGCAGAACTCAACGGCCCTTGACATCAACCGCGGCGGTGAGGTTTTGGCCTAACGATCACTCAGCCGGTGGGTCGTTTGGTGACGTTCTTTTGGGACGTGTGGCAGCACAGCCGCAACGGCTGCTTCGATCTGAGCAGTGAGGCCTGCGGCGTCGAGGGCGGCCCGAATCTTGGCACGTGCGTCGGTGAACTTGGTGACACCGCTGAGATCTACGGCGTCTGCGGCTTGTTCGGCCAGTGCTGCGAGGCCAGCGATTGCCGCGTGCTCAGGTGATGATGCGTCGTAGGTCGGGAACGGGATGTAGAAGACGTATTTGTCGAAGTCTCGTGGCCCGAATAGCCCCTTTGCTTGCAGCGGCCGGACCCGGTCCAGCATGGTCGTGCTGTTGAGGATGGCCTCGAGATAACGTCCCTCGTCGGGTGATCCCACCGGCGCCCAGTAGAGCTTGTGCTCGATGACTCCACCGCTGTCACTGAGCCGCGCTGCTGCCAGCGAGTTGCCAGACGCGCTGTAGACCACGCGGTGGGTAGCGATCGGTAGCTGGGCGGACAACTGGCGCTGGTAGTCGAACCGTTCGAGAAGGGGGAGCTCCTCTGTTGGCTTCCGTCCCAGTTCCCACCCGGACTCGACGTCTGCCCACCATTTGCTTGCACCGGGCAGCGCATCAACCTCGCCTCGGGTCATGATGCGGTCGGCCGTGAGGGGCAGGACCGCGCGTCTCGGTGCCAGCGGTCGGTAGGGGGCGATGTTCTCGCCGAGGTAGACGTCACGGATCACCGTGTTCTCGACGGTCCCAGTCAGTGACGGTTGATGCTTCCAGGGTGGCTTTTCTTGTGTCGACCTGGCGGACGCGGTCCGTGTCCGTCCGGCGCCGGCTCCGAGCGGGCCTGCGTCGGTCTGCTCATCGACGAAGAGCAGGTAGCGCGGCACGAGGATCGCCCCTTGTCGGAACCTGGCGCGATACGGCGACAGGTGACCGTCCGGTGCCGCGTTGGTGTCAGCGACGGCCCCTATGGTGGTGGTCACGAGGTTCTCGATCGCGAACCATGGCCGGTCGACCCGGGTACCGAGCTGACCGTGCCATGCGGTCACCGACGTGCTGAGCGCTTGCGGAGCCGCCGTGAGGGAGCCGCGGATCACGCATGCGGTCATGGGGAAACCGGTGTCGATGTCATCGAGATCCCACGCGGTGTCGAAGGTGACCGCGAGAGAGACGGCCCTCGAGGCCCAGTCCCCGGTGCGGAACCCGGCGTGCGGTTGGCGGGTCAGCACACCGTGCGGCATGACGAATGCGAACCGTGCATCGTTCTTGAGGTACAGCTCGACGGCGCGTGCCACGAACAATGTTGATAGGTCGCGGGCGGAGGCTCCCAGACCACCGGTGAGGAGGTTCCGTGCTTTCGCCAGGGCTTTGTACCGCTCTTGCATGGCACGGGTCATCTTGGAGTACCTCAGCCAGGGCGGGTTACCGACCAGCACGTCGACTCGGTTCCCGGGCCGGGTCAGCCACAGAGGTCGGATCAGGTTGCGAACGTAGTAACCCCAGATGTGGTTACGTCCCGACCGATGGAGTCTGCGCATGGTGTCGAACGTGACGACCAGGAGGTCGCGGTCGTGCTCAGTCGTCACGCCGGCACGTTTGAGGATCGGGTTCATCACCGTGGCTGGTTTGTGCGAGTCCTTGCCGGGGTCGACCGCAGCGTCCGCCATATCGCTGACGAGCTGGTCGAATCGTGCGGCGTCGTCGAGGACGCTGAGGGGGAATCGCAGCTCGTCGCCGAACAATGCTCCTCCGCCTTCGACGAGGTCATCACCTTCGGTTGAGACGGTGATGTCGCTGATCCCAGCGAGCAGATCGCTGTGCTGCTCCCATTGGATGGAGTCGCCGAGGTAAACGGGGACCGTGAGGGGGCCTCTTGTGTCGTCCTGGAGTCGTTGCTGGCCGATAGCGATCAGGTACGACACCCGGGCAAGCGCCACCGCGACCGGGTGGATATCCATGCCGATCACGTGCGAGGTGAGCGAGCTGAGCGATTCACCGACGGTCATCCCGCTGGCTTCGGCCGCCGCGAGGTGCGCCTCGACGGCATGGATGAGGAAGGTGCCTGAGCCTGCGCTGGGCTCGAGGAGGCGCTGGTGGAGTGGGTCGGTGTAGACATCGGTCACCATCCGTTCCGCGAGCCAGTCTGGGGTGTAGTACTCCCCGAGGGACTCGCGGACGTGTTGGGCGATGACGGAGGTGTAGAGGGACTTCAGGACGTCGTGTCGCATGGTGGTGGACCAGTCGAAGCGGGCTACTCGCCGCACGAGGTCTAGGACGAACGCCTCTCCACCGTCGGCCTGGAGTACCCAGTCGAAGAAGTCTTCCTCGACCACGCCGTAGATCTGCGCGTCCCGGAATCGTGTTCCTCGGGTGATCTCGGCGGCGGTCAGTTGGTCGCCGAGAAGGTCGAACCCGACGACGGCGTGCGCGATCGCCTCGGCGGTCAGAACCAGCAGGGTGTGGTCGACGAACAGGTCAGGGTCATCCTCGAACGCCGACCCGAACGCGGTGCGCAGCAGTTTGGACCATAGGTCTCGCTTGACCGCGATCTCCGGGACGCTGCTGTTGCGGGCGTAGAGGTCCACGAGTGTCGCGTGGTCAAGTTTGTGGCCCGGTGACTCAGCGCCCAGACGTTCTCTGATCGCGGTCGGGGTCGGCGGAATGTGGCTTTCCGTTGCCAGCACCGATTCGAGCCAGATCAGCACGGTATCGGCGTCAGATCTTCCCGCGTCGAGGAAGGCAACCTCCGTCAGCGTCCCATCGACGAGGCGGTACAGATACCAAGTGGCTCCGTCGGTCAACATCCCGACGTACCGCCGACCGAAACTCTCAGCCTTCTGCTGCACATACCCTGCGAGCTGCTCCCGGGCGGCGTTCAGCACGTTCCCAACGCGGAGGTCCTTCTTCACCTCGATGCAGCAGTTCCCGACCTCAACGTCGAGCCGCCGGCGGGTGCCGTCACCGGTCTGCACCTCAAGCTTGACGACGTCTCCCTCGCCCAAGTCGAGTGCGCCCATCGTCAGCAGCTGGTAGATCTCCGCCTGCAGCTGGGCCTCCGGCCTGCCGGGAACCCTTCGGCGAACCCGGTCAAGAACCTCCACCACGTCGACCGTTGCCACCTTGCTACCCCTTTGCGTCTCGGGCCTCGTCATTAGGCCGCCACTCTGGCACTGCTGGTCTTCTGTGCTGCTGCCTGTTCAGCCACGGTCGCACGGCCTGACGGTGGGTGGGCAGTTCACCCACTTTGCGGTCCTGGCCCGCCAACGGAGCAGATCTGCACCTTTCACCAGTAGACGATCGCTAGCGCCACGATTCTTCAGCGTTACTACCCAAGCCCCGACCTCGTCAGTACACGGCGATCGCGTCTAGGACAACGGCAGGACCCGAGATGAACTGGTGGACGTCGGCGGTGGGGAGGCCGAGGTTGAGGCCGTCGAATATCCCTTCGAGCTCGTCCATGCGTGTCATAGCTAGGCGGCGCAGCAGGTACTCCCAGTCATGGAGGAGCCACTCTTCGGTGCTGAAGTAACCGTCTTTTCCGCCGCTTACTAGCCGGGTCACGGTTGCCAGGACCCGGACGTCTCCCTCGATGCGGTTGATCGAGGCCGAGTCAATGAAGTGGGCAGGTCGAACGTTGACGTAGGCATCTACTTCGAGTCCAGTTCCGTTCATTTTCAACAGGATTGGCAGCGGTAGTAGTTCATTCTGCAGGTAGATGCGCTTCATCTGTTCGAGGACCTGGGGCGCGTCAGCTGGGAGCGCGAGCACCTCGTCGAGGTTGCCGTCACCGTCAGCTAGGAGACGCCGCATCATGAAGAAGAGCTTGCCGACGAGGCTGGCCGAGGTCATCTGAGTGATGCCCTCAACCTCGACCATGGCGTCCTTGGTCAGGACCGTGTCGGCGCTGACCTGGGTCTGGACCGCCCCGGCGGCGATAAGGGCATCGATGGTCTTGCTCACACTAGCTTTCTGCCGCGGCTCGAGGGTGTAGCTGGATTGGAACTCCACGTCTGTGCCCCGGGATGCGTCTACTCCCACGCCGGCGAAAGCCACTCTGCCGCCTCCCGTGCGCTTACGAAGCGTGCGCTCCACGATGTCAGCCTGCTGAGGAACCTCGATGTCGTGGTATTGGGCCTGAGCGAAGAGAGTTTCAGCATCGAGGTATATGGGGGATCGGAGGGCCATGACCCCATCGTGCGTGTTGCGACTGACGCTGGTCACGCCTGACTCGCAATGGGCCAACAATGTCCTGATCCACAGCGAATCGCTCGGTTGGCTGATGCGGCGCGTGCTCCAGAAGGGATCCCTTTAGGAGCACCAGCGACACGCCGAGCAGAACCGCTCCAAAACCCGAGTCCAGAACCGCTCAGCCTGACGAATCAATGCTCGCCGGCATGGTTCGCTGCTGCTATGGCGATCATCGGCTACGCCGCGTCTCCCTCGACGAGCAGAACCCCGCACTCCAACTCGACGCGCTGCGCGCTGCCGGAGCCGAGCGGGTCTACGTCGACCACGCCACCGGCGCCACAATGAGCCGGCCAGAGTTGCGCCAGGCCCTCGACAACGCGCAGGCGGGCGACGTGCTCACCGTCTGGCGCCTCGACCGGCTCGGCCGGTCGATGACCGACCTCATCGCGCAGGTGAATCAGCTGGCCCACCGTGGGATCGAGTTCCGGAGCCTGACCGAGACCATCGACACCACCACCCCTGGCGGGCGACTCGTGTTCCACGTGTTCGGCGCCGTAGCTCAGTTCGAGCATGAGGTGCTTGTTGACCGCACGAAGGCCGGGCTCGCGGCCGCCAAAGCATCCGGCAAGAAGGTCGGTCGGCCTCGGCTCGTCACGCCCGAGCGCGCCGCTACCGCGCGCGAGCTACGCGACACCGACATGAGCCTCCGCGCAATCGCCGGCCACCTACGCGTCTCGCAAGCAACCGTCGTGCGGCTCCTTGCCCACGAGCGCTGACGCGGAGGCGTCAAACGCTCTGGGACCGACGTCGCTAACCCTTTGGCGGTCCCGTCCTTATAGCAGATGTCCCCGACCGGGCGGTACCGTTCCCGAACGTCATGAAAGCCGACATTGGGGGTCAACGTGAGCGAGGAGCCTGCCGTGAGGCAAATCGACTCTTGGCAAGAACCCGAACACAACGCCGCCGCCTGGATGCGGCGGTGGCGGCACCCGGGCGCCCGGATCACCGGAGGCTCGATTGATGGCGGCATTGACGTCTGGTCAGATGTCGCCCTCGTTCAGGTCAAGTTTGAAGCGTGACTAACCAACCCATCGTCCGCGGAGCGTGGCGGCATCGAATCTGGGCGCGCACATGACGGCGCGAGGGCTCCTTCGTGCCTCAGCCTTAACGATCCTCCTGTTGGCCGCGGTCTTCATCGGGGCCCTTACGCTGCTGACCTACCTAGTGCTGCACGTCTGGCCGTGGGGATTGATCGTGTCGGACGGGGAGACCCAGGCGGTCTTCGTGGACCTGGTCAAGGTCTCCCTCGCCGTCTCCGGCGGCATGGGCGCGGCCGTCGCGCTGGTGGTGGCCTACCGTCGCCAGAAGCACCTCGAGGTCGACGACGCCGGCAAACGCTCACGCTATGCCGGCGCCGCCCAGCAGCTCGGCGACCCGCAGGCCGCGGTCCGCATGGCCGGCGCCTACGCGATGGCCCACCTCGCCGACGAATGGCCCGAGCAACGCCAGCAGTGCGTCGACGTCCTATGCGCCTACCTGCGTCTGCCGTGGGTAGTCGATGACCCCGCCAGCGTCGAACCAACATCGGTCACGGTCCAACGAGCCCACCCAATCACCGACGGCGGCCAGCACACCGAGACGCGGGCCTACAACGTGCTACCCGGGGAACGAGAAGTCCGGCGCACCCTGACCCGGATCATCACCGACCACCTCCGAGACAAACCGGCCGTCTCGTGGGCCGAACTACGCCTGGACCTTGACGGCGCCACGCTCATCGACGCCGACTTCTCCCATGCACGACTCGGAGTCGGGTCCTCGATGAGGCACACCCACTTCGTAGGCCATGCCGACTTCGGCGGGGCGACGTTCTCCGGGTTCGCCGGCTTCACCGAGGCGACGTTCACCGGGGACGCTGTCTTCTACGGGGCGAAGTTCTCCGGGTATGCCGTCTTCGACGGGGCGAGGTTCTCCGGGGACGCCGGCTTCACCGGGGCGATCTTCTCCGGCGGCGCGACCTTGTTCGACGGGGCGAGGTTCTCCGGGCGCGCTGGCTTCACCGAGGCGATCTTCTCCGGGCGCGCTGGCTTCACCGAGGCGAAGTTCTCCGGGCCCGCCGTCTTCGACGGGGCGAAGTTCTCCGGGCCCGCCGTCTTCGACGGGGCGGCGTTCACCGAGTACGCCCACTTGACCGGAGCGGCGTTCACCGAGTACGCCGGCTTCACCGAGGCGGCGTTCACCGGGACCGCCGGCTTCACCGAGGCGGCGTTCACCGGGACCGCCGTCTTCACCGGAGCGGCGTTCACCGGGACCGCCGTCTTCACCGAGGCGACGTTCACCGAGCGATCAGTGTGGAGACGCGCCCGACTGCCGAGTCGCGAGGTGTTCGACGCTTGCCAGCGACCACCCACGCCTGAGGCCCTAGATGAAGCCATCTTTGAAGACGAGCAGCCACGACCGACTGAAGACTGAGTTCGCCACTCCAGCGCCAGGCCGCCGCGGACGATGCTCGAACCTTGAAGGCCGGGAAGAGCCGCGGCAAATCCTTCAGCGGCTCAGTTCTCGTCACCTTGACTCTTCCGTGTCAAGGTTGGCGCGCGGGGGGCCGAAGAGAACGCGCGACACGCCGCGTAGGTCCCAACCCTGGGTTGTACAACCCATTACCGTCAGCAGCATGGCTGAGGAACGGCGAGGCAGGAGCCGCGATACCGCGACCTCATTTCGCATGAGCGCGGACGACTACGCGTCGCTTCGACGCGCAGTCGACGAGGGCGGCTACGGCTCGCTTCAGGAGCTGCTCGAGGTGCGTGTCTTCGGCGCTGTGCGGCCGCGCCGCAAGACCGGACCCAGACCACGGCGCCAGCAAGAGGAAAGGCTCGACATCAGCGCATGATCCCATCGCCGGGCAGTGCCCGGAGCATGACGAAGACCCCCGCAGGAACGAGGGCCAACGTCTGAATCTCAAGTTTGTGGCCCGAGCGTGAACTCGGGCCGAGCAAGTGCACCACTGTTGGGAGGTCGCTTTGCCATGCCCACCATAACTGATCCGTCCTCCACGAATCCATATTCAGGACGTGCGTGTCCGAGCGGACCACATCGGGGCCTGCGGTCACGGCAGGCCTGGACGCTTGATCACATCACCCGGTGCAGCTGCGGCGCGTGGGTAGTCGTGACTGACAGGCTGCTGCGCGATATCACCTCAGGCGCATACGAGTGGCCGGCCGTGTGCCGACACTACGAGAACAGCCACAGGTGAATACCGTGCCTGTGCGGCGGGCCACCACGGCGCCCGCTGCCGCTCGTCGACCGACCGCAGGCGGGCCGGCTCCCGGGCCAGAGCCGGCCCGGGCGAGTAGGTTCTACAGCCCGAGGCCGGCGGGTCTCGGGACGCCGCGGGATGCGGTGTCGTGGCGATCGCACGCCCGGCTGCTCGTTGACGAGCTGGCCGGCCGCCGCGACCTGCGGGCGACGTTGCGGGCGGTGGTCGACGAGCTGGCCACGAAGTGGCACCCCAGGTCGGAGACGAGCGGGCCCGGGCATGACCAGCTCGCGGCCGCGGTGGCGGTGGCCACCGGCCGCGGCCGGTGCGACCAGGCGACGGTCACTCGCGCGATCGCTCGACTGATCGAGTGGTCGCTGATCTGGGAGGCGGCGCCGGGCACGATCGTCGTCGGCCGCGACGGGATGGAGAACCTGCGGGCCGAGTACGGCCTTGCCCTGCCTGCCCGTGAACCGTCGACCACCACGACGATGCCCGAAGCCCCCGAAGACCGCGATGACGGAACGACCGCCTGCCCAGAGAGCCGGCGGCGGGCGGCCGAGCAAGGGTGGTCGCTCGCGGAGGTGCCGGTGACGAAGGCTGAACGGGTCGCGGCCGCGGCCCGGCTTCAGGCCGAGGCCGTCGGTCTGCGTGGCTGCTCCGCGCCGGCGCTGGCGTCGGTGCTTCGGGAGTGGTTTGTCGCAGGCTGGACGGGCCGTGACGTGCTGCGCGCGCTGGATTCCCGGCCGGAGGCCGGCGGGGCGTGGACGTTCACGACCATGCCGCGGTTCGTCGCGGCATGGGTCAGGTTCCGGCTGCGGTTCTGGCGGGACGAGGAAGGCCGGCCGGGCGCGAGCCCTAGCCAGCGGCGCGCCGCGGCGCGGATGGCTGAGCAGGGCCGGCACGACCGGCTCGTCGAGCCGGTCGAGGCTGCTCTGGTCGATGGTGCGAAGGCGGCCGCGCTGGCCCGGTGCCGGGCCGCGATCGCGGGTCGGGTCGGATCGTCCCGTTGGAAGAAGGACACGGCCCGACGGCGAGTCTCGAGTGTCGTGGCTGGCGATCAGGAGCCGGCGTCGGTTCGCCGGCGGCAGCCTGTCAACGGGCCGGTCCAGAAACTAAACGGCCCGTGAACGGTCGAGGATCCCGAGGTTGAACGCCGCTCGCGGCGCCTGGTCGGCGTGGCCGGAGTCGATCGCCAGCTGGTAGGCGGCTCGGGCCGCCGCCACCTCGCCCTGCTCCTGCTCGAGGACCCCGAGGTTGAACGCCGCCACCGGCGCCTGGTCGGCGTGGCCGGAGCCAGCAACTCGTTTCCAGAGCGCGGCGGCGATCTGCGGGCGGTTCGCCCGGTACGCGCCCATTGCGAGCGTCAACGCATCCGCAGCGGGCAGCGGAGTGCCGGTCGCCGTCTCCCACACCAGGTCAGGGATCGGCTCCTTCTCTGCACTGAGGTGGTCAAGCATATAGTCCGTAGCTCGAACCGAGTCCGGCTCGGCACCCGATTCGAGAAGCTGCACGACCTCGAACACCCGAGCTCGGGCCCAATTCAGGGCGTCCCTGGTACTTTCCGACCCGTCATGGTGACGGCTATTGAGGTAGGCGGGCGCGAGTTTCGCCAGCGTCGTCGTGGAGATGGCCTCCAGCCCGATCCGTCGCCAGTCGACCGCAGCCCGCACCATCGCCTGCCCCAGCGGGTGACTGGTCCGGGCGTCCTCAAAGCGTTCAACGGCGTACGGGCCGCCACCGATGTACGCTCCGAGTCCGTAGCGGGCGACACCCGCTGCGGCAGCGGGGTCGGGCATGGCGGCAGCGAGGCGGGCCGTCTCGTCCGCTGTGTCCTTCAGACGTTTTGCTTGGAACCGGCGTAGGGCCGGCAGCTGCGGGTGGCGCACCTCGCCCGTTGGCATGAACGCGTCGTGGGCCCTCGAGCGCATGGTGGCCACCACGATGTTCTGGCCATCCAGCAGCACGTCGACCCAGTCCGGGCGCAGCCCCGCTACGTTCAGGTACCGCTCCAGGTCGTCAAGCCAGACCACCACACCCTCGATCCGGGTGGCGGCGAGCAGTTCCGGCAGCTTCTCCGGCAGCGGGTTCATCAGCCGATGGTTGGGATACGCGCCTTGGATGATGTGTGCGCACATCCGCGACTTGCCGGCCATCGACTCGCCGAGAACGAGTAGCGCATGGCCATCGGCCAAAACCTGTTGTGCCTCGGACTCGATATCCCGCGGCTGGTAAGGCACCTGTCGGGTCGCGGGGTGGACCCCGAGCTTCCCGAGGTCAGCCACGCTTCCGCTGGTTGCGAGTGAGCGACCGTCATCAAGCGCACCGGCCGTGGTATTGCGGACGGTCGTGTCGACCTCGTCCTGCGCTTTAGCCCTCTCCTTCAGGACCGGCAGACCCTCACTCGTCAGAAACGCGACGAACGCGGCCGCAGCCCCCCAGCCGATGATCGGGCTGAGGTGCCCTTTTTCCTCCGGATTCGGTGTCCAATAGGATCGATCCTGACAGGAAGGGAGAATTCGCAATGAGTAGCAAGCGTGTCCGGTTCAGTCCGGAATTCAAGGAGCAGATGGTCCGAGCATTTCTGGACCAGGAGGCGACGAAGACGGTCTCACAGGTGGCGAGGGAGAATGGTGTCGGCACCGAGACGCTGCGGGTGTGGGTCAAGAAGTACCGGGAGGCGAACCCGCAGGAAGAGGAGCCGTTGACGATCTCGGAACGCGCCCGCCTGGCCGAGGTCGAGCGGGAGCTTCGTGAGCTGAAACTGGAGCGTGAGTTCCTGGGAAAAGCCGCGGCCTTCTTCGCGAAGGAGTACCGGTGAGCGAGAAGTATTCGTTCATCTCCGCGGAGAGGGCCACCACCAACGCCGATGGAACGCCTCGGTATCAGGTCAAGCAGATGTGCGCCTGGCTGGCGGTCTCGACCTCCGGGTTCTACGACTGGTGCACCCGTGGCCCGTCGCTGACCGCTCAGCGCCGGGCGCGGCTGGCCGCGATCATCGCCTACGTGTTCGAGGCGCACGATGGCACCTACGGGTACCGGCGGGTGCACGCGGTGCTGGCCCGCAGCGGGCACCTGTGCGACCCGGAGACGGTGCGCGACCTGATGCGTGAGCTGGGCCTGGTGGCCTGCCAGCCGCGCCGCTCGCGCAAGGGCACCACCCGCCAGGACGGCCGGCATGCGCAGATCCCGGACCTGATCGAACGCGACTTCAGCGCCGAGACACCAGGGGCCAAGCTCGTGGGAGACATCACGTACGTACCGACCTGGCAGGGCTGGCTGTACGTGGCGCTGGTCATCGACTGCTGCTCGCGAGCCATCGTCGGGTAAACATTCAGCCCCTGCGTGACCGGTCCTGCGGTTTGGCGCGGCCGGAGGGCC
>NZ_JAKDLO010000322.1 GCF_030452765.1 Intrasporangium sp.
TCGGCGGTGGGGTGCGCTGGGGGGTCTCCGGGGTCGGTGACCAGCTCACACCGGGAGAGGCGACACTGCCTGCGGTGGCCGTCGAGCAGGGCAACGGTCCGCTCAGCACCCGGCTGCTCCTGCTGCGGCCGTCGACGACGGTGGTCGACTTCGAGCTCACCGGCACCGAGCCGGGCGAGCTGCTGCGCGACCTCGACCGGCCGCGTCCCGACAACTCCGGACTCGTCTCCGCGGTGGCGGCGCTCGTCGGCGGGCAGCAGAGCGACGAGTCACCGGCGCGCGCCCTGGCCGGTCTCGCCATCGGCTTCGTCCAGGTGGTCGCTGACGACGACGAGCTCGTCCGGCGCCTCGACTCAACCCAGGGGCTGAGCCGGCTGGGCCAGGCGGACGGCGCCACGCTGTGGAAGGTGCAGGCGTTGCCCGCCGCCCCGGGGGCCGTGGCCCCGGGGGCGCCATCGCGAGTCCGGCTCGTGGACGAGCGGGGGCGGTTGCTCGACGCCGTGCCCACGGTCGGTCCGCATGCGGCTGTCGATCACCGCATCCCCGCGGCGACCGCCGAGCGGCTCGTCGTCGTCGCCGAGCCGCCGGAGTGGGCAGACCACGTCACGGTGACCCTCGACGGCACCGTCCTCTCAGCGGCCCCCGGCACCGCACAGCCGACCTATCTCGTCCCGGCCTCGGGTGGGCAGCTCGTCATCGACCTCGCAGCGGCGCACCCGTGGTGGACCCTGGTGCAGGCGGTCCTGCTGGCGTTCGTGTGCTTCATGGCCATCCCGCTGGGCAACCGCCGGTCGAGGAGGCGCTCATGACCCGGGTCGGCGGCATCCTGCGCGTGACCGCCATCACCATCTGCGCCGGCGCCCTCGTCGGCGTCGCCGCGAGCACGACTGGCTCCCTCGAGCTGGGCGACCGCCAGACGAGCGCCGGGCTGCCGGCGGCCTCCCATGCCGCCGTCACCGACGCTGCCCTCGTCTGCCCGGGCCCCGAGCGGATCGGCGCGAGCGGGCTCCGCGACGTCAAGGGACGCACTCGCGTGGCGGCGGTGGCAGCGCCGATGTCGGTCGTGTCCGGGGTGGTCGGCCAGGGTGCCGGCGCTGTGCACATCGCGCCGGTCGGCGGCGGCAAGGGCAGCACGGTCTCCGAGCGGGCCAGGCCCGCTCGTGCCACGGTCTCGGGTGCCGTCGCGACGGTCGTGCGGGCGACCGGGGCACTGGCCCCCGGTGTCGTCGGTGTCCAGACGTGGCTGCATCGGGGGGACGACGACCGCGGTCTGGCGATGACCTCGTGCGCCCAGCCCGCCGCCGACCTGTGGCTCGTCGGGGGCGGTTCCGGCCCGTCCCGTACCGAGCGGCTCGTGCTGACGAACCCGGGCCCCAACACGATCACCGTCGACTTCACCGTCCTCGGGACCGCCGGCACCGTCCGCGGCGCTGGCCACGAAGCCTCGATCCCGCCCAGGTCCCGCGTCGTCCTCTCGCTCGACACCCTCGCCCCCGGTGTCGAGGCCGCCGTCGTCCACATCGCGGCGGACGGAGGCCAGTTGTCCGGCGTGCTCAGCGACGCGTGGATCGACGGTGCGACCGCCCGGGGTATCGACGACTCGGGTCCGGCCGCGCAGCCGGCGCGTGATCTGGTCGTGGCCGGAGTCGACAAGGCGGGTGTGGCGAGCCTGCGGGTCGGCAACCCCACCGCTCAGGAAGCGCTCGTCCAGGTGCGGGTCCTGACCGAGAGGGGGCCGGTCCAGCCTGACCGGCTGCGGGCCGTCCGGGTCCCGGCCGGCTCGAGCCGCGACGTCCCGCTCGACGTTCCGGACGGGGTCCTCGGTGTCCACCTCATCGCCGACCGGCCAGTCGTCGCGGCGGCCTGGGTCGAACGCCGCGTGGCGAGCGGGAGCGACCGGATGGGCGACTTCGGCTGGGCTCCGGCGACACCAGCGGTGCACCGGCTCGCTGGGCTGGCCCTGCCCGGTGCCGCTGCCGTGCCCGGTGCGAAGGCGCGGCTCCTGCTCGCGGCGGGCGGTGCCAGTGCCTCGGTGACGGTGACCACGAGCGGCCCCGGTGCGCAGACCCGTCGGGTCAGCGTGCCCGCCGACCACGCGGTCGCGGTCGAGCTCGACCGGGCCCAGGCCGTCTGGGTGCAGCCCACCTCCGGCCCGGTCCACGCGGCGGTCTCGGTCAGCGGTGTCGTGGACGCGGTCCCTGTC
>NZ_JAKDLO010000126.1 GCF_030452765.1 Intrasporangium sp.
AGCGCCATACGAGCTGAGCGCCATACGAGCTGAGCGCCATACGAGCTGAGCGCCAGGGACCAATGGCCCTGCCGCGGGTATGGGCGGGCCTCCTATCGTGAGCGTGGGACGGCGACCGTGGTCGCCTCCGGCCATGGTCCGGCCGCCCCGCTGAGGGAGGTTCGGGTCATGACCATGGTGGGCGACGAGCATGGGGTGCGGCAGCTGGCGGCGACCACCCGGCTCGACAGTCGGGTGGCGGTGCTGATCGGGGTCGTCGCGGTGCTGGCGCTGGCGGCCTCGGTGGCCGGGCTGGCCATCGACGGGGTCTACACCGGTGCCCGGTCGACGGCCGAGATCCTCCGGGGCTACGACCTCGTCACGGCGGTCGTGGTCGTCCCCGCCCTCGGCGTGGCCGCACTCCAGGCGTGGCGAGGGTCGCTGCTGGGCCAACTGGTGACGGCCGGCCTTCTCGCTGACCTGGTCTACGGCTATGCGTTCTATGTCTTCGGCACCGGCTTCAACGACCTGTTCCTGCTCCATGTCGCGGTCTTCTCCGCCAGCCTGACGGCTCTGGTGCTGACCATCGCGGGGCTCGACGTGGCCGCGGTGGCCGAGCGGTTCCGCGGGGTCAGACACGTGTGGCCGGCCGCTGTTGCGCTGGGCCTGCTCGCCGTCTCGCTGGGTGGCATGTGGGTCTGGGCCGCGGTGGCCAACGCCGTCACCGGGACAGTGCCGGTCGGCAGCAGCCTGGTCGAGACGACCGAGGTCCTCCACCTCGGGATGGTCCTGGACCTCGCCGTCCAGGTGCCTCTCTACGCCGCCGCGGCCGTGCTCGTGTGGCGCCGGACCGGGTGGGGTTACGTGCTGGCCTTCGTCGCGCTCGTCTCCGGTATCCCCGAGCAGCTCAGCTACCTCGTCGCGATGCCGTTCCAGGTCATGGCAGGCGTGCCGGACGCGGTGGCGCTCGAGCCGCTCGAGCCGGTGATCGTCGCCCTGTACGCCCTCGGGCTCATCGTGCTCTTGAGCGGGCGCCGGTGACGGTCATCGGTGGGTTGTGGGGGGTTTTTTTTGGCAAGGGGGCCCCCAACCCCCACCACCCCCAAAAACCCGGCGGGGGGGGGGACACACCCCGGGGGGCGGGGCGGGGGGCGGGGGGCGGTTGGGGGGTGGGGGGGGGGGGGGTGGGCCCCACACCCCCCACCACCCCCCCCCACAACCCCTTGACTCGCGGCGGGCGGTCTCACTCCCCGGTCTGGCCGTCGATCGACTCGCGAAGGAAGTCGGCGTGCCCGTTGTGCCGCGCGTACTCCTCGATGAGGTGCACGAGGATCCAACGGAGGCTGAAGTGGCCCTCACCCGGTTGCCGGGACGCGACGACCGAGAGGCGGTCCAGCCCCTCCGGGCCGGCCAGGGCCTCGGCGATGATCGCGTCGGACCGCGCGACCGACCCGTCGAAGAGCGCCTGCAGCTGGTCCGGGGTGTCGTCGAGCGCACTGTGGAAGTCCCAGTCCTCGTCGGCCTCCCAGTCCACGGACGCCCAGGGCTCGGGGTAGGGGTTGCCGAGCAGTCGACAGTGCAGCCAGGACGTCTCGACGAGGGCGAGGTGCTTGACGAGTCCCGCGAGCGTCAGGTCCGAGGCGGCGGTCGTGGCTCGCAGCTGCCCACTGTCGAGGCCCGCGGCCTTGTGGCGCAACGTGTCCCGGTGATAGTCGAGGAAGGCGACCAGCGTGTTCGCCTCGTCGGCGGAGAGGGGTGGATCGGTCCGGTTGATGGCCATGCCCACGACCGTAGGTGCGGCTCGGCCCGGGCGGCCACCCCTTTGTCGGGGGCAGGTAGGCCGACCCGGCCCACAGTCGAGTGCCCATTGGGTGCGCGGTGCCGTCCTCCCGTCCACGGTGGGCACGCGATGGTATGGCGGTGTGCCCAGGGTCGTTGACAGGGCATCTCCGGTGGTGGCTTGCTGGAGGCATCCTGTTCCACTTCTCCAGGCTCGTCGCGAGACGAGGAGAGCAGCAGGCCCGCGCTCCTCACGAGTCTGCGAGGCACGTCCACGTCCTGAGTCCGCACCGAGGAAGGGGTGGCATGGAGGTCGTCGTCATCGGAGGCGGGCCGGTCGGCCTCGCGGTAGCCCACGGGCTGGTCGCGTCGGGCCACGATGTCGTCGTCCTCGAGGCGGGGGGCCAGGCCCGCCCACAGGGGTCGGGGCTCTCGATCTTCGGCAACGGCCTGGCCGCGCTTGGCTCGCTGGGGCTAGGAACGGCCATGCACCACCTCACCGGAGCAGTGGCGCCGACCGCGGGCGGTGTGCGCACGCCCGGGGGACGGTGGCTCGTGCGCACCCCCGACACCGCGCTCTGGAACATGCGCGTCGTCCACCGGGAGGCGCTCCACCAGATGCTGCTGAGCGCACTTCCTTCCGGCACGGTTCGATTCGAGAGTCCTGCCGAGCTGGCATCCACCGAGGACGGGGTCGTCACCGTCGACGGGGACAGCCAGCTCCGCGCCGATCTCGTCGTGGTCGCCGACGGCATCCGTTCCGGGTCGCGCCGGCAGGTGAGCTCGGACCCGGGGTACCACGGCGTCGGCTACGGCGCGTGGCGTGGCGTGACGCGCGGCGAGATGCGAGGCATCCCCCCTTCGGAGACCTGGGGAGCCGGGCTGCGATTCGGGCTCGTGCCGCTCACCGACGGACGGGCCTACTGGTTCGCGGTCAAGAACGGCGACGACCTGGCGGACGACCGTGACCACCTGGCTCGGGTCCTCGACCTCTTCGCAGGCTGGCACGAGCCGATCGCGGACGTCATCCGGGCCACCGACCCCGAGGTCGTCAGCTGGCTGCCCATCGAGGAGCTCGTGCGTCCGCTCGAGTCGCTCGCGCGCGGCCGGGCCGTCCTCGTCGGTGACGCGGCCCACGCCATGACACCGAACCTCGGGCAGGGCGCCAACCAGGGCTTCGAGGATGCCGCCACCCTCTGCGTGCTGCTGCACACGGAGCCGGACCTCCCCCGAGCGCTGGATCGCTACGACCGCCTCCGCCGCCCCCGGACCCGACGCGTGGCCCGCGACTCCCGGCTCATCGGCACCGTCGCGCAGCTGAGTCGACCGGCGCTCGTGCGCACTCGCGACCTCGTCCTGTTCGCCACACCCGACGTGGTGAGCGGGCGCCAGTTCCGTCAGTTCGACACGTGGCGGCCGCCGCGGTGAAACGGGCGCACGCGCACGCGCACCGCGATGCCGGGCCGGCTCCGCGAGCCGACCTGGGGCCCGGCTGACGCCCGGTGCCGGCCCAGCAGCATACACAGTCTTGCGAGAATGGCCGGGTGACGTCGCCCCGCACTCCCGCATCCCGGATCAGCATCCCGCGGGAGATCTGGATCCTCGTCGGAGCGGCGTTCGTGATCGCGATCGGCTACGGCATCATCTCCCCCGTCCTGCCCGCCTTTGCACGCTCGTTCGACGTCGGGGTCGCGGCGGCGTCGGTCATCGTGTCCGCATTCGCCTTCTTCCGCCTCGTGTTCGCGCCCGTGGGCGGCGAGCTGGTCAGCCGTCTCGGGGAGCGGCCGGTCTATCTCGCCGGTCTCGTCATCGTCGCGGTCTCGTCGTTCGCCACTGCCTTCGCGCAGTCGTACGTCCAGCTGCTCGTCTTCCGCGGGCTCGGCGGGATCGGCTCGACGATGTTCACCATCTCGGCGATGGCGCTGCTCGTCCGGCTCGCGCCGCCGAGCGCCCGCGGGCGGGTCTCGTCGACGTACGCGTCGGCCTTCCTGATCGGCGGGATGATCGGCCCGGTCCTCGGCGGGGTGCTTGCCGGGTGGGGGATGCGGATGCCGTTCATCGTGTATGCCGTCGCCCTCGTCATCGCCGCGGCCGTCGTCGCGATCGGGCTGCGTGGGGCGCGGCTGCGGCCGGCCGAGGAGCACATCGCCCGAGACGTCGTGTCGCTGGCGGAGGCGTGGCGTTCCCCGGTCTACCGGGCGGTGCTCGTGTCGGGTGCCTCGAACGGCTGGACGAACTTCGGTGTGCGCGTCGCGGTGCTGCCGTTGCTCGCCGCGGCCGTGCTCGACGAGGCGTGGGTGGCCGGCGCCGCCCTCGCGATCGGAGCGGTCGGGACCGCCATCACCCTGCAGTTCTCGGGGCGGATGGCGGACCGCCTCGGGCGACGGCCACTGGTCATCAGCGGTCTCGTGGTCATGGGCACCACGATGGCGCTGATGGGGCTGTCGCTGCACCCGGCGCTCTCGGTCGGGGTCGGGCTGACCGTGCTGTTCGGGCTGTCGCTGGTCTCGGGCGTCGGCGCGGGCCTGGTCAACCCTGCGCAACAGGCCGCGGTCGCGGACGTCATCGGCCGCGAGCGCAACGGCGGCCGGGTGCTGTCGACGGTCCAGATGGCCCAGGACGGTGGCGCGATCGTCGGCCCGATCCTCGTCGGTCTGGTCGCCGACCGGTTCGGCTTCGGGACGGCCTTCCTCGTGACGGGGCTCGTGTGCCTCGTGGGCGTCGTGCCGTGGGTGACCACACCTGAGCCGCTCGTCCATCACGCTCCGCCGCTGGAGGTCGAGGAGGAGTCGTGAAGTGGTGTCGCTATCACGACCGCAGTGCTTCACAACCCTCACGGCAGGTGTCCGCCCGGATCCCGCCCGGGGGGACCTGAGGTAGCTGGACCTGCACGGATACGGTGCCCTGCCGATGTGCCGACCTACCTTAGGCGCGCACGCTCGAGGCATGAGATCGAGTAGAGGCGGAGCCACCTTCTCCATGCCCACGAGGTTCACGCGTGGTGGCCCCGGCGAGGTGCGGGCGCAGATCCGGCAGTTCTTCAGCCGCGTGGGTCAACACGACCAGGCAACGCGTGCCCACCGCGAGCCCAGCGTGCGTGAGACCCAGGTCGTGGTCGGGGGGACCGCGGTCTGGACCGGTGCCCAGCACGGAACCCGTACGGGGGAACCATGGCGCTGAGCGCGCTGCACGGCCTGGTGCCGGTCCGGACCGGCAACGAGCAGATCCCGTGCGTGGAGCACGACGCCGACCTGTGGTTCGCGCAACGCCCAGGCGAGCTCGACCTCGCCAAGCGGTTGTGCCAGTCGTGCCCGCTGCGTGCCGAGTGCCTAGCGGCCGCGATCGACCGCCGGGAGCCGTGGGGGGTGTGGGGCGGCCAGATCTTCGTCGACGGCGTCGTGGTCGCGCGCAAGCGAGGCCCGGGACGGCCGCCCAAGACGGCAGCGGCCTGAGGACACCGCGGGCGGCGTAGCAGCACCAGTATCGCGAGGTCCGACCGCCCACGGGCACCCCACCGGGCCAACCCGGGCACCCACGAGGTCCTATGGTCCCGACGCGCCCGGCCGTTCCGAGGGGTGCAGGTCACCGCCCGGCCACAGCGCCGCCACGAGGAAGACCACCGAGCGGCCGCCGCACGGTAGGTGGCTGCGTCGACGACGGGTGCCGTGTCAGGACCGCGGAGGTCGTCTGGGGCATCGAGGGAGGTGTCGACGAAGCGCCGCCACGGGAGAGTGGCGTCAGCGGGCGTCGGCAGCTCGAAGTCGAGCGGCTCGGTCCACATGTCGAGGATCGCGTGGACCATCCGGCTGTCGACGACGCTGCGCACGGTGAGTCGCTCGTGACAGACGTGCGGCTCGCTTCGACGTCCGCTCGGGCGGC
The DNA here is from genome assembly GCF_030452765.1 of Intrasporangium sp. Taxonomy (GTDB): domain Bacteria; phylum Actinomycetota; class Actinomycetes; order Actinomycetales; family Dermatophilaceae; genus Intrasporangium_A. The sequence continues at coordinate 5,638 of NZ_JAKDLO010000126.1, forward strand.
TGCCGTCCGGAGGCGACGAGCTCGCCCATGCCGCGCTCTGAGACCGTGGGTGGTCAGTGGCGCGGTGGACGGCTCCGACTCGGGGCGCCATGCCTCTGCCGGGGGGCGGGGTCCCTTCGCCGCGGGATCGGCGTGCAGCGTCACCGAGATGATGTCGGCACCGGAGAATGCCGTCGATCATCGCGTGGTGGTTCGTGTTGGCCAGCACCCACCGACCCCGCGCCAACCCGGTGACGAGCCAGGTGCGCCCGAGGGGTGCCTCGAGGTCGAGCGGCGCCGAGATGAGTCCGACGGCCGGCCTTCTGCAGGTCGTCGTCGGTGGCGGAGGCGGGCAGCTGGAGCTGCTGGACGTGGTCACGCAGCCGGAAGCCCGGATCGTCCACCCAGACGGGCAGCCCCGGGTCGAACGGCACCCGACGCACCCGCTGGCGGTACCGCGGCAACTGCGGCAGCAGCGCCTCGAACTCGGCGACCACCGCGTCGAGGGTCGGCGCCAGCCCCTCGAAGATCATCGTCGAGCCGACGTTGAGCCCCTGCGCGTCCTCGTTCCAGGTCCAGGAAGGCAGCGTCCAGTGCGCTCAGTCGCTCCATGCCTGCCAGCCTGCCGGGGGTCGGGCGCACGATCCGGGCCCAAGGTCTCGTGACGGCGCCGTGCACGACGTGACGGCTGTCTCAGCCCGACGCGAAGGAGTGGGTATGCCGCTGAGCCGGCTCAGGCAGCATACGCACAGGGTGAGGGTGGTGTCCCACCGTGCTGGGCGGCCGCCGCTCGGGTGGGACAATAGGGACAGGAAGGTGGTTTCGGTGACGGAATCGATAGGGCTCGACCAACAGACTCGACGTATGCAGGCAGCACTTGCCCCGGTGCTCACGCTCGGACCGGAGTTCCTCTCCGGTCGGCGTGACGCCGACGACATGGCGCACACCATGGTGCGGGCCGTGCAGGAGTACGTCGGTGACGAAGGGACACGCCAACCGGCTGCCGCGCCGGCCGGCGCGGAACGTGCTCCCGCTCCCTCGAGCCGGGCGGCACAGGAGCTCGAGGCGGCGCTGGCCGAGATCTACGCGTGCGGGTCGGGATACCTCGCCGACCGCTGCGACTCCGACTGCGTGGCTCGCACCATGAGCGAGATCATGGGCGAGTTCGGCCACCTCGTCCAAGCAGGCTGATCCGGTCCGGCAGGGGCGGTGCACTCTGCCGGTGGAGCCGGCACCGGCCTCGGGGTTCGGGCGATCACGCGGGGGTCACGTCAGCACGGCGTCATAGGTGACCGCGGCTCCGTCACGCGTGATGCCGGTGAGGGTGCCGATCCTCTCGAGCAGCCGTCGGGAGCGGACGTTGTCTGCTGTCATCAGGGCCGTGATGTGCGAGATGCCCTCGTGCTTCGCCCGGGCTGACAGGCGGGCTGCAAGCAGGGAGCCGACGCCACGGTTCTGCCAGTCGTCGACGACCTCGATGGCGACCTCGGCGTGGGTCGGGTGCTGCCTGTCACGGACGTACCTCGCGACACCGATCGCCTCCCCGCGGTTGCGGGTGACGGCGATGAGCGCCTCGTGATCGCGATGGTCGACCTCGGTGAAGTAGCGCAGCTCGGCGGCGGAGAGCCTGGGCTTGCCCGTCAGGTAGCGGGAGAAGCGTGAAGCAAGGCCGAGGCCTGCGAAGATCTCGGCGACCAGACGCCCGTCGTCCGGGCGGATCTGGCGGACTCGCAGCGGCAGCCGTCGCCTTCGGCGGGCGGTACCTGGGCGGCGGTGGTCGGCGGCGCGCTGGACGAGGTCACGGCGGTGCTCCGCGCCGAGCTCGAGCGAGAGCGGGTTGATGGTCATGGGAGCCTCACTGGTCAGGGTTCGGGTGGGATGAGCGGGTTGGTCTGGCGGGGTCTACGGGTCATGGCAGCTCCTGGGCTGGTGGCAGGTCACGCGACGGGCCGGATGCCCGGCCGGTCGAGGCGGCCGACGCGGACATCGGGTGGATCGGTCAGGCGCGGACCACGTCGATGGCGACGGGGACGGGGTTGCTGACGGTGTCTCGCATCGGTGAGAACAGCGTCAGGCTGACCAGGTCGGCGAACTGCTCGTCATCGAGGTCGCCCTTGGCGGTGATGGTGGCTCGGATCTGCTGGTAGCCGGGGCGGGTGGCTGGCCGAGCAGGACCTCCGGCTCGTCTGTCTCCAGCAGGAACGCCTCGCTGCGGGAGGTGTCTTCCTGGCCCACGCCGTAGAACCCGTGGATGGTGGTGCGGCTGTGGCCGCCGTCGATCCAATCGGTGCCACGCGGAACTGGAACTTCGCCAACGAGGGGTCGGTCGCGACGGCTTGGATCGTGGCCGAGAGGCGTTCGACGTCGACTCCCTTGACGGTGGTGGTGATGGACATGATTGAGCTCCTTGTGGTGGTGGTCACTGGATGGCCGGCTCAGGACCATCTAGTCCGCACGATCGGTCGTGCCGAATGAAAAAGTACGACCGGTCGTGCTAGGTTGTCAAGCATGATTACCACGAAGAGCCCACGAAGCCGTCCGCAGCGAACCCCTCGGGCCGACGGCGAGCGGACGCGCAGCGCGATCCTGCATGCCGCCGCGTCGTTGGCCACCGTCGAGGGGTTGGAGGGCCTGTCGATCGGGCACCTGGCCGCCGCGATCGGCATCAGCAAGAGCGGCCTCTATGCGCACTTCGGCTCCAAGGAGGAGCTCCAGCTGGCCACCGTGAGCGAGGCGGAGCGGATCCTCGCCGACGAGGTCATCAAGCCCGCGCGCGCGGCCCAACCCGGCTTGGCCCAGCTGGTGGCTGCGTGTGAGGCGTTCTTCAGCTACGTGGAGCGGCGCGTCTTCCCGGGCGGCTGCTTCTTCGCTGCCACGTCCATGGAGATGGGAACCCGCCCCGGGCCGGTCAGGGACCGGCTCGCCTCCATCCAGTCCGACTTCACGGCGATGCTGCGATCCGCCGCGGTCACCGCGCTCGCACAACACGAGCTTGCCGCCGACGAGGACCCCGACCGCCTCGCCTTCGAGCTGCACGCCATCCTGCTGGGCGCCGACACCAAGTTCATCCTGCACGACGACCCGGCAGTGCTCGAGCTGGCCCGCCGAGTCGTCCATGACCGGCTGACGCGGAACGCCAGCGCCACCGGCGGAAGCTGACACGTCGCGGCCACAGCTACGACACCCGCGTCAACAGCGTCACTGGTACCGGCGCGACCGCACGGTCGAGGACTGGAGCAGGCAACCCAGCCGCTCGGTCACGGCCAGGATGAACCTGCCCTGGCACAGGAGGCCGGTGACGCCAGCACCCCCGTGCGTCCTACTGGCCGCCCGCTCGGCGACCGCGCACTCGCTGTCCTGCCGATGCTGGGCCCGGCCAGTGGCGAGCTCCCAAACCCGCCACGTAACACGAGCGCGGGATCCGGTCGCCCGCAAGGGGCCATCACCGACGCGTGAGCCGATAGAACACCTCGTCGAACCGGAGGGCCCGGGCGATCGGATCGGGGTCGTTGTCGGCATCGATCACGTCGGTCACGCGCTCAACCCGTCCGCCTGGCACGACGTGGGCTTCCACCAGCGGAGTCGGCGTGCCGTGCCAGGATGCGGCAGCGCTCGGCGATGTGGTCGGGCACGACGGCGGCGAGAACCCGCCACGCTGCGGCCGTGTCGGTGCCGGTGCATTCCATCGCGGCGGCCTCGAACGCGCCCGCCGTACCCATCGCGGCCGCGATGTGCGGGGAGGCCGCCGCGGCCGCGCGGTCGCTGATCTCCGCGGCTATGAGTCCTACCTCGAGCACCGTGACGGCGTTCGCGACCTCCGCCGAGTAGCCCTTGGCCCGCAGGTCGATGATCCTTCCTGCCTCCTCGGCGGGTGCGGCCTCGTCGACCACGACGGCCGGCATCGGCAGATCGGACGTGAACGGCGTGGCGGCCGTGCGGTGGAAGCCCTCCGCCTGCCGTCCGGCCACCAACGCGGTGGACAGTGCCTCGAGCCAGGCGAGCGGCTCCGACGTGCGCACTGCCTCAGCCACCGTCCGGGCGGTGCCCGGGTCGACCGAGATCGGACGGGCGGCGAACATCAGGCCCGGCTCGCAGGTGATCGGCACCAGTCGACCGACGAGGGCCTCATCGCTCGCCTGAGACATCGCCCCGATGTTGAGCACCTCCACCTCACCCCCGTCGACCAGGTCGTGCAGCACGAGTCGGCACCCACGCACGCCGACGAACTCGTAGGCGCGCATCTGCGCATTCACCCAGTCCCGGATGCGGTCCGTCCGATCCAGCAGCCCGGCCTCGGCGCGTTCGGAGATGTAGTCCGCCAACCCACCGAACTCGTACAGGGCGAGGTCCGCGACGAGGTGATCACCGGCGGCGACCCCGGTTCCGAGGACCAGGAACTCGACCTTGTCGTCGAGCACCCGGGCCAGGGAACCCGGGTAGAGCGCGGCCAACACGTATCGCACCGCCGCGTCCGTGCGCGGGTCCTCCGCCAGCAGCATCGAGCGGTAGGCGAGGTCGGCGCACCACCGTGAGTAGGCCCAGGCCGGTGCCCTCTCGCCATGGTCGACGAGGTCCTTGAGGACGAATCGGTGGGGGGACTCGAGGATCACCGAGCCAGCCAGCTCACACGCCAGACTGCCCTCGGCGTCGCCCCGTCCTCCCGCCTCGACCGCGCGGATGAGGCAGTCGAGGTCGTGTCCGTCCGGCGGGTTCTCGACGAGGCTTCGCATCGACTCGAGCCGGACGCGCTGCTCCCTGTTCGTGCGAGGGGCGCGCCGACGGTCGTGACGCGAGCGGCGGGGACGGCGTTTACGAGAGATCGGCATCGCTCAAGACTGCCTCCTGCACGCCCGATCCCGCTGCCTGCAGTTCCCGCCCTGTGGACAACTCTCCAGTGCCCCTACCTTCGAGGGTTGGCGCTGGACTGGCTCGACCGTTACACGATGCCGCCCTGGACGAGCTGGACGCGTTCCTGACCTCCCACACGGACGACGTCGACGCCGAGCAGGCCAGGCATGACCTCGCGGTGTACCTGTGCGACTCGGTGGTCGCGAACTCGGACACCGCGAACCGGTTCCTCGACGCTCACCGGGGCCTGTGCTGCGTGGAGCTTCGAACCGGCGATCTGCTCGGCCCCTACCGCCACGTCGTCCAGTGCGTGACCGGTCGCCGGCCGGTCGCCCGCCGGTTCGTCGATCAGGCCCGGAAGCTCGGCGCATAGCTGCAGCGCATCCATCGACCAGGCCGTCATCGGCCAGATCGCGTTCGTCTGAGAAGCCGGCCAGAACCATGTCGTATGCCGCCGGGCTCACTGAGCCCAGCGGCATACGATGTCTTGGGTTGGCTTGTCCCCCAAGGGAACCCAACCGTCAAAAGGCAAGGGCGCCGAGGATGACCAGCGCCGGGAGGCTCTCGCCGATCGCTCCACCGAGGCCCTTGCGCGCTGCGCCCTCGCGGTAGAGCCCCATGGCCACCGCGGCCACCAAGGAGATGCCGCCCAGCACCATGATCAAGCAGATGTAGACCACGAGCGCCCGTCCAGCCTCGACGTCCCCGCCCCACCACAGGAGCAGGCCCGTCACCATGCCGATGGCGAGGTTGTAGACGCCCACGCCCCAGCCCCACAGCCGGACCGGCGCCACGTCCTCGGCGTGCATGCCGAACACCCCGTGGTGCACGGCTGGCAGCCGCAGCAGGAGCGACTCGAAGACGAACACCAGGATGTGGATGGCTGCCGCAAGGAGGCCGGACACCCAGACGGCGGTGGTGGGCTGGGTCATACCACCACGCTAGAGAGTGCGCCCACAAGGGTCGATCCCAGAATTCTGGGGTGTTCTGCCCGACCCCTCCCCCTGCCACACTTGGTGGTGTGTGGGAAGCACGGGCCGACCGGGCCCGCAAGGACATCGCAGCCCTCGCCGCGACCGGCCTCGGCGTGACAGACCTCCACGCCGCGGCCATCCGGATGGTGGCGGACGACGTCGGGGCCGACTTGGCCTGCTGGGCCTGCATTGACCCGGAGAACCTCATCATCAGCAGCATGACGAGCGGCGATTCCTCCATCCCGCCGGAGTACGAGCCGCTCCTGGCCGAGGCGGAGTACTCGGGCGAGGACCCGCACTCGTTCGCCGCGCTGGCGCGCCACCACACCGGAGCAGTCCGACTCTCGGAGCTGTCCCGCACGCAGCGCGAGCACAGCGCCCGCCTTCAGACGGTGTGGCGGCCGCTCGGGCTCGAGCACGAGCTGCGCGTGATGTTCGTTGCGGACGGTGCGTGCTGGGGCGCGGCGGGAATGGTGCGTTCAGGCCCGAACTTCACCGATCGCGAGGTCGAGCTCCTGCTCGGCGTCGCGCCGGTGATCGCGGCCGCGACGAGGCTCGCCGTTCGCTCCGAAGTGACAGCAGCCACGCGAGGGGCGGTCGGAGGCCGCGCGGCCATCGTCGTCGCGGGGGGCGAGGGACAGCTGTGCAGTGCCACGCCGGCCGCCCGTGAGTGGCAGGAGCTGCTGGACGCCTACGCACCCGGACGGTTCCAGACGATGATGCGCATCATGACGCTCGGCTCGCGGGCGGCGGGGAGCGCCGGCTTCCGCGCCAGGCTGCGAGATCCCCACGGCAGGTGGGCGATCCTCGAGGCGAGCCAGCTCGACGGCCCCGGCGAGAAGCAGACCGCCATCTCCATCGAGCTGGCCAGCGGCGAGCGACTGCTTGGCCTGCTCCTCACCGCGTACGGCCTCACCACGCGTGAGCAGGAGGTGAGCCGCCACGTCATCGCCGGACGTTCCACTGCTGAGATCGCAGAACGTCTCTTCATCTCTGCCAACACCGTGCAGGACCACCTGAAGTCAGTCTTTGCGAAGGTGGGTGCGCACAGGCGGGGCGAGCTCGTCGCGCGGCTCCGGCCGGAGAGCTCGGCGACGGCCGATCCACCCAGCTCGGCAGTTCAGGTGCTCCCGCCGCCTCCCTCCGGAAGAACACCACCGCTCCGTGCCTGACCTCACGTTCGACAGGGACGGGCGCTGACCCAACGGTGCCGGCCGGCCGGGGCACGGAGGCCAACCGAGCGCTGAAGAAGGCCTCTGTCGAGCAAGGCACGGCACACGCCGCACGACGACGAGGCCGTCGCATGGGCTCAGTACGGCACAGGTGAACGCGAGTGCTGCGGCCGAACCAAGGATAGTGTCCCCGTCCATGGACATGCTGATGTCGGTGAAGAAGGAGATCGCCTCCTCGAGGTCGCGGACGGCGATGCCGACGTTCTCAAGCTTGATGGGCATGCATCTCGCGGAGATGCTCGACGCTGCGTTGGTCACCAGCGACGTTCGCCTCGCCCGCACCCCGGGACTTCGATGTGCGGTCGATGTGCTGGGTGACTGAGGCTCGGCCACCGGTCTCCGGCTATCCCGGGGCGAGCAGGGCCGCGGACAGGACGGTGACCACCCACTGCTCATAGCGGTCGAGGCTGTAGTCCGCATTGCTCACCAGCAGCTCGTAGGTCTCGGGACTGGCGACCGCCCAGGCGGTGTCGATGGCCTCGTCGAGGGTCATCCCCGGCCGCAGGGATGCGGCGGGGATCCGCCGGACCAGCTCGGCGAAGGTCTGGTGCCGCAGGTACTGCAGGGCGTGCCAGTCGGCGGCGATCTCGGCGTCGGAGGCAGCCGCGTCCCGATAGAGCCGCCAACCGAGGGCGGCTCGTTCGGTGAGCTGGCGATACAGGTGCGCGAGGTGTTCCACGGCGGCCCGGGCGTCCCCGTGTGTCGGCTCCATCGCGTCGGCGATCAGGTGCGGCAACGCGTCGGCGTAGGGCGTGTCGGGGCTGCCCGACAGTGCTGCGTCCAGGTGCGCGCGCAGCAGGGCTCGCTTGCTGCCCCACGCGAGATACAGGGTCTGCACGGTGACACCGGCGCGCGCGGCGATGCGACTGACTGTCGCGGCGTGGTAGCCGCGCTCGGCGAACTCCACCCCCGCGGCCTCCAGCAGCCGGCGCCTGGTCTCGACCCGGGACGCGGCCCCGGCCTCCCGGCGACGCGTCGTGTTGCGATCCGTGGGCTCGGCCATGGACAAATGCTAGCCGACTGATTAGAGTCTTACTCAAGTCGAATTGAGTGACGCTCAAATTGTCGAGGTGTTCGATGAGCTACCTGCCTTCCGCCGCGGGCCTGGACCGGCCCTGGCATCGACCCGGAGCGTTGCGGTACGCGCTCGGCCGGGTCCGCGGCATCGCACGGCCTCCGGTGCGGGTGTACGAGCCGGCGCCCGGCAGCGTGACCGGCGACCGTGACGTCG
>NZ_JAKDLO010000127.1 GCF_030452765.1 Intrasporangium sp.
TGCGGGGGGCGGCCGTGGCCGCCGCGGGCGACGTGCGCTTGGGCGGGGGAGAAGTCCGCCGCGAAGCGGCGGTTGAAGCCGACCTGCAGCGGCACGCCGGCCTCGCGGCACGCGGCGATCGCCCGGTCGGCGTCGGCGAGGGTCATCGCCATCGGCTTCTCGACGAAGACGGCCTTGCCGGCCCGGGCGGCGGCGACGACGAGGTCGGCGTGGGCGGTGCTCGCACACGTGATGGCCACGGCCTCGACGCGCGGGTCGGCGATGAGGGCTTGGGAGTCGGCGACGGCCTCGGCACCCAGCGGCTCGGCGCGCCGCGCCGCGGCGCCGTCGGCCGGGTCGGCCACGCGGACCAGCTCGGCCGCCGGGGGGCGTCGCGCGATGGTGGTCGCGTGGTAGGTGCCGATGCGTCCGGCGCCGATGAGGCCGAAGCGGACGGGCGGAGTCGTGATCATGGTGTGCTCCATTTGAATTCTACTAGAGCGCTCTAGTCGTGTCAGGACCAGTGAAGCGGGTCAGCCGGTGTCACGTCAAGCGGCCTCCCCCCTCTGGTGCTGGAGCGCTCTAGGTACAGTGAGCCGTATGCCGCCGAGCCGGGTCACGATGGAGGACGTCGCCGTGCGCGCCGGCGTCTCCCGCGCTCTCGTGTCGATCGTCTTCCGTGGCGTGCCGGGCGCCTCCGAGGCCGCCCGCGAACGGGTCCTTGCCGCCGCCCGCGACCTCGACTACCGGCCTGACACACGGGCTCGTCGGCTCGGTCGCTCGCGGACCGGGACGCTCGGCGTGGTCTTCTCCGTCGGCCACGCCTTCCACGGCGACCTGCTCGAGTCCCTGTACGAGGAGGCAGAGTCCGCCGGCTACGAGCTCGTGCTGAGCGGCGTGACCCGGTCGCGCCCCGAGGACCAGGCAGTGGAGACCCTCCTCGCGGAGCGGTGCGAAGGGCTGCTGCTGCTCGGCAGCGATTTCCCCCGGGCACGGCTCGGCGCGCTCGCCGAACGGGTTCCCGTGGTCAGCGTGCTGCGCCCGGTCAAGGCGCCCGGTGTCGACGTCGTACGCACCGACGACGCCCACGGGATGCGTCAGGTCGTCGAGCACCTCGTCGGCCTCGGCCACAAGGGGATCGCCCTGCTCGACGGCGGACGCGCAGCGGGTGCAGCACAGCGCAGGCAGGGTTTCCGGGCCGCGGCCCGACGGCTTCTGCCCGGGCGGGACGAGGTGCTCATCCCCGGCGGGCTGACCGAGGAGGACGGGGCACAGGCAGCCGAGGCCTGGCTCGACCTCGCCCGGCCCGCTCCGAGCGCGGTCGCCGCGTTCAACGACCCGTGCGCCCTCGGCTTCATCGACGTGGTGCGCCAAGCCGGGGTGCGGGTCCCACAGGACGTGTCGGTCGTCGGGTTCGACGACGTCCGACAGGCGGGCTACGCCCATGTCGGGCTGACCACCGTCCGGCAAGAGGCCAGGCAGCTGGGCGCGGCAGCCCTGCGGCGGCTCACCGCACGGCTCGATGCAGACGAGGTCGACGCGGACGGCTCCGACATGGGTGAGGTCGTCATCGCGCCTGCGCTCGTGGTGCGCGGCTCGACCGCAGCCCCGGGTCGCTGACGGCGACTGCCCACTGGGTTTCCTTGGGCAGCCCACCAAGCGGGCATGGTCCGCTCTCGGCGTCGGGGCCGGTGGCCGGTGGCCGGTGGCCGGTGGCCGGTGGCCGCCAATGGTCGGGGGGTCAGGGCATGGTTCGGTTGGGAGGCGGGCCGGTGCTGCCGCGAACGACGAGGACCGGTTCCAGGAGGACCTCGACGTCGTGGCTGCGCGCCCCCTCGAGCCGCTCGACGGCGGCCCGGACCGCCGCCGCGCCCATCTCGCCGGGGGTCTGGCTGACCGAGGTCAGGTCGATGGTGCCGAGTCGCGCAAGGGGGGTGTCGTCGTAGCCGACGAGCGAGATGTCCCCGGGGACGGAGCGGCCGTCCCGGCGCAGGCCGTCGAGCACTCCCAGGGCGCAGCGGTCGTTGAAGGCGATCGCGGCCGAGACCGGTCGGCCGCGCAGCAGGCTGACCGCCGCGGCGCCCTTGTCCTCGGTGGCACCGCCGGGCACGACGTGCACCGCGTCCGGGCCGACCAGCCGGCGCACCGCCCGGCGGTAGCCCGATCGACGCAGGGTCGAGATCGTCCCGCTCGGGCCGTCGACGAAGGCGATGTCTCGATGCCCGAGGGCGACGAGATGCTCGACGGCCAGAGCGACGCCCCGGTCGTCCGCGACCCGTACGACGTCGACCCCCGGGGCCGTCACGGGCCGGCCCACGGCGACGACGGGACGGTCCTGAGCCAGGTCGGTCAGCTGCGCCGCCGACAGACCGGGCGCGAGCAGGAGCAGCGCCTCGCAGCGTGAGTCGAGCAGGGTCTCGACCACCCGGCGCTCGTCGTGGGTCCGGGTCAGGGGGCTGACCACGACGTCGTATCCCAGCCCGTCCGCCGCGGCATGGATCTCCTCGATGAGCTCGGCATGGAACGGGCTGCGGACGTCCATCGAGACCCCGAGCAGCTGCGTCCGCCGGCGGGCGAGCAGGCTCGCGCTGCGGTCGGCGCGGTAGCCGAGCTCGTGCGACGCGTCGAGGACCGCCTGCCGGGCCCGCCGACCGGGGCCGGGTCGCCCTCGCAGCACGAGCGACGCCGTCGCGGTCGACACCCCGGCCCGCGCGGCAACGTCCGCAAGGCGCGGTCGCGAGGAGCGGGTGGACGGCATACGGCTCCTTCGGGACGGGGTGGGCCCAGTTTGTCAGGACAAGTCGTTGACAGGTGCTTCCCAATGGCGGCACACTTGTTAAAGCGCTTTAAGGATACCCACCCAGCGATCCCAGAAAGGTACTCAATGACCAGTGCACCCATCGGAGTGGCCGTCATCGGGGCCGGCATGGCCGGCCGGGCGCACTGCGCCGGCTACCGGATGGCGCCCACCCTGTTCGACCCTCCACTGCCGCCGGTGCGGTATGTCTCGGTCATCGACGCGAACGCGGCAGTCGCGCAGGACGCCGCGACCCGCTACCTCTACGAGGAGCACGGCACCGACTGGCGCGCCCTGCTCGAGGACGACCGGGTCCATGCCGTGAGCATCGTCGTCGCGAACCAGCTGCACCGCGAGATCGCCGCGGCGCTCCTGGCCGCGGGCAAGCACGTCCTCTGCGAGAAGCCGCTCGCCCCGAGCCTGCAGGACGCCACGGCGATGGTGGCCGCCTCGCAGGCCCACCCGGACCTCGTCGCCGCGACCGGTTTCGTCTACCGGCGCCAACCCGCCGTGGCGCACATCAGGGACCTGCTCGAGACCGAGCTCGGCGAGGTGTCCCACTTCAACGGCCACTACTGGTGCGACTACGCGCGCAGCGCCGACGTGCCGATGTCGTGGCGCTTCAGGGGTGGCCCGGGGACCGGCGCGCTCGGTGACATCGGCAGCCACCTGGTCGACCTCGCGGAGTTCGTCTGCGGGCCGCTCGTGCAGGTCAGCGGCGGCACGTTCACCACGAAGGTGACCGAGCGGGCCCTGCCGGTCGGGCAGACCTACGGACACGCCAAGGCCGAGCTCAGCGCCGTGCGCGAGCCCGTCGAGAACGACGACGTCGCCACCTTCACCGGGCACTTCGCCTCGGGTGCGGTCGGGACCTTCTCCATCTCCCGCATCGCGCCGGGCAACCCCAACGCCCTCGGCTTCGAGGTCTTCGCCGAGCACGGCGCCGCGAAGTGGACCATGGACCGGATGTCCGAGTTCGAGGTGATCGACAACCTCCGCGGTGACGGCAACGACGGCTACCGCACGGTGCTCGTCGGGCCGGCACACCCCTACATCCGCAACGGCGTACCGATGGACTTCCCCGGTACGGCGTTCGGCGTCGGCGACCTGTTCGGCTACCAGGCCCGCGCGTTCCTCGAGGCCGTCGCCGGCATCGTGGGCGGCCTGCCGGCTCCCGCCGGCTTCGTCGACGGAGTCCGCGACCTGACGATCCTCGACGCGGTGACCCGCTCGGCCGCCGCCGGTGGCGCCGTCGTCGACGTCACCCCGGTCGACATCGCAGTCGGCATCCCGGTCGGTGTGGCTCACGTCTGAGCCGGCCCGCCTTCCAACCAACCCGCCGGCGAAGAGCCCTCGCACGCCACCCCACCCAGCTCAGCGGCATACCCCATCGCACAGACCCCCGGAAGGAACCCACCATGTATCTCGGCGCCTACAACGCCTGCCTGGCCGACAAGTCGCTCGGCGAGGCCCTCGACCTGATCGCGGGGCTCGGCCTCACCAGTGTCGAGATCAACTCCGGCGGCTTCCTGCCTCCGATCCACCTGCCTGTCAAGGAGGTCCGCGAGAGCCAGGACGCTCGCCAGCAGTACCTCGGTGAGTTCAGCTCACGCGGTCTGACGCTGACGGCGCTGAACTGCAACGGCAACCCGCTCCATCCGCGCGCCGACTTCCCCCACTCACGCGACCTGCACGAGTCGATCGAGCTGGCCGCCCTGCTCGGGGTCAAGCGCGTCGTCACGATGTCCGGTACGCCCGGCAGCGAGCCGGGGACCTCTGTCCCCGTGTGGAACCCGCTCCCTTGGTGGAGCCCGTTCCTCGACATCCAGGACCACCAGTGGAGCGTCGCGATCCCGTACTGGAAGGACATCCAGGCCCGAGCCGCGGACGCCGACGTGAAGATCGCCATCGAGATGCACCCCGGGAACATCGTCTTCAACCCGCGGACGCTGCACCGCCTCGCCGAGGAGATCGAGGCGACCCACGTCGGCGCCGAGATGGACCCGAGCCACCTGTTCTGGCAGGGCATCGACCCGGTCCTCGCGGTGGCCGACCTCGGCGAGCTCGTCTACAACGCGGCTGCGAAGGACACCCGGATCAACGAGGCCGCGAAGGTCAACGGCGTCATCGACGACCGCTTCTCCCGGGTGGCCGAGGGCGAGCCGGGATACCTGCCGCTCGGTGGCGGGACGAGCCTGAGCGGCTGGCCGACGAACTCGTCGTGGGACTTCGTCGCGGTCGGGCGTGGCCACGACACGGCCTACTGGACCGAGTTCCTGCGGGCCCTGCAGAAGGTCGACCCTGACATGCCGGTCAACATCGAGCACGAGGACCAGGAGCTCGACCAGCTCGAGGGTCTCCGCTTCGCGGCCCAGACCCTCATCGACGCCGAAAAGGCCATCTGAGAGGGAGGAGGACTGATGTCGGACGAGCCCCTGCGCATCGGCATCCTCGGCGCGGCACGAATCGCCGAGCTGAGCATCGTGAAGCCCGCCGCGGCGACGGGGCACCGCCTCGTCGCCGTCGCGGCGCGCGACCCCGAACGGGCCGCCGCGTTCGCTCGGGCCCACGGGGTCGAGCGGGTCCACGCGAGCTACGACGACCTGCTCGCCGACCCGGAGATCGAGGCCGTCTACAACCCCCTGGCCAACGGGCTGCACGCGCCGTGGAACCTCCGGGCCCTCGCCGCCGGCAAACACGTCCTCGCCGAGAAACCCTCGGCCGGCAACGCCGAGGAGGCGGCCCGGGTGCGTGACGCGGCACATGGCTCCGGCCGGGTCTTCATGGAGGCCTTCCACTACCCGTACCACCCGCTGTTCCAGCGCATCGTGTCGCTGCTCGAGCAGGGCGCCATCGGCGAGGTCCGGCACGTCGAGGCGTTCCTCGGCATGCCGGCGCCCGAGCCCACCGACCCGCGGTGGTCGTTCGAGCTGGCGGGCGGGGCGACGATGGACCTCGGCTGCAACAGCCTCTCCGCGCTCGCGCTGCTCGGGCCGTGCCTCGGGGGTCCGCCCCGGATCGTCTCCGGCCGCGCCGAGGAGCGCGCCGGGGCGGCGAACGTCGACGAACGCCTTTGCGTGCAGGTCGAGTTCCCGTCCGGCGTCACGGGTAGCGCGGGCAGTGACATGGCCGCATCCGGCTGGGACTTCCACCTCACGGTTCTCGGCACGGACGGTGAGCTGCACGTGCCCGACTTTCCTCGGCCGCACGAGGACGACTCGCTGACGCTGCGACGCGGTGACGCCGGCTCGGTCGAGCGCCTCGGCAGTCGGTCGAGCTACACCTACCAGCTCGAGGCGTTCGCCGCAGCGGTCCGTCACGGGGGCCCTGTCGTCACGGACGCCGACTTCGCGGTGACCATGATGGAGCTGATCGACGCCGCGTATGCCGCTGCCGGCCTGCCTCGTCGCACATCCATGGCGGCTGGCGGGCCGTTGATCTGAGGCTCAGAGCGAGATGCCGAGCTGGCGCCGCACCTCGTCCATGACCTCGAGGTACGCGATCGTGTCGGCGAGACGTCGCAGCGGCGAGCCGGTCTGACCGGCCGCCACTTGCCGCGCGACCTCGGCAGCCTGCAAGTGCAGCGCCGAGTGGGCCACCCGCGGCTCGTCCCACTCGAGGGTCGTGCCGTCGATGTCGCGGACCCGGAAAGGGCCAGGCTGGTAGAACGGGCCCGCGATCTCGACGGTGGCCGCCTCGCCCTGGATGGTCGCTGCGGTCGGGGTATTGCCGAGCTGGGTGGCATGCAGCGTCGCCAGGGCGCCCGATCCGGTCCGTAGCAGCATCCCGGCCTGGACGTTCAGGCCGTCCGGGGCGAAGGTGCCCATGGCCTGTACGTTCGCGGGCTCGCCGAGAACCCATGTCGCCAGGGTGAGCGGATAGGTGCCGAGGTCCATGAGCGGGCCGCCGGCCAGATCCGCGCGCCAGATCCGGTGGCTCGGCTCGAAGTGCTCGCCGATGTCTGCGACGACGGCGCGCACGGCACCGAGCGACCCACTCTCGAGAAGCTGTCGGATGACGTCGAACTTCGGCAGGAACAAGGCCCACATGGCCTCCATGAGGAACCGCCCCCGCGACTCGGCGATGGCGCCGAGACTGCGAGCCTGCGCCGCCGAGACGCACATCGGCTTCTCCACGAGCACATGCTTGCCGGCCTCGAGAGCCAGGGCCGCGTCGTCGTGGTGATGGTTGTGCGGAGTGGCGACGTAGACGACGTCCACCTCCGGGTCTGCGACGAGCTCGGCATAGGACGCGTGTGCGCGGGGCAGGTGATGCATCTCCGCGAAGGCCCGTGCGGTCTCGAAAGAGCGGGACCCGACCGCGACGAGCTGCTGGCGGGTGCCGGCACCGAGGGCGGCGCAGAAGCGGTAGGCGATCCAGCCGGTGCCGAGAATGCCCCACCGCAGCGGTGGGGCATCCATCGGGTCCGGCGTGCGCGGCGCGGGAAGCTCCGCCGGCAGGGCCATCTTGCTCGCGCTCTACCGTCAGGCGTTCTGCGGGAAGCCGAGGTTGATTCCACCGTGGCTCGGGTCGAGCCAGCGGGAGGTGACGACCTTGCCCCGGGTGAAGAAGTGCACACCGTCGGTCCCGTACGCATGGGTGTCGCCGAACAGGCTGTTCTTCCACCCGCCGAAGGAGTAGTAGGCGACGGGTACCGGGATCGGGACGTTGACCCCGACCATGCCGACCTCCACCTCGTTCTGGAAGCGCCGCGCCGCGCCGCCGTCGTTGGTGAAGATCGCCGTGCCGTTGCCGTACGGGTTGTTGTTGATCAGCTCGAGGCCCTCCTCGTAGGTCTTGACCCGCAGCACCGCAAGCACGGGACCGAAGATCTCCTCCTGGTAGATCGACATGTCCGTCGTGACGTTGTCGAACAGAGTGGGGGCGAGGAAGAAGCCCTCGCCGTCGGCATCGAAGTCACCGCCGCGCCCATCGACGACGAGCTTCGCACCGGCCCGCTCTCCGGCCTCGATGTAGCCGGCGACCTTCTCCCGGTGCTGCTTCGTGACGAGGGGACCCATGTCGCAGCCACGGGTCCCCTCGCCGGTGCGCAGCTTGCCCACGCGGTCGGTGATCTTCGCGATGAGCTCGTCGGCGACCGGTTCGACGGCGACGAGCGCGGAGATCGCCATGCAGCGCTCCCCGGCCGAGCCGAAGCCCGCGTTGACCGCGGCGTCGGCCGTCACGTCGAGGTCGGCGTCGGGCAGGACGAGCATGTGGTTCTTGGCGCCGCCGAGGGCCTGCACGCGCTTGCCGCCGGCGGTGGCCGTCTCGTAGACGTACCGCGCGATGGGGGTGGAGCCCACGAAGGAGACCGCCTTGATCTCGGGGTGGGTCAGCAGGGCGTCGACCGCTTCCTTGTCGCCGTTGACGACGCTCAGGACGCCGTCCGGCAGGCCGGCCTCACTCCAGAGCCGGGCCATGGCGATCGTGGCCGAGGGGTCCTTCTCGCTCGGCTTGATGACGACGGCGTTGCCGCAGGCCAAGGCCACCGGCACGAACCACAGCGGCACCATGGCGGGGAAGTTGAACGGGGAGATCACCGCGACGACGCCGAGCGGCTGACGCATCGAGTAGACGTCGACGCTCGTCGAGGCGTTCTCGCTGAAGCCGCCCTTGACCAGCTGCGGGATACCGCACGCGAACTCGGCAACCTCAAGACCACGCATGACCTCGCCGAGGGCGTCGTCGAGCACCTTGCCGTGCTCGGCCGTGATGAGCGCGGCGATCTCCCCCTTGTGCTGGTTGAGCAGCTCGCGGAAGCGGAAGAGCACCTGCCCTCGCTTGGTGAGGGAGAGGTCGCGCCACGAGTCCGCCCAGGCACGATGCGCTTGCGTCACCACCTCACCCACGAGCTGGGACGAGGCGAGGTCGAGCTCGCCGGTCTGCTCCCCTGTCGCCGGGTTGTAGACCGGGCTGGTCCGTTCGGAGGTGCCCTCCCAGGGCGCTCCGCCGATGAGGTGGGTGATGCGGGTGGGGCTCATCGCCTGACTCCTTCGATGTGACTGGTCGATGCCGTGGACAGCCTGACGGTTGTCCTGAAAATCTTTATGTCATGACATTCTAACAATGATGGCGCTCATCGACAAGCGACGGGCCGAAACGAACAGCAACCGCCCGGGCCGGCTGTCTGGTGGCAGCGGGCCCGGGCGGCGCATCAACGAGGCGACTCGAGCGTCGGGGGGGTCTCCCACCTGGACAGGTACCCGGCGATCCGTTCCCGCATGAACCGGTGCGACTCCTCCGCTCGGTCCTCCCAAGCGAAGACGCAGCTGGTCAGCGTGCCGTCGAACCCGACCTTCTCCAAGGTGGCGAAGAACACGTCGAAGTCGACCTCGCCCTGACCGATGTCCAGATGCTGGTGGACGGTGACCTGCGAGCCTGGCGGGTTGACGATGTAGCGCAGCCCGCTCGAGGCCGTTTGGTCATAGGCGTCCGCGATGTGGCAGATGCTCGTGAGACCGCCTGCCTTCTCGAGGATCCCGGCGCAGTCGTTGCCCTGGTGGAACGTGTGCGGCGTGCAGTAGACGAACGATACGAGGGAGCTGTTGATCCCGTGGATGACGTCGAGGGCCCGCTTGCCGTCCTCCTCCCAGTCGTCCGGGTGCGGCTCGATCGCCAGGCGCACCCCCTCCCGCTCGAATACGGGGAGCAGCTCCTCCATCGACCGCCAGAACTGACCCTCGCAGACTGCCCCCTGTCGCGGGTTGCCGTTGAACTCGGAGTTCATCTGGTCGACTCCGAGGGCGGCGGTGATCTCGATAGCGCGCTTCCAGTACCGGACCGCGGCCTGGCGCTCGTCCTCGTCGGGGCCGGACCACCGGAACAGGGGCAGGACCGAGGAGACCCCGACCCCGGCCGCGGCGAGCTCCTTGCGGAACCGCTGCACCGTTGCGTCATCGACCCGCGGGTGGTTGAAGAACGGGATGAAGTCCTCGCGAGGCGACAGCTCGATCCATTCGTAACCGTGCTCTGCGACAACCCCCGGCAGGGTCTCCAGCGTCGTCGTCTCGCGGATCATGTAAGGGTCGAGAGCGACTCTCATGACAACACCTCCCGGTCGGCGAGGGTGACCTTGACCGGCTGTCCGCTTTGCAGCGACTCCACGCCCGCGGAGCAGACCGCGGTCGACGCGTAGCCGTCCCAGGCTGTCGGGCCGGTCACGGTGCCGGTCCGGGCAGCATCGGCCCACGCCTGGACCTCGAGGTCGTAGGCTCGACCGAAACGGACGGTGAAGTCGGGGGCCACCGGGCCGCCCCACCAGCCGGCGTCGCCATCGAGGTTGGCCCGGGTCGTGTACAGGCCGGTCTGGGACAGGCCCGCCGTGACGGTGCCGCGTTCGCCGACCGCCTCGCAGCGGACCTCGTAGCCGGTCTGGCAGTTGACGAAGACCTCGGTGGTGACGATGCCGCCGCCGCTCATCCGGAAGATCGCGACCTGTGGGTCGGCGACACCCTCGTGGGCCAGGCTGGTCGGAGCCGGTCGCAGGACGGTGATCTCCTCGATCTCCTCGCCGAAGAGGAACCGGGCGACGTCGACCTCGTGCACGAGCGAGTCGCGCACGATGATCTCGCTGCGGAACTCAGGGCTCGGCACGGCCTTGTTGCGGTGCGTGTTGTGCACGAGCAGCAGGCGCCCGAGGGCGCCCGCCGCGAGCAGCCGCTTCAGCTCGGCGTACTCCGGGTCGAAGCGTCGCATGAAGCCGACCTGGATGAGCGAACGTCCCGACTCCCGCTCGGCCCGGATCACCCGCAGCGACGAGTCGCCGTCCATCGTCAACGGCTTCTCGCACAGCGTCGGCTTGCCGTGCTCGATGCAGGCGAGCAGCTGTTCCTCGTGGGCAGATCCGGGCGAGGCGAGGATGACGGCGTCGACGGCGTCGGAGCCGATCAGCCCCGTCGCGTCGTCGTGGACGCTCACCCCGTCGTAGCCGCTCGCCAGCTCCTCGGCTCGCGGACGGTCCGGGTCCGAGACCGCGACGAGCCGTGCTCCGGAGATGCGCGAGGCCACTCGTCTGGCGTGGTCGCTGCCCATCATGCCGACACCCACGATGCCGACACGCAGGCTGTCCGACGTTGTCATGCGGTTCCCTTCGGCTGGCCGTCGGCCGAGCCGTCGGCCGAGCCGTCGGCCGAGTCGTCGAGCTCGGGTGCGCCGACTCCACCGTGGCGGACCTCGTGCGGCGCGACCACCTTGCCCGCGTCGATGCCCCCGAGCTCATGGCTCAGCTCGGCAAGCTCCTGCCCGCCCGCCATCTCCGCGGTGAGCTGGTCGAGGGTCAGCTCGCTGCGGTGGGCGTCGAGCACGACGCGCCCGAGCTTGAGAATGATGAAGTGGTTGCCCACCAGGAAGGCGTGGTGCGGGTTGTGGGTGATGAAGATGACCCCGAGCCCGGCGTCACGGGCCTTGACGATGTACTTCAGCACGACGCCGGACTGCTTGACGCCGAGGGCCGCGGTCGGCTCGTCGAGGATGACGACCTTGGCCCCGAAGTAGATCGCCCGAGCGATCGCGATGACCTGTCGCTGTCCACCGGACAGCCGCCCGACCGGACGTTCGAGATCGGGGATCTCGATGCCCATCTTGCGCAGCTCCTCGCCACAGATGCTCTTCATGGCCTCGATGTCGAGCATCCGCAGCGGACCCGTGCGGATCTCGTTGGCGAGGAAGAAGTTGCGCCACACGGACATCAGCGGCGCGAGCGCCAGGTCCTGGTAGACGGTCGCGATCCCGGCCGCCTGCGCGAGGCGGGGCGATCCGAACCGGCGCTCGATGCCGTTGAGCTTCATCTCGCCCTCGGTGTAGTCGTGCAGCCCGGCCATGATCTTGATCAGGGTGGACTTGCCGGCACCGTTGTCCCCGAGGACGCAGGTGACCTCCCCCTGCCGGACCGTGAGGTTGACACCGCGCAGGGCCTGGACGTTGCCGTAGCTCTTGCCGACGTTGTCGAACTCGAGGAGAGGGTGCTCCACGGTCCGGCTGGGATGTTCGCTCACCGCGGTCATCGTGCATCCGCCTTTCGCTTGACGTAGAGGTTGACGAGCGTGGCGAGGATCAGCATCGCGCCGAGGAAGGTGAAGAACCAGTCCACGTTCCACCCGGCGTACGAGATGCCGAGTCGGGTCATCCCAAAGATCAGGGCCCCGATGGAGGCGCCGACGACCGAGCCGAAGCCGCCGGTCAACATGCACCCGCCGATGACGGCCGCGATGATGTAGATGAACTCGTTGCCGACACCTTGTCCCGACTGCAGGTTGTTGAAGTTGAACAGCAGGTGCATGCCGAGCAGCCATGCACAGAAGCCGACGCCCATGAACAGCGCGATCTTCGTCGCGACGACGGGGACACCGACCGCCCGGGCCGCGGGCGCGTCGCCACCGGCAGCGAAGATCCAGTTGCCGTAACGGGTGCGCAGGAGCAGCAGGCTGCCGATGATGGTCAGGATTACCCAGTAGATCACCGTGATGTTGATCCGGACCGAGCCGACGTCGAAGGTCGAGGCGAAGACGGCCTTGGCACTGTTGAACCCGTCCATGTCGTTGAGCGAGTTGGACGATACCCCGCCGGTGACGATGCGGGTCACCGCCAGGTTGACGCCCTGCAGGATGAAGAACGTACCCAGTGTCACGAGGAAGCTCGGCATGCCCGTCTTGTAGAGCAGCCAGCCGTTGAACGCCCCGATCGCGAGCGAGATGAGCAGCGCGATGAAGACCCCGACCCAGACGTTGAGCCCGAAGTACCAGGCCGTGTGGGCGGCGGCCAGTCCGGATGTGGTGACTGCGACGCCGGCGGACAGGTCGAACTCCCCACCGATCATCAGCAGTGCCACGGCGACCGCCATGATGCCGATCGTCGACGAGCCGTAGAGGATCGTGCCGATGTTGGTGATGTTGCGGAATGCGGGTGCCGCGGCGCTGAACAGCGCCGCCAGGGCGATGGCTCCGATGAGTGCCCCGACCTCGGGTCGGCCCATGACCTGGGCCAACCACGATCGGGTGACGACGCGGTCGTCAGTCGAGGTGGTCGTAACGGTCGACATGCCGCGTCACCGCGTTCCGTTCTCGGCGAACTTGGCGACCTGCGCGATGTTCGACGCGTCGATGAAGGCCGGGCCGGTGGCGACGTTCTTGCCACCGCCGATGACGTTGCCGTTCGTCTTGTAGAGCCACAGCGAGTCCACGGCCAGGTAGCCCTGCAGGTACGGCTGCTGGTCGACGGCCCACTGCACCTGCTTGCCCTTGATCGCGCCGACGAGCTCCTTGTTCGTGTCGAAGGTGCCGATCTTGGCCTTGCTGCCGGCGTTGCTGACCGACTTGATGGCGTCCATTGCGAAGGGCGCCCCGAGCGTGACCACCCAGTCGATGGTGGGGTCCTCGGTCAGCTTGGCCTGGATCGAGGTGGTCACGGCCGAGTCGTCGCGGCCGTTGACGTAGAGCCGCTGGACCTTCACGCCCTCGGCGCCCTTGGTGACGCCGTCGCACCGGTCCTCGAGCTGCTGCTGGCCCTGCTCCTGGATGACGCACAGGGCGTTCTTCGCGCCGTCCTTGAGGAGCCGCGCTCCGACAGCGAGCCCGGCGTCGGTCTCGGACTGCCCGAAGTAGCCGATCGCCCCGAGGTCCAGGGCATCGGCCCCGCCTGCGTTGAACATCGAGACGGGGATCCCGGCCGCCACGGCGGCCTTGATCGTCCCGCCGAGCGCACCGGTGTTCGGGTCGGTCACGGCGATGCCGTCGACCTTCTTGTCGATGGCCGCCTGGATGAGCTGGGCCTGCTTGGTGGCGTCCGGGTCGTTGGAGTACTGCAGGTCGACGCCGTCGTTGGCTGCCGCCACCTCGGCGCCCTTGCGGATGATGTCCCAGAACGTGTCACCGGGCGCCTGGTGGGTGATCATGGCGACCGTCATGGTCTTGGCCTTGTCTCCCCCGCCGGCGGCTGCGCCACCGGTTTCGGTGCGGCCGCCGGAGGAGCAGGCGCTGAGGGCAAGCGCTCCGGCGGCGCCCACGGCCACGAGAACAGTCCAGCTGCGGGTCGTACGGATCATCGGTGTCCTGCCTTTCGGGTGTCCGTCTCATGCTTGAGGCGGAG
>NZ_JAKDLO010000019.1 GCF_030452765.1 Intrasporangium sp.
AGCAGCACGCTCAGCAGCCTCAGCAACACCACGGCCACCAGCAACACCACGGCCAGCGCCAACATCAAGGCCCGGGACCGCGACAGGCGGACCCGTCAGGACCGGACCGGTCGGCCGGGACTCCGCCGTCATGCTCGCCACTCCTCCAGGTCATTGAAGAATCTTGCCCTAGTAGAACATACGTTCGGGTCAGACACAAGAGTTTGACACAGACAGAGGTCGCGGGCCTCCGGTCGGCTCGGCTTGTTCTGGTTGTGAGACATGCGGCTCGACCAGATCGACTGGCAAGTCCGGCGACTGTCTTTGGCCCAGGACAAGACCCCCGACCCGACGGCTCCTCTCCTATTCAATTGCCGATGAGTGCGCGTCGGAGTCGGAGATCCGGACGCATCTCGGAATCCGGGTGGCCACGGTCGCCGATCAGGACCGGTTGACGTCCTGGCTGACGACGAATGTCGCCCACGCTGAGTGACGCGCGGACCGGGTGCGTCGTGAAGCCACCGACCCAGTCCCGGCGAGAACAGATCGAGGCACCCACCAGTGGGCGAGTGACCAGGACGGTGCGCTCCGCACTACGGATCGCCGAGCATGCCTGGACCGCCTGGATCACCGATCGGCTGGACGAGCCAACCCGGACGCGGCCGCTGAGCCTGATCGCCGGTCACAAAGTCCGAGCTCCTCGACGCGGTGTGGCGCAACCGGTTCGTCAGCGAGTCCGCGGTCAGCAGCCGAATCAAGGCCCCTGAGCCGCGACTGGGGAGATCCGACCGATCACTGCTCGCCGGCAGTGTCGGAGGTATCGGGTCTCAGGTGGGGGACGACGAAGTCCGCAGGAGAGCAACAACTCATGACAATTGCAGATCCACTTGCCGACCGTGGCGCCAGGCTGTTCCGAGTCCTGAAGAGTGCGCAAGAGCTGCGTGCCAAGCCGGTCACAACATTCCGCGCCTACAGCAAGACAGGTGCGGTTCACTGGGTTGACACGGCCCCCAAGCACAGCGCAGTGGACTGCGCCCACAGCGAGGGCACCGGGTGACAGTCACCTGCTCTCGGTGAAGCGGGCGGCGAAGATCCCACATCCGGACATCCCCGCGACGATTCAGCCGTGGCTGAAGGGTGACCCGAGCAAGGCGACCGCGGAGCCCGAGCTGTTGGATCGGATTCCGACTGTTGGATCGGATTCCGACCGGGCCGGCTGCGCCACTGCTCAGTCTGAGTGAGCAGTGACGCAGGAGCGTGGGGCGTGGGGCGACCGAGCTTCAGCGGAACCCGTGACGCAAGCGCTTCACCAGAGCGGTCAGGCCGATCACGACGGCGTCCCCACCTGTGGCGTAGGGCGGCTCGCCCGTGTCGGGATGGACGATGAACCGATGGTCGGCACCGATGTCGGCAACGGCGCGGTGGAAGCCGGCGCTCACGGCGGGAGCAGTCGACCGCTTCACCTCGATCGCCGCAACCGGCCGGCCGCCACGCACGAGCACCAGGTCGATCTCGTCGCCTCGAGCGGTCCGGTAGTGATAAGGCCGAAGCGCCTCTCCGGCCGCCTGGATCAGGCACTCCACGGCGAAGCTCTCATAGCTGGGTCCGGCTGACGGGTGCGCAAGCACGTCGTCCACGCTCGTCAGCTCGAGCAGCGCGTGCAACAGGCCGGTGTCGCGGACGAAGACCTTGGGCGACTTGGTCACTCGCTTGCCAGTGTTGGCGTGCCATGGTTGCAGGCGCCGCAGCAAGCCCAGGTCAGCGAGCAGGTCGAGGTAGCGGTCGACGGTCGGGCCACTGACACCGAGCCCAGCCGCGAGCCGGCTCGAATTGAGCAGGGTGCCGCTCGAGTGCGCGACCATCGTCCACAGCCTGCGCAGGGTCTCGGCCGGGATGCGTGGTGCGAACATCGGCACGTCTCGCTCCAGGTAGGACCGGATCAGATCGGCGCGCCAGCGGACGGACTCGACGTCGCTGCCGGCCGTCAGGCTGTCCGGAAAACCCCCTCGCACCCAGACCATGTCTTCGTCGAGACCGACATCGTCAGCCTCATCGACGTCGACCCCGCCGAGGTCGATGTAGGAAATACGTCCAGCGAGGCTCTCTGATGACATGTGGACGAGGTCAAGAGACGCAGAGCCGAGGAGCAGGAACTGGCCAGTCCGATGCCCGGCGCGGCGGTTGTCGTCGATGACTCCACGGAGCACCTCGAAGAGGGACGGAACACGGTGGACCTCATCGAGGACGACGAGCCTTCCAGACTGGCTCCTCAGATAGGCGTCAGCGTCCTCAAGGCGTCGACGGTCGGCCGGGCGCTCGAGGTCCAGGTAGTTTGCCCCGCCGGGCCAGTCTCGCGTCACATCCCGAGCCATGGTGGTCTTGCCGACCTGACGGGGTCCGAGAAGCACGACGGCGGCGGAGGTCCGCAGACGAGTACGCAGGACCGCCTCGGCCGAGCGCGGGATCCACATGTGTGTAAATCTAACGGCAGGCTTTAGATTTGCATACTCTCAACGGCCTAGCCAGCGCGGAAGGCACTCGCCCACGGCAGCGGGTGAGCGACATACCGGAAGGCTGTCGGCTGGTTGCATCTGGCGGCTCGGTCAATAC
The DNA here is from genome assembly GCF_030452765.1 of Intrasporangium sp. Classification (GTDB taxonomy): domain Bacteria; phylum Actinomycetota; class Actinomycetes; order Actinomycetales; family Dermatophilaceae; genus Intrasporangium_A. Next base: position 2,590 of record NZ_JAKDLO010000019.1, read on the forward strand.
GGTGGTGACCGCGCGGGCTCGTCGCGAAGGAGGCGTCATGGCGGAGCCGAGCGAAGTGACCGAGCGTGGGGGGCCGTGGGTGCGGGAGGTGTGCGAGCTCCTCGACCTCCCGGCGTCCGAGCGGATTTCTGTCCACGCTCCCAGAGGCGGACGACACCACGCGGGACCTTCGGCACTAGCGGGGCCGGCGCCACAGGGTGGACTCGTCGAGCGATCGTCCACCGACCCCATCGCTTGCCAACGGCGACGGTGAGGCGGGCCCAGGCGACATACGCCACGGCCCCGACCTGAAGACCGCACTGGACTCGAGGGCACCGAGCCCGCGGCACACCTGCAGGTAGAGCGCGAGGACGAGAACGAGGGCGCTTGGCCCTCGAGCAGAGCGATCACGGGCTGGACACTCGGCCGTGGGGAAGGTGTCGGCGCGAGGGAGTGTCGGTGGGCTCGCCTATGCTCGCGGGAGCGAAAGGGGGTCCCCGATGCTGTCCCACGACGACCTCGCCCGGCTGCGCGATCGACACCCGGCCTGGCGGCTGCTGCGCGCCGCCAACGCGCCGCTCATCGTGGGGTTCCTCGGCCGGACCTTCGTCGAGGACAACGTCCGGGTGCTCACCCAGACCGAGCTCGTCAACCGGCTCGACGACGCGCTCTACGCGCTGCGCGAGCAGCTCGGCGAGGACGCCTACCCGAGGCCGGCGTCCGCCTACGTCGCCGACTGGGCCAGTCCCGAGTCCGGCTGGCTGCGGCTCTACTACCTCGAGGGCAGCGACGAGCCGCACGTCGATGCGACCCCGGCCCTCGAGCGGGCGGTCGCCTGGGTCGCGAGTCTGCAGGAGCGCGCGTTCGTCGGCACCGAGTCGCGACTGCACACCCTGGTCGGGCTGCTCCGGCAGATCGTCCAGGGCAGCGACACCGACCCCGAGCACCGGCTCGAGCTGCTTCGGGCCGAACGCGCCCGGCTCGACGAGCAGATCGCCCGCGCCCAGGCCGGCGAGATCGACGTGCTCGACCCGACCGGGCAGCGCGACCGCTACCAGCAGTTCGCGAGCACGGCCCGGGAGCTGCTCTCCGACTTCCGTGAGGTCGAGGTGAAGTTCCGCGCGCTCGACCGGCAGATGCGCGAGACGATCGCCGGCTGGGACGGCTCGAAGGGCGAGCTGCTCGACCGGCTGCTCGGCGACCGCAACGCGATCTCCGAGTCCGACCAGGGTCGCAGCTTCCAGGCGTTCTACGACTTCCTCCTGTCGGCCGAGCAGCAGGACGAGCTGTCCGACCTGCTCGACGAGGTCCACCGTCTCGACGCGATCGTGCCGGACGACCGGGTGCGCCGGATCGACCGCGACTGGCTCGGCGCCGCCGACCGCACCCAGGCGACGGTCCGGACCCTGTCCGACCAGCTGCGCCGCTTCCTCGACGACACGGTCTGGCTCGAGAACCGCCGGGTCATCGAGCTGCTCCGCGGCATCGAGAGCAGCTCGGTCGCGCTGCGGGACGAGCGTCCCGACATCCGGATGACCCTCGCGGCGACCCGGCCCGAGATCAGCCTTCCCTTCGAGCGGCCGCTCTACGCCCCGCCGGCGCCCCCGCAGATCGACAGCACGGTCACCGAGGCGGCCGAGCCCGCCGAGACGACCGCCCTGTTCAGCGTCGACCACGTCGACCACGCTCGCCTCGTCGGTCAGGTCCGGGCAGCGCTGCGCCGCCGCACCCAGGTCAGCCTCGGCGAGATCGTGGACGAGCACCCACCCGAGCAGGGCCTGGCCGAGCTGATGGCCTACTTCGCGCTGGCCGAGGACGGCATCGACCTGGTCATCGACGACGCCGCTCGCCAGCAGGTCGCCTGGGCCGACGACGACACCGACCGCACGGCCGACATCCCCACCCTGCTCTACGTCCGATCCGACGGGAGGGACCCCTCATGACGACCACGCCAGCCACAGCCGCCCCGACCAGCGCGTCGGGCACCGCCGTGTCCGACGACGCGCTCGACCTGTCCCGGGTCGTCATCCCGCTCCTGCGGGGCGTGCTCTACCAGGCCGACAACCCGACCGGGTGGGCGCTGCTCCGCCGCCACCAGGCCCGGGTCCGCGACCACATGCTCGTGATGGGCCTCGAGCTCGTCATCGACGAGGCCGAGGGCTACGCCCACCTGCGCCAGCTCGACCACGACGACGTCGACATCCCGCGGCTCATCCCGCGCCACCGGCTCTCGTTCCGGGTCAGCCTGCTCCTGGCCCTGCTGCGCAAACGCCTGGCCGAGTTCGACGCCAGCAGCAGCGACCCGCGACTCATCCTCACCCGCGACCAGGTTGCCGAGCTGATCCGGGTCCACCTGCCCCAGAGCACCAACGAGGTGCGGCTCGCGAGCGAGGTCGACTCGCTCATCGGCAAGGTCGAGGCTCTCGGGTTCCTGCGCAGGATCACGGGACAGGACCGCACCTACGAAGTGCGCCGCATCCTCAAGGCATATGTCGACGCGCAGTGGCTGGCCGAGTTCGACGAGCGGCTGCGCGAGTACCTCGCCACGCTCGAGCCCGATGCCGATGAAGCGGACGGCCCCGCTGCCGCCGGCGGAGAGGACCACACCGATGGATGAGCTCCCCCTCGACGGCTACCTCGGCGCCCCCGGCTACCGCCTCGACCACGTCGAGCTGCTCGGTTGGGGCACCTTCGACCGGGCGGTCTGGCGCTTCGACCTCGGCGGCCATACCTCGCTGCTCACCGGCGACATCGGCTCGGGCAAGTCGACCCTCGTCGACGCGGTCACCACCCTGCTCCTGCCCGCCAACCGCATCTCCTACAACAAGGCCGCCGGCGCCGAGACCCGCGAGCGCAGCCTGCGCTCCTACGTCCTCGGCTACTGGAAGTCCGAGCGGAGCGAGACGACCGGGGTGTCCCGGCCGGTTGGCCTGCGCGACCACCGTTCGCACTCGGCGGTCCTCGCGGTGTTCCGCAACGAGCGGCTCGGCTCGTCGGTGACCCTCGCGCAGGTCTTCTGGATGCCCGACGACCACGCCGGCCAGCCCAACCGGTTCTACGTCGTCGCCGACCGGGAGCTGGGCATCGTGCGCGACCTCAGCGACTTCGGCACCGAGGTCGCCGTGCTCAAGAAGCGGCTCCGTGGCGCCGGCATCACCCCGCACACGACCTTCCCCGACTACGAGCGGGCCTACCGCCGGGCCCTCGGCATCCCGTCGAGCCAGGCGATGGAGCTGTTCCACCAGACCGTGTCGATGAAGTCCGTCGGCAACCTCACCGAGTTCGTCCGCGCCCACATGCTCGAGCCGTTCGACGCCGCCGCCGACGTCCGCAAGCTCATCGGCCACTTCGAGGACCTCACCGCCGCGCACGACGCCGTCCTCAAGGCCCGCACCCAGCTCGCCGCGCTCGAGCCGATCGTCGCCGGCTGCGACGACGTCGACCGGGTCCGCAGGCAGCTCGCCGCCGCGACCACCGCCCAGCAAGCCCTCCGGTATGCCGCTGCCACGGTCACGCTCGAGCTGCTCGCCGACGAGGTGGCGCAGGGCGAGACCGAGCTCGCCCGGGAGCGCGAGGCACACCAGCGCGCCCAGCACGACGTGACCACCCTGCGCGCCGAGCAACAGGGCCTGCGGGATGCTCGTGCCGGTCACGCCGGCGGCAGGGTCGGCGCTCTCGAGGAGGCCAGAGGGCGGCATACCGAAGAGAAGGAAGCCCGCGCCAAACGGCACCGCGCGTGGGGCGCCGACCTCGCCGCGGCGGGGCTCGACGCGCTCGCGGACCGCGACGAGTTCGCCCGCGTCCGCGGCGACGCGCTCGAGGTGCAGGCCACCGTCGACGAGCAGGGCCAGCAGGTCCGCGACCGGCTGACCGAGCACGCGGTCGTCCGACACCGACTGCGCGAGGAGTCCGACGAGATCCGCGACGAGCTGGTGAGCCTGCGCCAGCGACGGTCGAGCATCCCGCGCGAGCTGCTCAGCCTGCGGGACCGACTGTGCGAGGAGACGGGAGTTGACGAGGGCCGGGTCCCGTTCGTCGGCGAGCTCGTCCAGGTGCGCCCGGGTGAGGACCGCTGGCGTGGGGCGGCCGAGCGGGTGCTCCGCGGCTTCGCGCTGTCGATCATCGTCGACGACGCCGACTATGCACGGGTCGCCGACTGGGTCGACGGCCACCATCTTGGCACCCGACTCGTCTACCACCGGGTCCGTGTCGGCGAGCGGTACCAGCCGGCATCACCCGCGTCGGGCACGCTCGCCGCGAAGCTCGAGCTGCGCGACAGCCCGTATGCCGCCTGGCTGGCGACCGAGCTCGCCGCGCGGGCCGCGCACGAGTGCGTCGAGAGCCTCGACGACTTCCGGCGGGTGAGCCGGGCCGTGACCGTGCGGGGGCAGGTCAAGTCGGGCAGCCGCCACGAGAAGGACGACCGGCACCGGGTCGACGACCGGTCCCGCTATGTCCTCGGCTGGGACAACAAGGCGAAGCAGGACGCCCTCATCGAGCGTGGCACCCGCGTGCAGGAGGAGCTCAACGAGGTCGACGACGTGATCCGGCAGGCCGAGGCGCGCCAGCGCGAGCTGCGCGAGCGCCGCGAGGCGCTGACCCGGGTCCTCGTCGTCGACGACGTGCGGGACATCGACTGGTGGGCCTCGGCGCGGGCGCTGCACGAGGTCGAGCGCGAGCTGGCGCTGCTCGTCGACGCCTCCCGGGAGCTCGCCGAGATCGACGCCCGGCTGGTCGTCGTCGAGGCCGAGCTCGCCACGGCCGAGGAGCAGCGGGGCCGGCACGAGCGGGCCATCGGCGGTCTCGAGGGGCGCCTCGCCGGGCTCGAGGCGGACCGGGTCCGGGGCAGCGAGGTCCTGGCCGGGGCGCAGGAGGAGGACCGGGCCGCGGTCGAGCGAGCGGCGGCCGCTGTGCGGGCCCGGGCAGTCACGCGGGCCGGCGCGGTGCCCGGTGTCGTCGAGGAGCTGCGGGCCGAGCTTGTCGAGCAGTCGGCGACCCTGTCCAGGCGGCTGAGCACCGCGACGTCACGCACCGAGCGCGCCATGGACGCATTCCGCCGCGACTACCCGGCCGAGACGACCGAGATGGACGCGAGCATCGAGGCGGCCGGGGAGTTCCGGGAGTTCCGTGACCGGGTCGCCCGGGACGACCTGCCGCGGTTCGAGGCGGACTTCAAGCGCTTCCTCAACCAGAACACCATCCGCGAGATCGCCGGCTTCCAGTCCCGGCTGCTCCAGCAGTCCAAGGAGATCACCGAGCGGATCCGCACGATCAACGCCTCGCTGCGCGACATCGACTACAACACCGACCGGTTCATCCGGCTCGATGCCGTGCAGACCCCGCTGACCGAGATCCGGGAGTTCAAGACCGACCTGCGGGCATGCACCGAGGGTGTGCTCGGTGGTGACTCGGACGACCTCTACTCGGAGCAGAAGTTCGAGCAGGTGCGGGCGCTCATCGCCCGGTTCCAGGGGCGCGAAGGCTTCGCCGAGCAGGACCGGCAGTGGACGGCCCGGGTCACCGACGTGCGCAACTGGTTCGTCTTCAACGCCTCCGAACGGTGGCGCGAGTCCGACGAGGAGCACGAGACCTATGCCGACTCCGACGGCAAGTCCGGCGGCCAGAAGGAGAAGCTCGCCTACACGATCCTCGCGGCATCACTCGCCTACCAGTTCCGGCTCGACGCGCCGGGAGGGTCGGCCCGGACGTTCCGGTTCGCCGTCATCGACGAGGCGTTCGGCCGCGGGTCGGACGAGTCGACCCGTTATGCGCTGCGGCTCTTTGCCCGGCTCGGGTTGCAGCTGCTCGTCGTCACGCCGCTGCAGAAGGTCCACACGATCGAGCCGTTCGTGCGCCGGGTCGGCTTCGTCGACAACCCGAGCGGGCGCTCGTCGCGGCTGCACAACCTGACGATCGAGGAGTACCAGCGTGAGCGGGCCGATGCGGTGCTGGCTCGGGCCGCCGATCTGGTTGAGAGCCGGGAGGCATGACGGCTGGTCGTCGCACGTGGTCGACCGTCGACGAGGTCCGGGCTGCGCTGCGGCGGCGGTGGGACAAGGGCGAGCTGCTGCGGGCAATTGCTCCGGGCGCCGTCTGGGAGCCGATCCGGGTGCCGCTGCGAGGGCCGAGCGCCCGCGAGGTGGCGGCCGACTTCGGCGCCGCTCAGGAGTGGGCGGCGTTGCTGCACAAGGCCGCCGATGCAGGCAGGTCCCCAGCGTTCCGCGTCGAGACGCGGACGGTCGGTGGCCGGCTCGTCGGCGCGAACGCCGTGCCATCCGTCGCCTGGTTCGACGAGCCCGACCAGGTGTGGCGGCTGCTGCGCGTATCAGACCAGGTCGCGGCCTTCCGGCAGCAGTGCGCAGCCAGTGCGGCCGCGCATCCGGCCATCGCCGACTGGGTCGCGGCGCATCCCCTCCGGGCACTGGCCGAGGAGCGCTCGTGGGCAAGGGTGCTCGCGACGGTCCTGTGGCTGCGCGCGAAGGTCGGGACAGCGGCATACCTCCGCGAAATCGACGTGCCAGGTGTTGACACCAAGTTCATCGAGGGCCATCGGGGACTGTTGGCGGAGCTGCTCGACGCGGTGGCCCCCGGTGTTGCCGACGAGTCGCGCTCTCCCGGTAGGGACTTCGCGCGGCGCTACGGCTTCCGCGACAAGCCAGCCATGACGCGGCTCCGCTCGCTCGACGGCACACCGCTGTTCGGTGGGCTCACCGACGTGTCTGTCCGGGTCGAGGAGCTCGCGACGCTCGAGGTGCCGGCCCGGTGGGTGCTCGTCGTCGAGAACGTGGTGACTTTCCTTGCGCTGCCGACCGTGCCGGGTGGGGTCGCCTTCTTCGGGGCCGGCTTCGACGTGCTCCGACTTGGGCGGGTGCCGTGGCTGCGAGAGCGTGACGTCGTCTACTGGGGCGACCTCGACACCGACGGGTTCGTCATCCTCGACCGGCTGCGCAGCCAGCTACCGGCCGTGCGGAGCGTGCTCATGGACCTCGGCACCCTCAGGGCTCATCAGAGCCAGTGGACGACCGACCCGACGCCGTCCCGGTCCGAGCTGGACCGCCTGACTCCTGACGAGGCGGCGGTCTACTTGACCCTGCGCGACAACGGGCTCGGCACCTCGGTCCGGCTCGAGCAGGAGCGGGTCAACTATGCGCACGTCGTCGCGGCGCTGGGCGAGGCGCTCTGGAGCGCTGGGGCAGGCCCTCCGCGCGGCCAGATCAACACGTGACCAGCGACCAAATCAACACTTGGGGCTATTCATCTGACCGGACCTGTCACTGCCTGTGAACGACCACAGCCGCGCGCCCCCGGCGTGAGGCAAACCAAGCGCTGAGATGGAAACCCGACGCAAAGCGCCACGGGTGCTGCCCCGACGATCCGTCCCGGTCAGTGCCCGCAACGGCACCGCTAGCCTCGATGGCCGCCCAGCCGTGCTCGTGCAGTACCCCTACGACGCGCCCTTCCCATGGCGCCGGGTCACCGACGAACCGCGCCTCATCGGCGAAGGCATTCTCCTCGGACTCGCCTGCGGCATCCCCGGCACCCCAGCGTCGGGCGCCCCTTCGTGTTGAGACGAACGCTCCCGGACCCGAACGCCAACCCGTCCCCCGAGCGCCCCTGAGCCAGCCCACCCAGGTCATGCGGCCCCGCCGAGGGATCTGGCTCCCCCGACGATGACGCCTCAGCCCGACACCCTGACCATCCCGCCCAGCCGGGCACGCAGCACCCGGGCGACGAGGGCGGGCGAGAACAGCGCCTCGGGGCGGGCCTTCCCGCCGGCGACCCTGACGAAGGTCCGGCTCACGACTGGGTCGCTGGCGGCCGCCGCGTGCACGCGCGGGACCCAGGCGTTCCCGATCCGCGATGTGAGGGTCCGCCGGCCAGTGACCCCGGGGAAGGCCAGGTCGCCACCGGTCGACATCTCCCACGGCGCGTCGAGCAGCCGGGCGATCGACCTCTGGAACCGGGCGCTGTCCACGGTGCCGCGGGCCAGCGCGTCGCGCAGCGCGAGTCCCTCCATTGCCGCGACCGCCATCCCCTGTCCGTAGATCGGGTTGAAGCTGCACACCGCATCACCGACGAGCACCAGGCCCTCCGGCATCGCCGCCAGGCGCTGGTAGTGGCGCCGCCGGCTGGCCGGGAACCGGAACCGGACCGGCTCGGTGAGGAACTCCGCCGCGCCGATCGCGTCATGGACGTCGGAGGGCCGCACGGTAGCGGCATACTCCAAGAACCCCTGCCGCCCGAGTGCCGGCTCCTGCCCGAGGACACCGATCAGGGTCACCAGCCAGCGCCCACCCTCGACAGTCTGGAGCGCGGCACCGCGTGGATGCTGCGGCGTGGGGGCGATCAGGATGCCGTTCGCGTCCCCGAGCCCACCAGGTGGTGGCTGCAGCAGTGCGGAGGTGTAGCTGAGCCCGATCGTGACCCGCTCCTCGGGCACCCGTCCGTAGCCGAGGTTCTCGAGCCAGACCGCGCTGCGGGAGCCGCGGCCCGTGGCATCGACGACGAGGCTCGCGGCAAGCTCCTGCTCGGCGCTGCCGCTGCGCCGGCCCAGCGCCCGGACCCCGACAACCCGACGACGGTGGCCCCCGTCGCTGACCAACCCGCCGATGTCGTACCGGTCGAGGAACCGGACCCCCGGCAGAGCCTGCACCCGTCGGCGCAGCGTGGCCTCGAGCAACCCCCGGGTCAGGCACACCGACGTCACCCCGGAAGCTGTGCGACACAGCCGGTGGCCGCTGAACACCGGCCGGTTGTCGGCGAGCAGGTCGATCCTCGGGGCCCCGGCCTCGGTCAGCTCTGCGGTCAGCCCGGGGAACAGCTCCTCCAGCACGTCGAGCCCGCGGGCAGCCAGGGCGTGGATGTGGCGCCCTTGCGGCACGCCCCGGCGCTCGGGGGCAACCGAGGTGGACGGGTCGCGCTCGACGACGCAGACCCGGTCGAACGCATCGGAGAGCACTCGGGCGGCGACGAGGCCGGCGATGCCCGCTCCGAGCACGACCGCCTGGTCTCGGTCTTGATGGTCGACGTGGTTTCGACGCTTCATGCACGCAAGGCTGCGACGGAGAACTGCTCACCCACCAGACCAGGTCCTGCTCAGTCAACGACCGGACGCCCATACACGTCGAGGTTCCAGAGCCGTTCGCTCAGCAGCTCGATCCCGTGGCTGAGGTGGCGCCGATACGTGCTGAACGGCAAGCCGAGCACCTGCGCCGCGGCCTCCTGGGAAGGGCAACGGTGCCAGTACGTGCGGTCGACGGCCCGGAACGCCTTCGCGTCCGCCGCCAGCGCGTCGGTCTGCTCCCGCAGCAGCTCGCGCAGCACGGCCTCGGGCGACTCCCCGTCACCAGCCCGCTCGTGCACCGCCCGCGACCGGGTCAGCGGGTTGACGGACAGCCGGTCCGGCCGGTCGAGGTCCCGAAGCGCCCGCCGGACCGCCGCCTGGAAGTCCGGCTGCGACAGGACGAGCAGTGGTGCTTGCTCGTGGCGGGCCGGCCCGGGAGACCGCGCGAGCGCCCGCTCGGTGACTGCGGTCATCCAGTCGCTGGCCGGCACCCGCCGGAAGTCGTGGGCGAAGCAGCCGAAGGGTGTGCCGTCGAGCATGAAGTCAGCACCGGTGGCACGCGGATACCCGGCATAGTCGAAGTAGTCGTCCCACAGGCCGGGCATGGGCATCGTGATGAAGTCCCACGACAGGTCCTCGACGGCGAGCGTGTGCTCCAGGCCCTGCACCGGCGCTGCGTTCGTCGTCGGCGACGGGTGCAGGCCGCGCTCGCAGTCTGCGGACCGACCCCAGCCGCGATGTCCACGATCTGCGCGCCGTCAGCGGGCCGCGCCGGCTCGGGACGGTGCTGCCCCCACGTGTCCCAGTCCACCGGGGTGAGCACGCCGGACAGGTTCTTGTAGATGTACTTGAAGTCGTGCGCAGCACGTTGCCGGTCGCCCGCCGGGCTCTGCGCGAGCCGTCGCCGGGCGTTCCCGGACACCGCCCGGAACACCTCGGCATAGGTCTCCGGGTCGCGCCAGCGCAGCTCGGCGTCGATCACGTCCCGGGCGAGGTCATGCGGGCGCAGCCCGTCCGGCTCCGCCTCCATGCACGACAGGCCACGCAGCCACGCGAACGCCTCGCCGGCCCCATCGGCACCGAGCACGTCGCGCAGCAGCGGCTCGGTCGTCACGCGAGACAGGGCACTGACCTCGAGGGCCCGCCGGTGGGCGGCGTCGGGCGTGGCCTCGACGAGGCGCGACAGCAGCGCCGAGACCACGTCGGGTGGCAGCGCGCCGCCGGTCAGCGCAGCGCCCTGGTCGAGCAGGTCGGCGACCAGCGCCAGCGCCAGCGGGTGCCCATGGGTCACGTCGGCTGCCCAGGAGCGCAGCCCTGGGTCCAGCCCGCACGCGGCGAGGAACTCGGCCGACTCCCTCGGGCTGAGATTGCGGAGCGCGACATCCCGGCGCAGACCCTGCCACACGGGGTCGGTGCGCCACTCGACCGATGGCTCCGGACGCCCCGCGAGCACGGTGATCCAGGAGTCGGGCACCCCTGGCAGGGCCTCCGTGCGCAGCCAGCCGTCCAGGGGCAGCAGGCGCTCGTAGCCGTCGACGAGCAGCACCTCCCGCCCGGTACCCGGCACCGAACCGAGCGCAGCGAGGAAGGCCTCTCGGGAGACCCCGCCGTCATTCGGCGGTATCCGACGCACCGGGACGGCGGTCTGTTCCGCCAGGTCGGCGTACGCGTCGAGCAACGCCGTCTTGCCGACCCCGCCCGGGCCGTACACCTGGAGCACCGCGAACGGTGCAAGGTCATCGGCCAGCGCACCGCGGAACAGCTCCAGATGCGAGCTGCGCCCGGTGAACAGCCGCCGTCGCCTGGCCGCCCGCTGGCCGGCCAGGATGCGCTTGGTCACCCACCCATGGTCACAGGCTCCGTTGCCGTGCGGCAAGCCGCGCACGCTGTATGCCGCTCAGCAGCCGCCCGCTCGGCGGCATACCTGGGTGCGTGGCTTGGTGGACCGCCACGCCGCCCGGTCTCAGCTGCTCGACGTCTCGAGTCGCGAGGCCGGCGGTCGCCGATGGAGGACGAGCACGATCGCGGCTGCGATGGCGAGGATCACCCCGACCAGCCACATCGCCGGTCGGTAGCTGCCCGTGGCATCGGTGATCCAGCCGGTGACGAAGGGTGCGCCGAACCCGGACAGGTTGCCGAGCGAGTTGATCAGCGCGATACCCGCCGCGGCGCCGGCACCTGCGAGGAACTGGGCGGGCAGGGCCCAGAAGACCGGCAGGGCCGCGAAGATTCCGACGGCGGTCACCGTCATGAGCGCCATCACGGCCAGGGGCGAGCTGAGATAGAGCGCGGCAGGCACCGCCAACGCGGCGACCAGGACGGGGATCACGACATGCCAGGTGCGCTCGCCCGTCCGGTCGGAGTGGCGGCTCCACGGGACTATGAGCGCGGTGGCGACGAGGAACGGCACGGAGACGATCAGCCCGATCTGGTAGAGCGAGTAGTCCGCGTCGAAGGTCTTGGCGAAGCCGGCCACCATCGAGGGCAGGAAGAAGCTGAGCGCGTAGAGCCCGTAGACGATGCCGAAGTAGACGGCCGCGAGTGCGAGGACCCGCCCGCCGGTCAGGGCCCGGCGCACGGACCAGCCGTGCTGGCTCACGACGTGTGACTCGGTCGACATGGTGTCGCTGAGCCACGTCCGTTCGTCGCTGGTCAGCCATTTGGCCCGGTCGGGTCGGTCGGTCAGGTAGAACCACGTGACGACCCCGAGGATGACTGCCGGGGCGCCCTGCACGATGAACATCCAGCGCCATCCGGACAGCCCCGCGACGCCGTCGGTGAACTCCATGATCGCACCGGACAACGGCGCCCCGATCGCCGAGGAGAGCGGGATCGCGGTCAGGAACAGGGCGGTGATCCGCACGCGCTGCCGGGCCGGGAACCAGTACGTCAGGTACAGGATCATGCCCGGGAAGAAGCCCGCCTCCGCCACGCCGAGCAGGACCCTCATGAAGTACAGCCAACCAGCGCTGGGCACGAAGGCCATCGCCGTCGCGACGATCCCCCAGGACACGAGGATGCGAGCCATCCACCGGCGCGCCCCGAAGCGGTGCAGCGCCAGGTTGCTCGGCACCTCGAAGATCAGGTAGCCGATGAAGAACACGCCCGCGGCCACGCCGTAGGCCGTCTCGCTGAGGCCGAGATCGTCGCTCATGGTGAGCTTCGCGAAGGCGATGTTCGTGCGGTCGAGGTAGTTGATGAAGTAGAGCAAGGCCATGAAGGGCACGAGTCGGCGAGTGACCTTGCGCAGGGTCTGCTTCTCCAGCTGGCCGCCGCGTTCCACGACGTCGGAGCTACTGGTGGACATGGGGCGGGGCCTCCCTGGTAGGTGGGTCGCTGGGCGAGGGTGGCGGCCGGACAGCCGCGAACGGGCCGCCGGGTCAGGGAATCGCCTTGCCTGGGTTGAGGATTCCGTGTGGGTCGAGGGCCTGTTTGATGGCGCGCTGCCAGGCGATGGCGCCCGGGTCGAGCTCCTTGGCGGCACCGGCGCGCTTGAGGATGCCGACCCCGTGCTCCCCGGTCACCGTGCCGCCGAGTGCGATCGCGTCCTCGATGATCTCCGCGAAGGCTGCCTTGGCGCGCTCCTGCGCGTCATCGTCACCCGGCTTGGCGATGATCAGCGGATGCAGGTTGCCGTCGCCGGCATGAGCGATGTTGGCGATGTGCACGTCGTGCGCTGCTGCCGCGCGCTCGATGCGCCCCAGCATCTCGGGGACGTGTGCGGTCGGCACACACACGTCCTCGGTGAGTACCGGCCCGAGCCGTTCGACCGCTGGGTAGGCGAGCCGCCGGGCGGCGAAGAGCGCCTCGGCCTCCTGCTCGTCCGAGGAGATCCCGACGAAGCTCGCCCCGCCCTTCTCGAAGCAGTCGGCCATCAGCCTGGCCTCGAGGTCTCCGGCTTCCCCGGCTGCGTCGGTCCGGCCGAGCAGGACGGCGTTGGCGTCGACGGACAGCCCCATGTGCTTCCAGGCGTCGACCGCCTCGAGGCAGTACCGGTCCACGAGCTCGAGCGCTGACGGGATCACCCCGGCCTCGCTGAGAGCCGCCACGGCACGGCCGGCGTCGGTCAGCGAGTCGAAGTAGCCCGCGACCGTGCGCTCCGGGGCACGCAGGTGCCGTAGCCGCACGGTGATCTCGGTGACGACGCCGAGGGTGCCTTCCGACCCGACGAGCAGCGCGCACAGGTCGTATCCCACGACCCCCTTGGCGGTGCGGCGACCGACCCGGACGACCTCGCCCTGGGCGGTGACCACCTCGAGGGCGAGCACATAGTCGCCGGTGACGCCGTACTTGACGCAGCAGATGCCCCCCGCGTTCGTCGCGACATTCCCGCCGATCGTCGACCATGGTGAGCTCGCCGGGTCAGGCGGGTACCAGAGACCGTCCGTGGCGACGCGGGCCCGCAGGTCGTCGTTGACCACGCCCGGCTGCACCACGGCATAGCGTTCCGCCGTGTTGACCTCGAGGACCTCCGTCATCCGCTCCAGGCTGAGGACGACGCATCCCTCGACGGCGTTCGCGCCCCCCGACAACCCGGTGCCCGCTCCGCGTGGGACGAGCGGCACCCGATGCTCCGCACACCAGCGCACCGTCTGCGCCACGTCATCGGTCGACCTCGCCCGGACGACCGCCACCGGCCTGCCGTATGGCGCCCACTCGGCGTCGTCGTGCGAGTAGCGTTCCATCGTCTCCTCGCCGGTGACGAGCACCCCGTCCCCGAGTCGTCCGGCCAGCGAGTCCAGCTCCGCGTCCAGCATTGCGGCCTCCGTCGTTTCGCGTTGGTAGGAGAGTAGTTGCTCGACACGCGCGTCCTGACGCACCTTCGGGCAGACGCGGGGCCCGAGTGCGTGCGTCCCGGCCGTCCCGGCCCTGTCGCGTGGGCGTCGTCCCGACCGGGCGTGGGGCTCATCCACAGGCTCCTTCGGTGCACGGTGACGGGCCCGCCGAGGCGGGGTGGCGCCGGATCACGAGTCCGTGCTCCGGTAGTCCAGCCGCGTCATCATCCCGGCATCCATGTGATAGCCGTTGTGGCAGTGTAGCATCCAGTAGCCGGGGTTGTCGGCCTGCACCTCGACGGCGACCGAGCGCATCGGCAGCACGGCCACGGTGTCCTTGCGCGGTCCGGGCTGCCCGTCACCTCGCACGACCTGGAAGGTGTGCCCGTGCAGGTGCATCGGGTGCCACATCATGGTGTGGTTGGTGAAGGTGAGCCGAGCCCGCTGCCCCGCCGTGATGCCCAGGGGCTGCATCGCATCGAAGGTGCGTCCGTTGATGGTCCACCGGTAGCTGGTCATGTCCCCGCCGAGCAGGGCCGGGAGCTGCAGGTCGGGCGGCCGCGCCGGTAGGGCCGCCTGGTCGGTGGCGGTGAACAGCTGCACGGTGCCGACCCGGCCGTGCAGCTGTTCGGGTCGCAGCGAGGCCTCGGGGGCGGCGCCGCTTCCGGTGCGCAGCAGGGCCCGGGCGGCGCCGTCCTTGCCCTCGGCTAGGGCGACCAGCGCGAACACCCCGTCCCCGGCGGTGACGGTCACGTCGTACCGTTCGCCCATCCCGACCAGCAGGGCGTCGACCTGGCGGGGCTGCACCGGGTAGCCGTCGGTGTGGGTCACGGTCATCGAGTGGCCGGACAGCGCGAGGCGGAAGGCGGTGTCGGCCCCGGCGTTGATGACCCGGATCCGGATCCGCTGGCCGGGCTTGGCCCGGAACGTGCTGGGGGCGGCCGGGACCCGGCCGTTGACCAGGTAGTAGGGGTAGGCCACGTCTCCGACGTCCCCACCCAGCAGGTCACTCCCGCCACCGGTCCCGTGGCCCATACCACTCATCCCGCCCATCCCGCTCGCGCCCGGTGCGGGCGACCCGCTGCCCATATGCCCCATTCCACCGGTCGCCGTGCCGGGCATGCCGCCGTGGCCCATGCCGCCCATCCCCATGCCGCCGCCCTGGCGGAGCGTGTCGAGGACCTCCCGCGGGCTGGGGCCGACCCCGTCGGTCCAGTCGTCCAGCACGACGACCCACTCGGTGTCGTAGTCGCCGGGCTCACCGGGGTCGTCGACGATGACCGGCAGGTAGAGCCCGTAGTCGGTGATCGCGATGCCGACGTGCGGGTGGGCCCAGTAGGTGCCCGGGTCGGGCACGGAGAACCGGTAGGTGAACGTGCCGCCGGTGTCGATGTCCGGGGTCGCCGGCGCGGCGCCGTCCATGTCGTTGCGCAGCGCGATGCCGTGCCAGTGCACCGAGGTGGCCGCATCGAGCCGGTTGTGGACGGTGACCGCGAGCTCGTCGCCGACGTCGGCCCGGATGACCGGGCCGGGGATCGTGTCGCCGTAGGCGAGAGTGGCCACCACCGGCCCGCCCAGGTCGATCCGGGTGGCCTGCGGCTGCAGGGTGTAGGCGCGGGTGCGCCCGGTGCGCGGCCGGGCCGCCTCCCGCTGACGGATCGCCGCCACCAGTCCCGCAGGCGGCGCGCCCGGAGCCGCGCCGGTAGGGCTCGAGCCGGTGCAGCCGGTCAGGGCCGTGGTCGCGGCCAGGCCGAGGCCGCCGAGCAGGACGTGCCGTCGTGAGTGCGTGGTCATCTTCTTCCTTCGAGGTCGAGGCACGGGATGCTGCCGATGGTCACAGGGCCAGGGTGCTCCTGCCCATGAGCAGCCGCATCATCCAGCCCATCTCGTATCCTTCCCCAAGGGATGACTGTCTGTCCCGGGCAGGTGGTCCACAGCCAACGCAGGCTGTCTGACGTCTGACATACGTAGTACACTTGGTGGATGCGAACGGTCACCAAGCGCGAGCTAAATCAGCAGACCGCCGCCGTCCTCGACAAGGTCACCGAAACCGACGACGTGGTGGTGACCGAGCGGGGCAAGCCACGCTGGCGGGTCAGCATCATGAGGGACACGGACAGGGCGCTGGCGCGGTTGGAGCGCGAGGGGCGGTACACACCGCCGGCATCGGAGCCTGCCCCGTGGCCGACGTTCCCGGGCGGGCCCACGTACACGGCGGATGAGGCCGATGCGTTGATCGACGAACTACGAGGGGATCACTGACTCGTGCCCACTGGCTTGGTCTACCTCGATGCCTCGGTTGCCCTCCGCACGATCCTGGATGTTCCCGAGCGCGAACGGCTGCAGTCCTGGATGCAGGACGCTGGAACGATCGTCTCATCTCGTCTCCTGCGCACGGAGGTGATCCGCGTTCTGCGGCGCGACGACAGGCCGCTCATCGAGGGCACACCGCTCCTCGACCGCATCGGCATGCTCGAGATCAGCCGTGAGACACACACCGTCGCCGAATCCATCGAACGCCACGTCAAGACGCTCGATGCCCTGCACCTGGCCACGGCGCTCCTCATCGGAGAGCCAGTCACGGTGGCGACACACGACCAGACGATGAAGACCGTCGCCAGGCATCTGGGCCTGAACATCACCGACCCGGTCGAGCCACCCTCTCGCTGAGTTCTCAGCCTCAGTGCCATCGTGGTTGCCGGCCACCATGTGGCAGCGGTCGGCCTGTACAGCACGACGGATCCGATTGCGGACTCGAGTTGGATCCTGGACTTCCGAACACGGTCCGAATGGCATGGAACGATGACCATCGCTGCAGACCTCCCCGCCCGGACGCGGCGCTCCTCGGACCTGAGCAAGCACTCCGCCGAGGTCTTCGCCGAGGCCGAGGACCACCCTGTCACGGTGACGCGTCGAGACGGCGAGTCGCTGGTGCTGATGTCGCAGCGCGAGGCCGAAAGGCCGATCGCGCCTGCTGAGCTTCGCCGCACAGCTCATCACTGTCACCCTCGATGACGAAGGATCGCTCGCCGAGCGCATGTCCAAGGAG
Organism: Intrasporangium sp.; assembly: GCF_030452765.1. Taxonomy (GTDB): domain Bacteria; phylum Actinomycetota; class Actinomycetes; order Actinomycetales; family Dermatophilaceae; genus Intrasporangium_A. The sequence continues at coordinate 19,457 of NZ_JAKDLO010000019.1, forward strand.
ACGGCGACCGCTCTTGCCGCCGGTCTCGGCAACGCAGACCTCGAGCAGGTGCACACGAGCCACCCGAGCGAGACGAAGTAGCAGGTCAGAGAGAACGACGCCGTAGACCGGCTTTCACGCTTTCGCGCACCTGTGCGCGGACACACTCCCTCGGAAGGGTCCGGCGGTGATCTGCTCGGCTGGCATGCCGCGCAACTCGCCGGTCAGCTCGCGCAGGTCGCGGTTGGTGAAGCCGTCCGAGCCGCGCTCGGCGAGCCGGTGGGGGCAGGCACGGCTTCGACGTTGATGCTGCGGTCCAAGACGGGCATACACCGCAGGAGCGTCATAGGTCCAGTACCCGCCGGAGACCTGCGTCGATTGCGTCCATCAGGCTGTCGGGCAGTTCCGCGCCAGTGTCATCGAGGTCGGAGCGGTCGACGGTCATCGGCTGCGACACGTTGACGACCGAGTCCTTCGACAAGCCAGAGGCCAGCGCCGGGACGAACACGTTGCCCGGATGCCGTGCAAGAGCCGTGTTGGATGTGATCGGCAGCAAGACCACTGTGGAGATGCGCGATGAGTTGTAGCGGTCGGACTGCACGATCACGGCCGGTCGCCACCTGGCGGGAGCGCTGCCCTTGAGTTCGCCGAAGTCAACCCAGCACACCTCTCCGCGCCGGATCACCACTCGTCCGACACCTCGACAAGACGGGCGTTCGCCGTTCGACGCAGCTCGGCGGACTCCTCGCCGGGCTGCCCGACGGCGTCGATCGCGTCATCGATCTGCGCCGTCAGCCCCGTATCGGCCAACTCGTCCGCGTACATCTCGGCGGCGCGCCTGTAGAACTCCGACCGTGTCATCCCGTGTCTCTGCGCGATGCGGTCGTACCGCGCGGCAGCCTGGTCGGGGAGGCTGATCGCTGTCTTCATGACACCAACGGTATAACTTTTCCTACCGGAGTTCCAGAGCGCTGCCATTGGGATCACGCCATCCGACACAGTCGGCGCGCCCCGAATCGCCTCGTCTACCAGCCGCGCTGGGCCAGCCGGTGCGGCTGCGGGACGTCCTCGACGTTGATGCCGACCATGGCCTCGCCGAGGCCCCGGGAGACCTTGGCGACGACGTCGGGGTCATCGTAGAAGGTCGTCGCCTTGACGATCGCCTCGGCCCGCAGCGCCGGGTTGCCAGACTTGAAGATGCCGGAGCCGACGAAGACGCCCTCGGCGCCGAGCTGCATCATCATGGCCGCGTCGGATGGGGTGGCGATGCCGCCGGCGGTGAAGAGCACGACGGGCAGCTTGCCGGCCCGGGCCACCTCGGCGACGAGGTCGTACGGTGCCTGCAGCTCCTTGGCGGCGACGTAGAGCTCGTCCTCGGGCAGGTTCTGCAGCCGGCGGAGCTCGGCGCGGATCTGACGCATGTGGGTCGTCGCGTTGGAGACGTCGCCGGTGCCGGCCTCGCCCTTGGAGCGGATCATCGCCGCACCCTCGGTGATCCGGCGCAGGGCCTCGCCGAGGTTGGTCGCGCCGCAGACGAACGGGACGGTGAAAGCCCACTTGTCGATGTGGTTGGCGTAGTCGGCGGGGGTGAGGACTTCGGACTCGTCGACGTAGTCGACACCGAGGCTCTGCAGCACCTGGGCCTCGACGAAGTGACCGATCCGGGCCTTGGCCATGACCGGGATGGACACGGCCGCGATGATCCCGTCGATCATGTCGGGGTCGCTCATCCGGGAGACCCCGCCCTGGGCGCGGATGTCGGCGGGGACCCGTTCGAGTGCCATGACCGCGACGGCACCGGCGTCCTCGGCGATCTTTGCCTGCTCGGGGGTGACGACGTCCATGATGACGCCGCCCTTGAGCATCTCGGCCATGCCGCGCTTGACGCGGGTCGTGCCGGTGCCCGTCTTGGAAACGGGCGCGGTGCCCGCCTCGCCAGTGGTGCTCACGGTCTCCTGCTTTCTCGGTGAGAGGTTTCACGGAACACACCAAGGGTACGGCGACACCGTGCGCGTCCGGACCAGGTGTCCGACGGGCGTCACTGATCCAGTCCGGGGGGTACCGCGTCGTCGAACTCCACGGTGACGGGCATCGGGGTGTGCCCGGCCAGGTGGAAGACCCGCACGGCCAGCTGACGTCGGACCCGGCGGACGTCGGTGACCGCGTCGTTGTGGAAACGCCGGGCGAGCTGGACGCGCAGGCACGCGGAGGAGAGCCCGTCGAGGTAGTCCTGCCCGAGCGGGCCGGCGGCCTCGCGCAGGTGCTCGACGAGCTCGGGGCTGAACGCCAGGGCGAGGGCCTCGGTCAGGTCGCTCTCGATCGCCTCGCGGATGACGCCGTCCTCGTCCGGGGCCTCGAGCGACTGCGCTGCGGCGCCGGCCAGGATGAGCGCCGTCGCCCCGTCCACGAGCCCGCTGTTGGCCAGCTCGATGGACGCCTCGGCCCGTCGGACGAGCTGGGCGTCCAGGGCTGCGACGGTCCCGACGAGTCGCACGTGCAGCCGGTCGAGCCGGGCCGCGGTGTAGGTCAGGTACCACGCGATCACGACGAGGACGAACAGGACGGCGAAGACCCAGGTGAGTGTGCCGGTCATCGGCCGAGCCCCCCTCGCAGGAAGCGGCTCCACCGGGTGGTCGGCTGCGCCAAGGCCAGGCTCTGGCCCTCGATGACAGTCTCGTAGACCGCCCGGATGCGGGCCGCGACGACCGACCAGTCGAACTGGCGGGCGCGCTGGCGACCGGCCTCGGCGAGGACCGCACGGCGTACCGGGTCACGCACCAGGTCGAGCAGGGTGCGGGCCAGGTCGTCCCGGTCGGTGTTGCGGAACAGCTGTCCGGCGCGACCGCCGTCGAGCACGCGAGAGAACGCAGCCAGGTCGCTGGCCAGCACGCAGGAGCCCGCTGACATGGCCTCGATGAGGATGATGCCGAAGCTCTCACCGCCGGTGTTCGGGGCGACGTAGACGTCGGCGGACGCGAGAAGGGCGGCCTTGTCCTCGTCGGAGACCGGCCCGAGGAACTCACAGGCGGCAGCGACCCCGGGCGGCATGCCCGCGGTGACGTGCTCGACATCGCCTGGGCCGGCGACGAGCACTCGCAGCCCCGGGAGCTGCCGCAGCACCTCCGGTAGCGCCGCGGCGAGGACCGGCAGGCCCTTGCGGGGCTCGGACATCCGCCCGAGGAACGCGACCGTCGGGCGCTCGGGGGTGCCGACCCACTCCGGGCGCTTCGGCGCCCGCGCGAAGCGGTCGACGTAGACCCCGTTGGGGATGACTACGGCGTCGCCGCCGAGGTGGGTGGTGACCGTGCGGCGGGCGTCCTCGCTCACGGCGATCCGGCCGGCGATCTTCTCCAGGCTCGGGCGCGCGATCGGGTAGGCGGTCTGCAGCGTGCGGGACCGGATCATCGAGGTGTGGAAGGTCGCGACGATGGGACCGTTCGCGGCGGTCAGCGCAAGGAAGCTGACGCTCGGGGTTACCGGCTCGTGCAGGTGCAGCACGTCGAACTCACCGTGGTCGAGCCAGCGGCTGACCTTGCTCGCCGTGACCGGCCCGAAGTTGAGCCGGGCCACCGAGCCGTTGTAGCGCACCGGGGTGGCACGGCCCGCCGAGACGACGTAGTCGGGCAGCAGCGTCTCGCTGTCGGCGGGGGCCAGGACGGACACGTGGTGGCCGTCTCCGACGAAGTACTCGGCCAGGTCCCGGACGTGGAACTGCACCCCACCGGGCACGTCGAACGAGTAGGGGCACACGATCCCGATCCTCATGGCGAGGTCCTCGTGTCAGCCGTCATGGCGCCGCCGTCAGGTCACGCATCGCCGGGTCGAGGTCGTCGACGAACACCCGCTGGAGCATGTGCCAGCTGCTTGTGTGGGTGCGGATCGTCTCGGCTAGGTGGTCGGCGCACTGCTGGACGAGGTCTGCGGCCTGCTCGGCGATGCCGCCGTCGCTGCGCGGCGTGAGGCGGGGGCCGATCTCGATGACGGTGCGGTAGCCGCCGAGCCCCGCGCCGCGGGGCGCCTTCTCGTAGTGGACGCGAGCGGCATACAGGGGTGAGCCGGTCATGAGCGCGAGAAGGGCGGGCCCCTTGGCCATCCGGGCCCGGTGCCCGAGCAGGTCGACCTCGACGCCGTTCGCGGTCAGGTCACGGTCGCTCGCGAGCGCGATGAGGCGTCCGCCGTGCCTCGCGGTGCGCACCAGCTCACGGAACGGGTCGTCACCGCCCTCCAGCGGGATGATGTCCATCTGGATGCTGGTGCGGAAGGCGACGAACTCCTGGAACACCTCTTCGGGCTTGAGCCGCTCGGCGACCGTCGTGACGGGGGCGAGGTTGCGCGCGGACCACGCGGCGGCCAGGTCGAAGTTGCCGAGGTGGCCGACGAAGACGATGGCGGTGCCACCCGCTCGGCACGTGTCGCGCGGCTCCTCGAACCCGGTCGTGGTCACGGCGCGGTCGATCTGCTCGGGAGTCAGGGAGGGCAGCCGGAACGCCTCGCAGTAATAGCGCATGTAGGAGCGCATCCCGTCGTGGACGAGCTCGTCGAGCTCGCGCGTCGTCAGCTCCGGACGCACCCGCGCGTAGTTGCTGCGCAGCCGCCCGACGCCCTTGCCGCCCCGCAGGACCGCAACGTCGGCGATCCGGTCGAAGAGGGCGTATGCCGCTCGCTCCGGCATCGCGCGAACCGTCGACCACCCGAGGCGGAAGCCGAGGACGCTCACGCCGCCGGTGAGCCGGCCGGCCAGGGGTGTACGCATCAACCCGAGACCTCCCCCGCGGCGAGCGCCTGGCGCCGGACGGCGAGCATGCGTTGGACGACCGTCACGAGGCTGGCGATGCCGAGCAGGCCCAGCACGATGCCGAGCAGCAGTGAGACGTCGAACACGTCGGCGAAGAAGGTCGCGACCAGGACGGCGACGAGCCGGTCGGCACGCTCGGCGATCCCGACGTTCGCGGTGAAGCCAAGGCCCTCGGCGCGAGCCCTGGCATAGGAGACGACGCTGCCGAGGATCAGGCAGGCCAGGGCGAGGCCGGCCATGACCGGGTTGTCGCCGCGGCCCGCGTAGTAGAGCACGAGGCCGCCGAAGATCGCGGCGTCGCCGATGCGGTCCAGCGTCGAGTCGAGGTAGGCGCCCCACTTGGTCGACCGCCCGGAGGCGCGGGCCATGATGCCGTCGACGGTGTCGGAGAAGACGAATGCGGTGATGACGAGCACGCCGACCCACAGCTGTCCTCGTGGGAAGAAGGCCAGCGCGCCGAAGCAGACACCCAGCGTCCCGACGCTCGTGACGACATCCGGGCTGATGCCAAGCTTGAGCAGGACGTGGGCGATCGGGCTGAGCACCTTGGTCATGGTTGCCCGCATGAGACGGTTGAGCATGGTGCCGTCAGCCTACTGACCGGCACCGGGCCAGTTGGCGATGATCTGCGCGCGTGTGTCCTCGAGCAGGACCGGCAGCGCCTTGGTCTGCCCGACGATCGGCAGGAAGTTCATGTCACCGGCCCACCGCGGGACGATGTGCTGGTGCAGGTGCGCCGCCACCCCGGCACCGGCCACGGCGCCCTGGTTCATCCCGAGGTTGAAGCCGTGGGGCTCGGAGGCGGACTGCAGGGCACGCAGGGCCTGCTTGGTCAGTCCGGTGAACTCCTCGGTCTCGTCGTCGGTCAGGTCCAGATAGAGGGAGACGTGTCGGTAGGGGCAGACCAGGACGTGCCCCGGGTTGTAGGGGAACAGGTTCATCACCACGTAGCACAGCTCACCCCGGTACACGATGAGCCCGTCGGCGTCGTCCCGGCTCGGGGCGGTGCAGAACGGGCAGCCCGTACCGGCCTCGTCGGTGGGCTTCTCCCCCACGATGTAGGCCATCCGATGGGGTGTCCAGAGACGCTCGAAGCCGTCGCCGACGTGCACAAGGTCCTCGACGCTCTCGATGCGCACCGACGGCGACGCCTCCTCGTTCTGGTCCGTCATGCCCGCGATCTTATGGGGTGCTCCCGGGTCGCCTCGCAGCGTGTCGATTGGGAGATCGGCCGTTTCGCGTGTTCAATGGTCTGGGCCCTGCGATGTGTGAGATCGCAGGGCCCCACCGTCGTCGGGGTCCGGCGGGAGGTGCTCGGAGGTGGGCTCGGCGAGGATCCGGGTGACCTCGTCGTCGCTCGTCGGCTCGAAGTCGTCATAAGCCGCGCCGACGGCACGGAACCGCCACGGACGCTCGAGGCAGACGACGAGATCGGCCTCGGGCAGCCGCTCCTCGACGTGGGGCGGGCCCACCGGGACGGCCACGACGACCCACCGCGCGCCGAGCGCACGCGCGACGAGGCAGGCGACCCGCGCGGTTGCCCCGGTCGCGATGCCGTCGTCGACGATGACGGCGGTGCGGCCCGTCAGATCGATGCCGGGGCGACCGCTGCGCAGCCGGGTGACGCGGCCCTCGAGCACGGCCCTCTCCCGGTCCTCGACCTGCGCCAGCAGGGACGGGCCGACCCCTGCCGCCCGCACGATCCGCTCGTCGAGGACCCGGGTGCCGCCCTCACCGATGGCGCCCATCGCCAGCTCGGGCTGGCTGGGCACGCCCAGCTTGCGCACGACGATGACGTCGAGCGGCGCGCTCAGCCGCCTGGCCACCTGCGCGGCGACCGGCACCCCGCCTCGCGGCAGCCCGAGGACGACCGGATCCTCGAGGGACAACCGGGCCAGCCGCTCGCCCAGCCGGGCCCCAGCCTCGACACGATCCCGGAAGACGTACACGGGCACCTCCTGCTCGCGGGGTGCGCACCGATGAAGGGTGCTCTCCGATCCTGCCGCATCCACCGCGGCGTGGCCCAGCCGGGCCGAGCATTCGGCCCCGCGGGTGTGAGAGCCGCGGGGCCGCCGCCCACAGGTATGTGAAGGCCCGGGAAGTATGAGTTCCCGGGCCTTCTGTTCCTCGTTCGCCAATGCGATGCGAGGAAGTCGTCCCGCGCAAAGCGGTCCGGTACCTGCCATTGTACCCAGGTCCGAGCACCGCGCAAGGGCTCGACGAGACTCCCCGCGAGACGCGGGGTCGCCCGGCCTCACACCTGCGCGCGTGTCTCGATGGCTCGGAGGATCTCGGCGATGGCGTCCGCGACGGGCACCCCGTTCTTCTGCGACCCGTCCCGGAACCGGAAGGACACCGCCCCGGCCGTCCGGTCGTCCTCGCCCGCGATGAGGACATAGGGCACCTTGGACTTGCTCGCGTTGCGGATCTTCTTCGGGAAGCGGTCGTCGCTCGCGTCGAGCTCGACGCGCACGCCGGCTGCCCGCAGCTGGTCCAGGACACCGGTCAGGTAGTCGGCGTGCTCCTCAGCCACCGGCACACCGAGCGCCTGGACGGGTGAGAGCCACACGGGGAACGCGCCGGCGTAGTGCTCGACGAGGACCCCGAGGAACCGCTCGATCGAGCCGAACTTCGCCGAGTGGATCATGACCGGCTGCTGCCTCGACCCGTCGGCCGCCTGGTACTCCAGCCCGAAGCGCTCCGGCTGGTTGAAGTCGTACTGGATCGTCGACATCTGCCAGGTCCGGCCGATCGCGTCGCGAGTCTGCACCGAGATCTTCGGCCCGTAGTAGGCGGCGCCGCCGGGGTCGGGGACCAGCTCGAGACCGGAGTCCAGACCGACCTGCTCGAGGATGGCGGTCGCGTCCTCCCACTGCTCGTCCGAGCCGATGAACTTGTCTCTCTTCTCACCCTCGGTCTCGCGGGTGGACAGCTCGAGATAGAAGTCGTCGAGCCCGAAGTCGCGCAGCAGGGACAGGACGAAGTCGAGCAGGTGCTTGACCTCGGCAGGGGCCTGCTCCCGGGTCACGTACGAGTGCGAGTCGTCCTGCGTCATACCTCGCACCCGGGTCAGCCCGTGCACGACCCCCGACTTCTCGTAGCGGTAGACGGACCCGAACTCGAAGAAGCGCAGGGGCAGCTCGCGGTAGGAACGCTGCCGCGAGGAGTAGATGAGGTTGTGCATCGGGCAGTTCATCGCCTTGAGGCGGTACTCCGCGCCCTCCAGGTGCATGGGCGGGAACATCGTGTCGGCGTAGTACGGCAGGTGCCCGGAGGTGTGGAACAGGCCGTCCTTGCTGATGTGCGGCGTGCCCACGTAGAGGAATCCCTCCTCGAGGTGGCGGCGACGGACATAGTCCTCCATCTCGCGCTTGATGACCCCGCCCTTGGGGTGGAACACGGCGAGGCCTGAGCCGAGCTCGTCGGGGAAGGAGAACAGGTCGAGCTCGGCACCGAGCTTGCGGTGGTCGCGCCGCTCGGCCTCGGCAAGCCTGTCCAGATGGGCGCGCAGCTCGTCCTTGCTCGGCCAGGCGGTGCCGTAGATCCGCTGCAGCTGCGGGTTCTTCTCCGAGCCACGCCAGTAGGCGCCACCGGAGCGCATGAGCTTGAAGGCGTTGCCGATCAGCTTGGTGCTCGGCAGGTGCGGTCCGCGGCAGAGGTCTGCCCACGCGCGGGTGCCGTCGCGGCGCAGGTTGTCGTAGATCGTCAGCTCCCCCGCGCCGACCTCGACGCCCGCGCCCTCGGCCGCCTCGCCGGCGCCCCCCTTGAGGCCGACGAGCTCGCACTTGTACGGCTCGTCGGCGAGCTCACGCAGCGCGTCGGCATCCGTGACGACCCGCCGGGCGAAGGTCTGCCCCTCGTTGACGATCTTCTGCATGACCTTCTCGAGTGCCTTGAGGTCCTCCGGCTGGAACGGCTCGTCGACGTCGAAGTCGTAGTAGAACCCGTCGCGGATCGGTGGCCCGATGCCGAGCCTGGCGTCCGGGTTGACCAGTTGCACGGCCTGCGCAAGGACGTGCGCGGCCGAGTGGCGCAGCACGGCGAGCCCGTCCTCGCTGCCGATGGTGACCGGCTCGACGAGGTCGCCGTCCGCGAGGACGTGAAAGAGGTCGCGCAACGCACCGTTGACCCGGGCGACGACCACCTCGCGCCGGCCCTCGAAGAGTTCGCCCGCCGTCGTCTGCTCCGGCACCGATCGCTCGCTTCCGGCGGCGGTGACGGTGATCTGTGCAGGCACGGGTGTGACTCCTTGCGTGATGAGATGGGGTATGCCGCTCACCGCGGCACCCGGCCAGCGTATCCACTGCGCGTGGCGGGCCGCGCAGCCGTGCGGCGGCACGTACCCTGCTGTCAGGACCCGCTGGTGCGGGTCTTGGTTGTCAGGGTCGGGCTGGCGGGTTCGGTCGTTGGGCATGGTCCCGGGTTGCGGAGGTGTGTGTGAGACGTCGCCTGCTGATCCTCGCGACGGCGCTCCTCACCCTCCTGCTCGCCTCGGGCTGTGTGGGAGGGTCCAACCCGCCGCGAGCGCAGTCGCCTGCGTCAGCCCGGTCCAACGCGGGCTCGGCGCCGGCAGGGCCGAGCCAGACCACTCCGACGCCGACTCCGCCGCCCGAGCTGCCCAGAGGTGGGCGCACGGTCTTCCCGCACTACCGCCTCGTCGGGTTCGCCGGCCATCCCGGGTCGGCTGCGCTCGGAAGGCTTGGCATCGGCGATCTCGACGAGCGGGCCCGCGAGATCGAGAAGATCGCGAAGCCCTACGCCGATGGACGCGAGATCCTGCCGGTGCTCGAGCTCATCGCGACCGTCGTGCAGGGCAGCCCCGGGCGGGACGGGATGTACCGGACGAGGAGCTCCGATGAGCTCATCGCGCGCCACCTCGAGGCGGCCCGCAAGGTCGAGGGGATCCTCCTGCTCGACATCCAGCCCGGCCGGGCCGACTTCCTCACCGAGGTCAGGGCCTACGCGAAGTGGCTCAAGGAGCCCGATGTCGGCGTCGCGCTCGACCCGGAGTGGCGGATGGGGCCGGGGCAGGTGCCGATGCGGATGTACGGCCACACGAGCGGCGCGGAGATCGACTCGGTGGCGCGCTACCTGTCCGGCATCGTCGATGCGGACGACCTGCCGCAGAAGGTGCTCGTCTTCCACCAGGTCGCCGTGTCGGTCGTGCGGGACCAGCAGGCGATCAGGTCCCACCCGGGGGTCGCCATCATCAAGTCGGTCGACGGCATCGGGAGCAAGGAGATGAAGGAGCACACCTACAAGGCCGTCATGAAGGGCCGTCCCAAGTCCGTCCATCCCGGCTTCAAGCTCTTCTACGAGGAGGATCGGCGCCTCGGCCCCCTTATGACGCCGAAACAGGTGCTCGCCCTCAAGCCCGAGCCGGAGTACGTCCTGTACGAGTGACCCCACCTCTCCATCGACAGTGCACAAATCCCCATCGACCGTGCACAAATCCCCATCGAGCGTGCACCAGTCCCCATCGAGCGTGCGCCAGTCCCCATCGACAGTGCACCAGTCCCCATCGAGCGTGCGCCAGTTCTGATCGAGGGTGCGCCAGTTCTGATCGACTGTTCATTGCAGACCGGGACCCATGCGCTGTCGACGAGAAGAAGTGCACTCTCGACGAGAAGAAGTGCACTCTCGACGACGAGAAGTGCACTCTCGATCCGCAGAAGTGCACTCTCGATGACGAGAGGTGCACGCTCGATGTGCAGTAGTGCACTTGGGATCAGGGGCTACCAGGTGTGTTCGACGACGGCGTGGTCGAGGTCTCCCTTGACCCCCTCGAGCAGCGACAGGGTTCGGCGCTCGTCGAACGCGGTGCGCAGCCGGACCGTCGAGGGCAGCCGCACCGGCTTGCGGAACCACACGTGACTCGTCACGCCAGACTCCGGCAAGCGCGGCGCGAGGGCTGCGACGCACCGCGAGTAGGAGTACATCCCGTGCGCGATCGCGGTCGGGAAGCCGAGCGGCCGGGCAAGCACCGCGTGGACGTGGATCGGGTTCCAGTCCCCGCCGATCCCGGCGAACCTCCGCCCGGTGTCCTCGCCGAACCGCCAGGTCGGCCCCGCCGCGACACCCTCGAGGGGTGCGAGCGACGGTGGCTCCGACGCTTCGGCGTCGTGGTGTTCATCGCCGCGCGCGAGGTAGGTACTCACCCCACGCCAGGCCACCTGGGCGCCGACGCTGACCTGCGTCACGAGGTCGACCTGGCGCCCCTTCGGATGGGGTCGCAGCCGTTCCGACCAGACGGTCACATCGAGCGGGTCGCCGAGGGAGACAGGCCGATCCACGGTGATGACGTTCTCGATGTGCACCGCGCCCACGAGCGGAAGCGGGAAGTCGCGCTGGCTCATGACGACCATCTGCAGCGGAAAGCCCAGCAGGTGTGGGTACGGCAGGGGCAGCCGGTCGCTGAACGTGAAGCGGCACGCGTGGGCGTACCGTGCGAGGTTGTCGCGATCGACCCTGACACCCCGGCGCAGCACCCGGACGTCGGGTAGCCGGTCCTGGTCCGCGCCACGCTTCAGGGCGGCCGTCGCGTAGATGCGCCGGAGGTCCGGGGGTCCGTCGAGGATGATCTCGCGGGTCATCTCCTCACGCCCCGAGCAGGCTCTGGCCGCAGACGCGCACGACCTGGCCGGTCACGGCGGCAGCCCCGGGCTGGACGAGCCAGGCGATCGCCTCGGCGACGTCGCGCGGCAGGCCGCCCTGCTGCAAGGAGTTCATCCGGCGTCCGATCTCCCTCGTGGCGAAGGGGATTCGCGCCGTCATGTCGGTCTCGATGAAACCCGGCGCGACCGCGTTGACGGTGATGCCCCGGTCGCGGACCTGCGCCGCGGTCGAGGTCACCAGCCCGATGACTCCGGCCTTGCTGGCGCCGTAGTTCGTCTGGCCTCGGTTGCCGGCGATACCGGCGATCGAGGCGAGGCACACCATACGGCCACCCTCTCCGAGGCCGTCATCGCGCAGGATGGCCTCGTTCATCCGCAGGATGGAGCGCAGGTTGACCTGCAGGACGCTGTCCCATCGGCTCTCGTCCATGTTGACGAAGAGCTTGTCGCGGGTGATTCCGGCGTTGTGCACGACGATGTCGAGGCGGCCGTACCGGGAGCGGGTGTGCTCGAGCATCCTCGCTCCGGCATCGGGCGAGGTGACGTCGAGGTGCAGGGCGGTGCCGCGGATCTCGTTGGCCACCCGGGCAAGGGACTCGCCGGCGGCAGGAACGTCGACGGCGACGATCGTCGCACCGTCCCGCGCCAGCACGGCCGCGATCTCGGCGCCGATCCCACGAGCGGCGCCGGTGACGAGGGCGACCTTGCCCTCGAGAGGGCGCAGGATGTCCGAGTTCGCGCCGCCGGCGTCGTTGACGCGCACGACCTGGCCGTCCACGTAGGCAGACCGTCCGGACAGGAAGAACTCGACGGCGGACCGTAGCCCGTCCCACGCTTCGCCACGGACCAGCACATGGTTCGCCGTAGCACCGGCCCGCAGCTCCTTGCCGAGTGAACGGACGAAGCCCTCGAGGGCCCGCTGGGTCGCGACGTGCGCCGGGTCGCTCAGGCCGGCCGGGTCGGTTCCGACGACGACGACGCGGCCGTTGGGCCGCAGTCGCTTCACGGACGGCGCGACGGTCCGCAGCACGGCGAGGTCGCCAGGGTCGGTCGCGTCGCTGAGGTCGACGACGATCGCGCCCACCTTCTCGTTCGGGGCGTTCAGGCTGGTCGCGCCGGCGGTCGGGTCGGCCGTCCCAGCACCCTCGACCGGCGCAACAGCCAGCCCGAGACCAAGCTGACCGGCCCACTCACGCAGCTGAGCGGCATACGGACCCGTGCCGGTGACGAGGACGGGGCCTTCACAAACGGGCGCGCCCGGCTCGTACCGTCGCAGTGGGGTCGGCTGCGGGACTCCCGCCTTCTTCGCCACGGGCGAGGTGATGATGGTCGTGAGCAGGTCTGTCATGGTCAGGCCTCCAGGATCGCGGTGACGCCCTGCCCACCGGCAGCGCAGATGGAGATCAGGCCTCGGACGGTGCGTTCCGGGTCCTGTTGCTTCTGCTCGTGCAGCAGCTTGGCGAGGGTGGCGACGATCCGGCCGCCGGTCGCGGCGAACGGGTGCCCGGTGGCGAGCGACGACCCGGTGACGTTGATTCGGCCCCGGTCGATCGAGCCGAGCGGCGCGTCGAGGCCGAGTCGTTCCCGGCAGTAGGTCGGGTCGTCCCACGCCTTGAGCACGGTGAGAACCGTTGCTGCGAAGGCCTCGTGGATCTCGTAGAGGTCGAAGTCCTGCAGGGTCAGGCCGTTTCGCGCGAGCAACCGAGGCACGGCGTAGGCCGGCGCCATGAGCAGGCCCTCTGCGCCGTGGACGTAGTCGACGGCCGCGGTCTCGGCATCGACGAGCCAGGCGAGCGGAGTGAGGCCGTGCGCGGTGGCCCATTCATCACTGGCGAGCAGGACCGCCGAGGCGCCGTCGGTCAGCGGGGTGGAGTTGCCGGCGGTCATCGTCGCGCCGTCACCCTTGCCGAAGACGGTCTTCAGGGTGGCGAGCTTCTCGACGGTCGAGTCCGCGCGCAGGTTGTCATCGCGGGTCAGCCCGAGGTAGGGGGTGACCAGATCATCGAAGAAGCCGCGCTCGTACGCTGCCGCCAGGTGCTGGTGGCTCGCCGCCGCGAGCTCGTCCTGTTCCTGACGGGTGATGCCCCATTCGGTGGTCGTCAGGGCCATGTGCTCGCCCATCGACAGGCCCGTCCGGGGCTCGACGTTCTGCGGGATCGCGGGCAGTACGTCACCGGGGCGTAGCCCGGTGAGGGCCTTGAGCCGGTCGGGCAGGCTCTTGGCCCGGTTGAGCTCGAGCAGTGTTTCGCGCAGGCCCTCGGAGACGGCGATCGGGGCATCGCTCGCGGTGTCGGTGCCACCCGCGACACCACATTCGATCTGGCCGAGGGCGATCTTGTTCGACACGAGGATGGCGGCTTCGAGACCGGTCCCGCAGGCCTGCTGCACGTCATAGGCCGGAGTGTGCGGGTCGAGCCTGCTGCCGAGCACGCACTCCCGGGTGAGGTTGAAGTCCCGGCTGTGTTTGAGGACCGCCCCGGCGGCGACCTCACCCATCCGCTCGCCGGCCAGCCCGAACCGCGCGACCAGCCCGTCGAGGGTCGCGGTCAACAGGTCCTGGTTCGACGCCTTGGCGTAGGCGCCCTGTGCCCGGGCGAAGGGAATCCGGTTGCCGCCGAGGATGGCGGCGCGACGGGGCGGGCGCGGACTGGTCTGCGGCATGGAACGCTCCTGAAGGTCATGAGGGAAGGATGCAGTAACCGATACTCACGGTAGCCGATACACTCGGTTGCTGCTACTTTCGGGTACATGGGCCTGGCCACACCCACAGCGGGGAACAGGCCCGAGCCTGCGCCGCGGGATGGACGCGACACCCGGTGGGAGGCGCATCGCGAGCAGCGCCGCGGCGAGCTCGTCGACGCGACGATCCGGGCGATCCGGGCCCACGGGGCGGGCGTCGGCATGGACGACATCGCGAGCACCGCCGCGACGAGCAAGACGGTCATCTACCGCCACTTCGGCGACAAAGCCGGGCTCTACCGTGCTGTCGCCGACCGGATCGACCAGCGCGTGTACCGCCACGTGTCCGCTGCGCTGGCCGCGACCGGCGCCACCGACGACCTGCGCGTCGCCGTCGCCTCGACAGTCGAGGCCTACCTGTCGCTCGTCGAGTCGGATGCCGAGGTGTACCGCTTCGTCGTCAACCGGCCGCTCGTCGAGACCCCGTTGCCCGACGATCCCGTGGAGGCGACGACGGACCGGGTCGTCGACCTGCTCCTGTCCTCCGTCCCGCTGCAGGGAGACCCACGTCGGGCCCGCCTGTGGGCGATCGCTTTCGTCGGCTCCGTCCGGGCCGTCGCCGATGACTGGCTCTCCTCGGTGGATCGGCTGCCGCGGGGCGACGTCGTCGGCGTCCTGACGGACCTTGCCTGGCGTGGCCTCGGGCCGATGCTCAGCGTGCGCAGGGACGTCCATCCGAGCCGAGCCAGCGAGCAGTGACCGGGGGCGCGTCGTCAGGTCGCGGGCCTGACATAGCGTCCCCGGCGGTGGACCAGGGGCTGGTCCTGCTCACCGATGACGACGGACTCGATCACCGTGTCGACGAGGTCGGACCACCCGACGGCCCGATGGCCTGCTGAATCAGCCGGGTCGGCGAGCCGGACACCCGCCCAGGCCGATGCGGTCGCGAGCACCGGCCCCCACTCGCTCTGCTCCCAGGTGCCGCGTCGGAAGGCCCCGCCGGGGGCTGGGAAGAGCCCGGCGAAGACGTCGGCCAGCTCTCGGTCGCGCCACTCGAGCAGCTGCACCACCGCGGTGCCGGTGTCGAGCAGCCGCTCGAGGAGAGTCGACTCCGGCTGGAGCAGGCCGAGGATGTGGGCCGGCTCCCCCGGTGCGATCAGGTAGGACGACACGGTGAGGCCGGCCCGCTCGGCGCCGGCTCCTGCGGTCCACAGCGACACCGTCGCGCCGAGCCGGCCCCGGAGCCGCCGCACGGGGTCGCGGTCGGCCTCGGCGGCCAGGAAGGGATGCTCGGAGTGGATCGTCATCGAGCCACTCAGCCGTTGGGCGCCTGGGCGCACACCCAGTCGAGCGGCATCGTGCCTGAGTGCAGGAACTCACGCACGGTCGCCGTCTGTTCGTCGGTCAGCAGGGCATCCGCCTGCGGGTAGATGATCGGCTCCTCCTTGCCATTGTGGGTCTCGAGCTGGCGGAGCAGCTGGTGACAGCGGTCCGGCACCCACTCGGCCGCCGTGCCCGGCCCCACCTCGAGGTCGAGCGCGTCGAGCGTCCGCCAGATCTCGCCGTGCTCGCGCAGCATGACGAGGACGGGCGCCAGCATGCCTTTGGCCCGCAGGGTCGGGAAGATGAGCTCCTCCTCGACGTAGATGTGCCGCTTGAGCAGGTCGCCGGCCCGAGCCAGGTCCTTGTGACGCAGCTTGCCCTCGCTCAGGCCCGCCACGAAGTGCTCGATGGCCTGGTCGATCTCGTGGTGCTCCCGCTCCATCAGCGCGCTCACGTTCGTCTCGTGCACTGTGATCGCCTCCTGCCTGCAGTCTATGAGGCAGGCGCCAAGACCTCGGTGCCGATGCCCGTCGGTCGGCCCGACATCCCGATTTCTCAACGGCCAACGACTGATGCCGGTCATACGGGGGTGCGTGGTGATGCGATGACCCGCTGCCGCCGTCAGGCGGCAACGACGATGACGAAACCATCCAAGCCCGATGAAGTCATCGACGTTGCGGGCGATCACGACGGCGCCCTGTGCCGCGGCAGTCGCCGCGATCATGAGGTCGATCGCCCGGCCCCGGACCTCACGACCCCCTGCCAGGACAAGCCCGCACACCGTTTCATAGGCGTCCGCGGGCTGCATCATCGAAGGGGATGCCCGAGCCGAGCACGGCCCGAAGGCGACCGATTGGTGACTCGCGGCGCGCCCGTTCGACCGGGTCAGTGACCTTGCGGTCGCCGTAACCGAGTTCGGCCCACGACAACGAAGACACCGCAATCTCGTAGTCGTGGTGTGAGAGCGCTCCGGCGACGAGCAGGTTCGTGTCGAGGCGCCTTCACTCGATGCGCTCCCAGGGGTCGACGACGTCGAAGGCCGCGCGTTCATTCGCGATCTCCCGGGCCCACGCCTCGTCGGCGCCCAGTTCGCGCAGCAGCGAGTCAATCTCGTCGCCAAGAACCCAACGCGGCCGCCGCCGAGCGCCGATCTCTGCGATCGGCTCGCCGTGATCGGTGACCGTGTAGATGGCGCCGGCCTTGACCTCGCGAAGCATGCGTGTCGGATTCTGCCGCAACTCGCCGATGCTGATCGTCTTGGACATGGAGACCTCCCACCCAGGCAATAGTCTAGTTCGAGGGATCGGCTCAATCTGGCGGAAC
>NZ_JAKDLO010000323.1 GCF_030452765.1 Intrasporangium sp.
CCTAGAACAGGTCCTGACCCGGAACGCCAATGTGTGAGTTGCGAAACGGAAGCGGGTACTCGCTCCCGAAAGGCTAGTGGACGCATGGAACGGGCGGCAATAGTGCCTACCGGTGTCCCTCCACGTTGAGCTCGGCCATCGTGGCCCACGGCTGGCCGCTGAGCTGGGACAACGCGACCACCTTGACGAAGCGGGCGCTGCGCGGTGCGAACGTGGCGCGCTGCGCGGCCCCGCTCGAGGTGAACCGGCCGCTCGCTGCGGCCTCGCCCCAGGTGGCGCCGTCCTCGCTCGTGTAGACCTCGTAGGCGTCGATCGCACCGTTGGTGCTGTTCTGGCGTCGGGTGTACTGGATGCCGGAGACCTCGTGCGTCGCGCCGAGGTCCACGGTGACGTGGTGCGGATAGCCCGGCGTGACGGGGGCGGACCACTGGGTGTGCCAGTACGTGGAGAGGTTGCCGTCGAGGATGTTGGCGGCGCGCCCGTCCTCCTTCGCGGTCTCCTCGCTGTCGACGTCGACGACCTTCATCACGCTCTGGTCGAGCAGCCCCACCGTCACCGTGATGGTGGTCGAGGACTTCCCCGACCTGCCTTCCAGCACGACCGGCACCTGGTAACGGCCGGGCGTCGCGTCGGCTGGGACCTCGATCCGCACCGACCCCGTGGTGCTCCGTCCGGGCCACAGCAGGCCGATGGAGCCGCGCTGCGCCCACCCCGCCGGGACCTGCGCCGACAGCCTGGGGCGCAGCACGAACTGCCCCGTCTGGTTGTCGACGGTCACCGGGACGGTGACCGAGCCGCCCGCGTCCACCGCGACGTCGGATGCGGTGAGGGGCGCGCAGAGGCCGTCCAGCCAGGCCAGGTTGAAGTTCGCGTAGCGGATGCCGGTCCCGGGCTCGTAGAGCAGGCCGTAGGTGCCGTCGGGTAGCGCCGTGAGCGTGGAGTACGACATCGAGCCGGGCTGGAACTCCTTCGATGCCGGCCACGTCCTGCCGTCGTCACACGACATCCGGATGGTGCCGTGGCGGCGCGCCGACTGGTCGGCCGAGTTGGAGAACAACAGGATCTTGGCGCGCGCCGATCCCTTGCGGGCATGGGGGAACGCGCGGATGATCGAGGCGTTGTTGGCCGGGTCGGGCAGGGCACGGTCGATGGTGACCGGGCCGTAGGTCTGACCCCCGTCGCGAGAGATGGCCACCTTGCGGTATCCGCTGCGGGCCGAGTCGCGGCTGTTCAGCATGACCCGCCCGTCGGACAGCTCGACCGTCTTGTTCTCGTCCATGCCGGTGCCGACGGCCTCACCCGCCTGCCACGTCGCGCCGTGGTCGTCGCTGTAGACGCTGACCGCCTGGAAGTCGCCGGCGGCGTTGATGATCGTGTACTGCTGGACGAGCCGACCGGCGTGCGGGCCGTAGCGCAGCTGGATGCCCTCGCCGGATGCGGCGAACCGGCTGCGCCAGCCCGGGTCGGGGGTGATGTCCGCGGTGATGGTCCGCTGGCTCCAGGTGTGGCCGCCGTCGGTCGAGCTGGAGACGTTGGCGTGCAGCACGTTGGGGTCGTCCGGGTCGGTGCCCGGCTGGCTGCCGAAGAAGCCCTGCTTCTGGGAGTACACATGGAAGTTGAAGATCGTACCCGTCCTGCGGTCCACGACATAGCTCGGGTCGGAGTAGCCCTTGATCGGGTCGGTCGTCTTACCGGCCGCCACCGCCGTCTGCTCGCCCCAGGTGCGCCCGCCATCGGTGCTGCGGCGTTG
Organism: Intrasporangium sp.; assembly: GCF_030452765.1. Taxonomy (GTDB): domain Bacteria; phylum Actinomycetota; class Actinomycetes; order Actinomycetales; family Dermatophilaceae; genus Intrasporangium_A. Next base: position 1,751 of record NZ_JAKDLO010000323.1, read on the forward strand.
CAGGACGGAGTTGGGACCAGGCGCGTCGATCCCCGTCGGCCGCCCGTCGTAGGAGGCCAGCACGTCGCCGCCCGGCGCGACGGTCAGGGCCGGGATGCGGTAGTTGGGGAAGCCGCCCTGCCCGTTGACAGCGAGGTCCTGCTCGACGTAGAGCGGCTTGTTTCCGTGTGGCCAGTGCCAGCCATCCGCGCCGGGCGTGGCACCCGTGGCACCCGTGGCACCCGCCGCACCCGCGGCACCCGCCGCACCCGCGGCGGGGGCGGCCACCGTGGTGAGCGCAGCCGCGATCGCGGGAGCGAGCAGGAGTGGCAGGAGCCGCAGCGTGCGTGAACGATGTCTGCCGGGTCGGTGCTTGCTGACGCTCATCGGA
>NZ_JAKDLO010000324.1 GCF_030452765.1 Intrasporangium sp.
GCGACCTTGAACTCGTACGAGCCCGCCGGCACGGTGAACGTCGTTGCGTAGCTGGCCGTTCCGGGTTTCAGCGCCAGGTCGGTCGCCGCGCAGTCGGGCTGCCAGTCGGCCGCACACCCCAGCTCGCTCTGCAGCGAGCCCGCGATCGTCGCCGTGCGCGGGGCGTCGGCCGCCACCACCGCCCCGCCCACGGCGTTGGCGCTCGGCGCGCCGGCCACCGGAACGGTGAGTACCGCACCGATGAGGGCGGCGACCAGGGCCGGGGCCCCGGCAGCAGAGAAGAGGGATCGGCGACGCATGCGGCACTCCTTCGTGTCGGGCCGTGCGGAAACTCCCGATATCGGGCACCGACGACAACGGGTGAAACCTAGCGAAGACGGGCGACAACGCGCTAGAGCTGGGCTGCAACTTTTTTCAGACGGCCTGACATTTCTTGCGAAGGTTGCCGGGGCCGTCGGGTCTAGGTCGCGTCAGGGCCTTGGCGGTCGCCCTGCACAATGCCAACGCCGTCGGTGTCTGCGCCGTTGGCAGCCACGAGCACCCGCAGGGCCGACGAGAAGTCGGCGACGCGGTCAAGCGTGACGTACGGGTTGTGGTGGGCGACATGCTCGGGCCAGCCGGGCCCGCCGATCACCACCGTCAGTGGCCAGTCGACCGTCTGAAGACCGTCCCAGAGCGGCTCCCAGTGCCGCCGCGCCAGGGATGCCCAGAGGAAGAGCACCCGCGGCTTGGTCTGGACGAGGGCGTCGACGAGCGACTCGGTGGGCAGCCTGGGTCCGAGGAACAAGGTGGCGACCGAATGCCCGGCCAGCCCGGCCTCGAGCGCCAGCAGCGGCAGGTGGTGCATCTCGTTGTCGGCGTTGGCGAGCACCACGGGAGGCCCGACAAGCCGGAGCCGGTTCGCGCGGGAGACTCCGCGCAGCTCGGTCTGCAGCATCTCGCTCGCCAGGTGCTCGACCTCGATGCCGACCTCGCCGTCGGCCCAGAGCTCACCGATACGACTCAGTGCCGGCACGAAGATGTCGCTCCACGCGTCGCCCACGGCGTGCTGGCGCAGGCTCTGACGGTAGATCGCGGACAGCCCCTGCCCGTCGAGCGCCGTGGCGGCGGAGACGATCGACTCGACCATCCGAGCCTGGGGGGGCGCACCGTCGGCCGGTACCTGCGAGGGATGAGTACGCATCGAGCGCCCCGCCCCGGACATCAGCGAAGTGGGGGAGGCCGGTTCTGCATCGTTGCGCATCGGCCCCGGCGCGGGCGCACCCCCCTGCAACCGTTCGGCGACCGCCTCGTCATCCATCTCGTCGAGCGCGGCCGCGGCCGCCTGGGCCGGGATGCCGTGCGCTGTCAGTCGAGCCATCAGCATTACCCGGCGGATGTCGCTCTCGGAGTAGCGGCGGTGCCGACCGTCGGTGCGGCTGGTGGGGCCGATGCCGTGGCGACGGTCCCACGACCGCAGCGTGGACGCCGACACCCCCAGCCGTTCAGCTACTGCGCCGACCGGCCAGGCGAGTTCGGGAACCGAGTTGCGTCGGCGAGGGCCGCGATGCGGCGCAGGCTCCTCATCACTCATCAACCACATCCAGTGTCGGTTCCAGCCGCAGTGTCACGGTGTTTCGGTTCGCGGTCAGCAGGAACTTCGGCCACGAACGTGATCCTGACGACATTTCAATCATAGGCGGGACCGACCTCTTGTGCGTTGCGTAATTTCTGCGTAAGTTTGGCGTCACGCCACAAGGCGCCTTCCATCTCAGTCCAGCCGGAGGAACCATGAGCACCGTCACCCGCCTCCCTCGTCCGATCCTCGACAACTACGCGTGGCAGCAGCAGGGTCTGTGCCGCGGCCGCGACGTCGAGGCGTTCTTCACCGACGATCCCGACCAGGGGCGCCGGGCCCGCAACGACCAGACCGAGGCAGCCAAGGCGGTCTGCGCCGCCTGCCCCGTCGTGGCCCAGTGCCTGCGCCACGCGCTCAGCGTTCCCGAGCCCTTCGGGATCTGGGGTGGCACCACGGCGCCCGAGCGGGCCCGCATGCTCTGGAACGTCGCAGGCTGACCCACCCCGCTGCGGCATCTGACGGATGCCGTGGGTTCGCGTTCATCAGGTTGCCCGCA